>CANRKX010000020.1 GCA_947631325.1 uncultured Clostridia bacterium | reverse complement strand
GTATGAAAAATTTTTGTATAACTTTTTTGGTATTATTCATAATAATTGCAACGGTAGTTTGCGCGACTGTATTTTCGGGCGGGCAGACTCAGACGGACTATCTCCGCATCCACGTGCGCGCCGACTCCAACCTCGAACGCGACCAGAACGTCAAGTACAAGGTCAAGGACGAAGTGGTGAACTTTCTCACCCCGTTAGCCGCGCAGTGCACCGACAAGGAGAGGGCTATCGAGGTGATATCCTCCGCTCTCGGCGACATAGAGAGGGTATGCGACGGGGTATTGAAGCAAAACGGCTTTTCATACACCTCTCATGCGGCGATAAAGAGGGAAAAGTTCCCCACCCGCGTCTATGGCGACGTGACGCTCGAAGAGGGCGTATACGACGCTCTCATCATCGAGCTCGGCTCGGGCAAGGGCGACAACTGGTGGTGCGTTATCTATCCGCCCCTCTGCTTCACCTCGTCGGCGGGCAGACCCGAATACCGTTCTGCAATATACGACATACTGCGTAAATTTTTCAATTGACGCTTCTTAATATATAACGCTCGCCGTTTGCGGGCAAGGAGGAATGATGAAAAAAGCACTTAAAACGGGCATAGTTGCGGTTGCCGCGGCTGCGGTCGCCTGCACTACCGCCCTGATTGATTTGGGACGTACAAGCGAAGATATCGCCTCTGCTCCCTTCGTGCAGACCGCGGTGCTCAGGCAAGGTGCGAGCGGCGGCGAAGTCAAGGAGTTGCAGCGAAGACTTAAACAATGGGGATACTACTCGGGCGCGGTGGACGGAATCTACGGCGCAAAGACGGTGGAAGCGGTCAAATACTTCCAGCGCAAAAACGGGCTTACCGCCGACGGCATTGCGGGCAAATCCACCTTCGAAGCCCTCGGCATGATGGATTCGGCGAAAGCGCTCGAAGGGGGCAATAAGCCCTCGGGCTCGCAGTCCAATTCCAACTACACGAGTTCGGACACCTATCTTCTCGCCAAATGTATATACGCGGAGGCGCGCGGCGAGAGCTATACGGGTCAGGTAGCGGTCGGCGCGGTGATTTTGAACCGCGTAAAATCGGGCAAGTTCCCCAACACGATTGCGGGCGTAATATACCAAAAGGACGCCTTCACCGCAGTCTCAGACGGGCAGATTAACCTTTCGCCCGACAAGACGGCGATGAACGCTGCGCAGGACGCATTGAACGGCTGGGACCCCACCTACGGTTGTCTCTATTATTACAACCCCGCGGTGGCGACGAGCTCGTGGATATTCGGCAGACAGACTGTTACCACAATCGGTAAACACGTATTCGCTATTTAAGGGGGAAGATTATGGCAAAGAAAGAAATATCGAGCGGAACCGAAAAGGCAGAAAAACTCACAAATACAACAAGCAGCTCAAAGGGCAGAAAGAGAACGGCGGACAGCCCCAAAAAGAAGAGCGGGCGCACCAAATCCTCGACTTCCCAAAGCAAAAAGACGACTGCCGTGAATAGAGAATTAAAGGAGATGACGGCGCGCGAAAAGAAGAAGGCGGCGGCAGAGAGCAAAAAGCTGGAAGCGGCGAAGATACGCGCCGAGAAGAAGCAGAAAAAGCTTGAAAAGAAGCTTGAAGCAAAGCAGAAGAGACTTGACAGGATAGCCGCTCTCAAACAGGCGCGCGCCGACAGAAGGGAAGCGCGCAGAGAGTGCCATGATATGTTGAAGCACGAGACAAAGGAAGCGAGAATAGAGAGAAAGAAGAGCGAAAAGCAGGCGAAGATAGAGGAACGCGTTGCAAAGCGCGAAGCCGCAGCCGCCGACAGACGCGCCAAGAGAGAGCACAGGTTGAAGGTGCGCGCCGAAAAGCGCGCCGCCCGCAACGACAAAAGGCATGCGCCCGGCTTCGGGGGCTGGCTTGCGGCGGTCATATGCTTGGGCGTCACCACCCTCGCCCTCGGCACAATCCTCTCATTCGGCTGGATGTATACCAACGGCATACAGGCTGACATGGCGACGGCGCAGAGCGAAAATCTGTACGAACTCAACTCCATAGTGGACAATCTCGACTCCAACCTCTCCAAGGCGAAGGTCGCCAACACGAGAAACGAGCAGGTGCGCGTTTTAAGCGATATCGCCATAGAGAGCGAGATGGCGGAGACCATATTGGAGCGCATGCCTGTCGGCAGCGAGCTCACGCAGAATATGACCTCATTCGTCAACAAGATGGGCGACAGCGCGCAGACCATGCTATATTCCGTTGCCAACGGCAGAAAGCTCACCGACAGCCAGATTGCGACGATAGAATATATGTATAAGGTCAACAGGCAGTTAAAAGACGCCCTCAACGAGCTCGCGTCGATAGCGGACAAGAACGACATGCTCGCACTCCTCACGGGCGACGGCAACGGAATCGTGTTCGTCACCTTCGGCGACATAGAGAACACCCCCGTCGAGACTCCCTCTGAGATAAACGACGGACCCTTTGCCGAGAATATCGAAAAGGTCAACCCCAAGAGCCTTGAAAATCTTAAAGAGATCACCGCGGCGAGAGCCGAAGAGCTTGCGCAGAAGTACTTTGCCGATTACGGCATAACAGGCGTCTCCTGCACGGGCGAAGCCATGGCGCAAAATATAGAGTGCTACAATATCTCGATATCTGCAAAGGACGGCGAGATGTGGGCGCAGCTTTCAAAGCGCGGCGGCAGAGTAGTGGAATTCAACAGCTATAAGGACTGCACCGAGAAGAATTTCTCGGTAGACAGGTGTATAGATATCGCTGAGGACTTCCTCGACAGTTTGGGAATAGACGACATGGAACCCGTCTGGACGAGCGAGAACGGAACGGTATGCAACCTCAACTTCGCATATGTGGACGACGACGTGACGGTATACTCCGACCTCATTAAGATTAAGGTATGCGAGGAGCGCGGCATCGTCACGGGCATGGAGGCGTTGAGCTATGTTTTGAACCATTCGGACAGGGATATCCCCGCGGCAACCCTTTCAAGATCGGAAGCCGAGGAGAGCTTGAACGCTAACCTCGATATAAAGGGGTGCAGACTTTCACTCATCCCCATAGAGGGTGATGAGAGGCTCGCCTATGAGTTCAACGGCACTATGGACGGCAGCGAATACTTCGTCTATGTGGACGCCGAAAACGGACAGGAGATACAGTTGTTCACGGTAGTGGGCACTGCGCAGGGCAGGGCGTTACTCTGACAAAAATAGCAATATATATGCAAATTTAACGGCAAAAGCCGCCGCGCGACAACCTCGCACGGCGGCTTTTTAAATATAAATAAAATGCATTAATAGTAGGTTACGACCACCTCTTCGGGGGGCGTCGCCCTCTCCAACTTTTCGGCGACGAGCACGGGCCCCTGCTTGCGGTAGACAGAGCTGTATTCCATGCGCACCTTTGCGGTGACAGTCAGCCAATCGCGGGTCTTAATGCCCTCCAAAAGCCCCTTCGTGTTGACGGCAAAGCCGTCGTACGCAATGTCCGCCTCGCAACAGGTCATGATGTGCCTGCCGAGGACGATATAGCCCTGCGGCGTCTTTTTGGAGACTGCCGCCATGCCCTTGAACTTCACCGTCTTCCCCACATACTCCGCGGGCTTTTCGGCAATATCGCGGTAAAACCACGCAAAGTCGCGGTCGGCTATCTCGACGACGGGGGCGTTGACGTCGAAGGGCAGCGGGTCCTCGATATCGTCGAATTCGGGATTGCCGCCGAGATATTCATAGACTATATCGGGTCTCCTCGACGCGCCGCGCACAATCTTATGGAACTCCATCTTGTCCATTTCGGGCTTGAAGCGGTTAAACACCACCATCTGCGTCATGTAGATCTTGTCGTAAACGAGCTGGCGCATGTTGCGGTTGTAATTTATAAAAGTGTTGGCGTCGAAGAAGGTCATCATCTGGTTGATGACCCAATTTTCGGGCATGGCGTCAAAGAACGCCTGAAGAAGCCACGCCCCGTTGTACTCCACCACCACCCTCTCGGCGCGATATTTCTCCGTCAGGGCGGTGAGATTTTGTATGTTTAATTCGTCCTCGCTCTCGAGAGTGACGACGGCGACGTTTTTGACCTTGAAGGTGTGCGGGTCGTATTCCTCCTCGCCCTCCTCGCAGACCAATAAAAGAGTTCTCTCGCCGTTCTCCATCCTCGGGTCCTCGAGAGTCTCCTGTATGAACTTTGTCTTGCCGGACTCCAGAAAGCCCAGAAAGAGATAAACCGAAACTTCTTCTGACATAAAGTACTCCCTCACAAATATTTTAATGCCCGCAATGGCATTAAAATTTTCGTGAACTTTTTAATCGCTCCACTTGTGCTTGCCTAAAACCCTATCCTTCACATCGTCGTAAAACTCGAAATATCTTTCCCGAGCTTGCTCGTACGTCTCGGCGTCGGCGACAAGCCCCAAGAGCTCGTCAAGTTCCTCGGGCGAGAAGTCGGAAAGGCAAAATTCGCCCTCAAAGGTCTGCGCAAGCTTCATCAAATCCCAGCCCGTCGCCTTCATAAAAGCCCCTTTAAACTCCGAACAGCTCTTTGAGTTCGTCCTCGTCGAGCTTGGAACCTATAACGCACAGTTTGCCCGTGTATGAGGGCGCGCCGTCGCGAAGCTGCACCTCGCCGGGCACATAGTCAAAGTGTATCCACCCGCCCGCGGCGTTTTGCACAATGCCCTTGGCGCGCAAGACGGTGCCGAAACGCACCGCGTCCGTCAGCTCGCCAATCGCCCTGTTAAGCGCGTCCTTTTCAAACGCCTTAGAAGTCTCGACGCCCCAGCTCGTGAACACCTCGTCTGCATGGTGGTGGTGGTGATGCCCCTCGCCGTGTTCGTGCTCTTCGTCGTGGTCGTGGTCGTCGTCATGGTGATGGCAGCAGCCCTCATGGTCGTCGTCATGGTCGTGATGGTGTTCATGGTGATCGTGTCCGTCCCCGTCGTCGTCATCGTCATGGTCGTGGTGATGGTGATGGCAACAGCCGTCCTCATCTTCGTCCTCGTCGTCATGGTCGTGAGCATGTCTTTCGAGCTCGGCGAGCATGTCGGATAGCGTATCGGAATGTTCCATAGCGGCGAGCAACTCCTTGCCCGAAAGTTCGGAAAAAGGAGTGGTTACGATTGTCGCAGAAGGGTTGTGCGCCCGCACAAGCTCCACCGCCTTTGCAAGCTTTTCGGCGCCCGCAACGTCGGCATGCGAGAATACGATACAAGCCGCCGTCTCAATCTGGTCGTTGAAGAATTCGCCGAAGTTCTTCATGTACATCTTGCACTTATTGGCGTCAACGACGGTAGTGAAGGTGTTTATCTTGCAGTTCTCAAGGTTGGCGCTCTCGACGGCGCGGAGCACGTCGGAAAGCTTGCCCACGCCCGAGGGCTCAATCAAAATTCTGTCGGGCGCATACTCAGCCTGAACCTTTTTTAAAGCTTTTGCAAAGTCGCCGACGAGCGAACAGCAAATACAGCCCGAATTGAGTTCGTTTATCTTTATTCCCGCCTCGGCTAAAAATCCGCCGTCAACGCCGATTTCGCCGAATTCGTTCTCGATAAGCACGAGTTTTTCGCCCGCGTAAGCTTCCTTAATGAGCTTTTTAATGAGCGTCGTCTTGCCCGCGCCCAAAAAGCCCGAAAACACGTCGATTTTTGTCATTTTAATACCTCTTTCAGCTTGAAAATTTTCGTGATTTTTTTATCTACATTATTATATAAACTTATTTTATTTGTATTAAACACCCCCCGCTTGCAAGAAACGGCAGAGCGATTGAGTGCGCGGCTCGTTAAGGCTTGTCATATTGAGCGGAGTGCGGCGTGTGCGCCGCACGTAGTCGAAATATCCCCCAGGGTATGAGGATTGCGTTTCAACATTACTCCCCGAGACCACGAGGGGGTCCCTCGACTCTATCGAACTCGCTTCGCGAGATTCTTAATCGCTCGGGATGACAGTCACCTTAACAAGCGCGGTTATTATTGCTCATAGGAAGCCGCGGCGCAGAGATGCGAGCAGAACAAGGAGAGCGCGGATTGTCCCGACGGGAGCGTACAATGAAGTACGTGACCGAGGGCAAACGCAAGCTCGACATAGTTATGCGACGCATATATGCGCCGCGAAGCGGCAGCAAGCAAAAAGGCGCGAGCACCCTCGCGCCTTACTTTCTTGCTACAATCAATACTCAATAAGTCAGCTTGCGGAAAGACCCGTCAGCCTTATGTATCATGATATTGGCTTCCTGGTTGTCGGCAAGAGTCTTGCAATAGTCAATTGCTTCCTTCTGCGTGTCGAAGAGCTTTATCGCCTTCGCGCCGCCTGCCGCCTTTATCTGCCACTTGCCGTCCGACTTTCTCTTGGCGATATGGTATACCTTTGCGGGTCCCTTGTCGTCTGCCGCGGGTGCGGGCGCGGGTGCGGCGGGTTTAGCCGCAGGCGCGGGCTTTGCCGCCACGGGCTTAGCAGCGGGTGCGGGCTTTGCCGCAGGCGCAGGCTTTGAGGGGGTCGCGGCTTTCGCAGCGGCGGGCTTATTTGCGGCAGCCTTATCCGTCGCGGGCTTAGCCGCGGGCTTTGCGTTATTTGCGGGCTTTGCCGCGGGTTTAGCGGCAGGCGCGCTCTTGGTCGCCGCCGCGCTCTTTGCGGCAGTCGCCGTCTTTGCAGTGCTTGCGGGCTTTGCAGCCGCCTTCTTTACGGGCTTTTCTTCTTTCTTCACGGGTTCCTCCTTGGCGGAATCGGTCGCCGCAACCTCGCTTGCCGCTTTCTCGGCAACGACGGGCGCCTCCTCCTTCTCTTCCGCCTTCTCGCTCACGGGCTCGGCGGGCTTTTCCTCTTGGGGTTTATCTTCTTGTGCCGCGGGCTCTTCAACAGGTACCGCTTCCTCAACGGGCTGCTCCTTTACGGGCTCTTCAACGGGCTCCTCAGCCTTCGTCTCCTCGACGGGCGCCGCTTCCTCGACGGGCGCGGTCTCCTCGGGAACAACCTCTTCAGCCTTTTCCCGTTGATTTTGCTCCTCCTCAACGGGCGCAGGCGCAGGCGTCCACATATCTTCCGCGCTGTCCGAAGTCGCCGCCGCCTCGGGTTGGGTATCGGCAGCCGTCGATTGCGATTGCCCTTCATCCGGCTTATCCTTGTGTTTGTGCTGGTCGACAATGCTCCAAACGATCAGGGCGATGAGAGCGACGGCGACGAGCGCCGAAGCGAGCCACGCCCAGTTGGGCATTACCACGTCAATTTGCGTAAACCAATTCACTTTTTTCCACCTCATTGCAAAGTACTGTATTAATTGTATAACAACTGCGCCGCAAAATCAAGAGTTTTGCGAAATTTTAGCCGAAAAATCGACAAAAAAGCCCTATTTACAGCCGTCGCAGCCCGCGCAGTGCCCCGAACAGTTCTTCTTTTGCCTGCCCGTGGCGGAAAATACCTTCCCGCTCCACACCCTTTTAGCCCTTGCGCCGCACTTGGGGCAGAAAATATCGTCTGTATGGCATTTGACGAGCTCGTCAAACTCAAAGCCGCATTTTTCGCATATATATTGCAATATCGGCATATTTTTCCCCTCTCTTTGCCCCTACTTTCGTTCCTTTTTTTCGCGCCTTTTAAGCCGCTTTTTGCGGGCGGGTCGGTTGAACGCGGAGCTCTTTAAGATAAAGATGGCAATCGCCGCGGTGAGGGCGAAAGTGCCCGCTATCACGAGCCAGAACCAAAGGGTGCTTGCAAGCGAGACGCCGCTTTGAAAGGGCACGGGCATGTTCATTCCCCAGAACCCCGCAATCATCGTCGGCACGGCGAGAAGAATGGTGATTATGGTGAGCTTTCTCATCGTGTCGTTGGAGTTGTTGGAGATGACCGACCCGTATGCGTCCATCGTCACGCTCAGTATATTTTTATATATATTACAGGTCTCGATAGCCTGCAAATTCTCAATAGTTACGTCCTCGAAGAGGTCTGCGTACTCCTCGCTCGACTTTACGGCTTCCACCCGCGACAGCTTTTCGTGCACGCGCACGTTTGCGGCGAGAGAAGTCGAGAAATATACGAGGGAGTTCTGCAGATCGAGGAGCTGAACAATCTCGGCGTTCCTCATCGTCCTGCCCAATTCCGCCTGAATTCTATGGTTTTTGCGGTCTATCTGTTTAAGATAGTACAAAAATCTCGTCGCGTTGCCGAGCATAAAGGTCAGGGTGAAGTGCACGGGTTTATCCGCCCTCACGCTCTCCCTGCCCGTTATGAAGTCCTTCAAGACGGTGTTGCCCTTCAAGGACACGGATATTATGCACTTTTTATTGTATATCAAGGCAAGCGGAAGGGTAGTATAGCTGTCGCCGTTCGCCCCCTCTTCTATCACGGGGCAGTCGACGATGAACATGCTGTTGCCGCCGTCCACTTCCGAACGCGCGCTCTCCTCCTCGTCGAGGGCGGCTTTTATCATGTCCTCGGATATCCCCGACAACGCCGCCACCTCTTCGCACTCGTCGTCCGTGGGATTGACCATGTCTATCCAGCACTTCTCGGCAAAATCTTGGGAGAGAGCGAGCTTGCCGTCCTCGCCGTTCAAGTAAAATCTGACCATTTTTCACCTCCGTTTCACGCCGCAGGGCGTAAAAAAATGCACGGTTGACCCGTGCAAGTCCGAAAGCTTTCAAACACACATAATACGGATCAATCGCAAATCAATATTGTCTTTTTACAATTACCGTCCGGAACTTCCATATCGTGAAAATTTCTCCTTCACAAAAGATTATATATTATTGTCCGCCTTTTGGCAAGCGTTTGACGGTTTTTTATTTTTTTGTATTTTATACGGCGAATTTAAAAGAGCGGGGCTTTATGCGCCCCGCAAACGAGGGGCGCGCGGGAAAATTAAGCCCCGCGCGCCCCCTTAAACCGCCCCGAAAACACAGGGCGCAACCTCTTCGGCGCAATCTTGCAACCTCTTCGGCGCAACTTTAAATTTTTGAGGTCAGATTATTATCTTCCCCCCGATAAAGGAGGCGAAGAGCCCCTCTATATCCGTGCCGCTCTTTGCAAAGCAGGCAATAATATCCTCGGTTTTCGCTATCTTTCCGCAACAGGTCGAAAAGTAATCTTTAAGGCAGCCCACAAACTTATCGTCCCCCAAAGTCTTTCTCAAAGTGTCGAAGAGAATCATGCCCTTGTTGTAGGTTACGTTGTTGTATTCGAAATCGCTCGAATAGTCCTTCAAATTTCTGTCCATCGTCGTGTCGCACCCGCCGTTTAGCTGGCTGTATACCGAGAAAAACGCCCGATAGCTCTTAGTAGCCGCGCCGACGAGAGCCGCCCTCGTCAACCCAAATTCGGGTCTCTCCTCGAAGTACATGACGGTGGAGTATTCGGCAAGCCCCTCGTCCTGCCAGCCCGCGTTGAGCTGGTCGCTGCCCACCATGGCGTACCACCACTGATGGGCGGTCTCGTGAACTATGGTATAGTCTCTATCCTCCCCCGCGCCGACCGATATCATGGAGAGGGCGGGATACTCCATTCCGCCATAGCAAAATCCCGTGTCCACCACCGAGTAGGTGGGGTATATATACTGCCCGAATTTGTCCGAGAAATAGGTAAGGCTGTCGCACGCCCTTTTAAGTCCCTCGTCCGCGCTCTCCTTGGTATAGGAGTAGCAATTTATTTCCACCCCCATCTCCTCCTTGGACGACACGACGAACTCGTCGGACAGCACGAGGGCAAAGTCGCGGGCGTTTTCAAGCACGTAGTTGCACTTTTTTCTGCCGTTATTCGAGTTCTCGCCGACGAGCTTGCCGCTCGAAGCGGCAATATACCCCTCGGGCATATCTATCGTCACGCTGTAATCGGCGCAGTCGGATACGAAGGGGTCGCCGCAGCTGTAATAGGGGCACTCTATAAACCCGTCCTTCCCGTAGGCGCAGAGTATGGGATAGAAGTTGCCGAGGTTTATCGCCCTCTCGCTCACCCCCAATCTGTGATTTATAAGGGCAAGCTCACTCTTAAATGCAATTTTTAAGGACGTGCGCTCGCCGGGATAGACGGGCTCGATGAGATTGACAGTAAGAAGAGTCTCGTCCTCTCCCCCGAGGTTCCACCCCGCGCAATTCTCGACGTTGGTTATCTCCGTCTTGCCGAACGACTGCCCCGCATAGAAGGCGCGATTTTTATATGCGTCCGATACGGGCTTTATCTTCGCCCCCTCGCGGAAAGCGTTGCCGTACACGTTGAACTTCAGATCTCCTATCTCATTGTCCGTGTCGTTGAAGTAATCTATATTCACCGTGCCCGTAAGCGTCCTTGCGCCGTCGTCGTACACGGCGGAAATTTCATAGGCGCTCCTATCGGGCTGTCTCTTCGCGCAAGCCGCAAGCGAACACATCGCAAAAGCCACACATAAAATGAGTAAAACGCATACTGTCTTTTTCACCTTTTCACCTCACGATACAAGTTATCTTATGCCGCCGCGCCCCGTCTTAAAACTTTTTTCACATATTTTGCCCCCTTAAAATAAAATGTAGAGTATGGTATTTTGCGTCGTGAGCGACAAAAAGCCCGTCGATATCGCCCTGCCCGCATGCGATATAGCCGTATTCGGCTTCGAGGGGCTGGGCGAGGTGGATTACGAAAGGGAATTAAAGGGCGAAACGGAGAAGTTCGGCGAGATAGCCCGTCTCTCCGAAAAGTCGGGCTGCGGGGTGTTATGCGCCTGCAAGACGAAGAGCCGCGGGCTTTTGAGGAAGTCGGTCGCCGCGGCGGACGGCGGAAAGTTGCTCGGCATATCGGACATGAACCACGTCCTCGACGGCGAAAACTTCAAAAGCGGCGCGGGGTTGGGGCTGTACCGCGCGGGCGGCTGCAAGGTGGGGATCTGCATAGATAACGACCTTCTCTTCCCCGACACCTTCAAAGCCCTGTCGCTCTGCGGCTGCAACGTCGTCGTCGCACTATTGGAAGAGGTCAAGGACGTGATCCCGCCCCTTTTAATCCGCGCCTATGCATATTTATACGGCTTACCCGTCATAATGTGCGCGGGGAGAACGGCGTACTTTGCCGACGTGACGGGCGCAATCGCCACGTCCGCCCGAGGTGTAAGCCTTTTCGACGTCAGCCCGAGGAACAGATATCACCTCGTCACCACCCGCGCTCGGGGAATAACCTCGGACATAAGGCAGGATTTTTGAACGTTATTCAAAATTATTTTATATATTTCTTTACAAAAATAAGGCGGGCAACGCAAAGAAATTTTCTTTGCGCCGCCCGCGCTCTTTTATTCATTTATTTATAAAATATCTTACTGCTTGCCCACAATGTCGAGTATTTCGGAAATCCTGTCGAGGTCGTCGCGCGAGTAGTAATCTATATAAATCCTGCCCTTCTTCTCCGTTCCGATAAGGCTCACTTTGGTGCGGAAGGTAAATCTCATCCTGTCAACGAGGTCTTTGAGCTCTATGGACGCGAGCGCGCGCTTTTTCTTCTTGCGCTCTTCCAAAACTTCGGGGGGGATGTTGTAGGCGCGCACCTTCTTTTCGAGGTCGCGGACGGAATATCCGTTCTTAATTGCCTCCTGCGCAAAGCTCAACTGCTCCTCGGCGGGCAGGGGCACGATAGTCCTCGCATGCCCTGCCGAAAGCCGCCCTTCGGCAACCATCATCATGACCTCGGGGCAGAGGTTCAAAAGTCTCAACGTGTTCGCCACTGCGGGGCGGGATTTGCCTATTCTCTCGGCAAGGTCGTCCTGCGTGAGCTTGTAGTCAATCATCAGCTGTTTCATCGCCGTCGCCGCTTCGATGGGGTTTAAATCCTCCCTCTGCAAGTTCTCTATAAGCGAGATTTCCTTTATCTCCCTGTCGGAGTACTTGCGGATGACGACGGGTATCGTCGCCACCCCAGCGAGCTTGCAGGCACGGAACCTCCTCTCGCCCGCGATTATCATGTACGTCCCGTCGCCGTTGTCATTGACGACGATGGGCATTATTACGCCGTGCTTTTTTATGGATTCCGAAAGCTCCCTCATCGCCTGTTCGTCGAAGTTCTTCCTCGGCTGATTGGGGTTGGGGAATATCTTATCGAGCCTCATTTCCTCGGCGTTCTTCCTCTCCTCTTCGGTGAAGTCGAACGCGCTCCTGTGCTCGTACATCTTCTCATAAGCGGCTTCGGTGTCCTCGAAAAGCTCGTCGAAGCCCTTGCCTAATCCTTTTGCCATAATTTCACCTCTTAAAATTTAACGCTGTTTGGAGAGAAACTCCTCGGTCAACGCCTTGTATGCCCTCGCCCCGACGCACTTGGGATCGTGCAGCATTACGGGCACACCGTGGCTGGGCGCCTCAGAAAGGCGCACGTTGCGCGGTATGATTATCTCGTAAAGTTTGTTCTTGAAAAATTTCTTTATCTCTGCCGTTATCTGCTTGGATATCAACGCCCTGCCGTCGTACATGGTGATGACGACGCCCTCTATCTGCAGCCCGGGGTTTAAGTGCTGTTTGACCATCGCAATGGTATTCATCAGCTGGCTCACGCCCTCGAGGGCGTAATATTCCGATTGCAGGGGTATTATGACCGAATCGGACGCCACCCACGCGTTTATGGTGAGAAGCCCTAAAGAGGGCGGGCAGTCTATAAATATGTAGTCGTACTCCCCCCTTATCTTGTCGACGGCGTATTTTAAGATCTTCTCCCTCTCCCTCTTGTAGACGAGGTCGACCTCCGCCCCCGACAGATCGACGTTGGCGGGCAGAATATCCAGAAGCTTCACCTGCGTGGGCAGAATGTTCTGCGATATCTTCTCGTCCTCGACGAGGACGTTGAAGACAGATTTTTTCAGCGCGCTCTTGGAAAATCCCAGCCCCGTCGTGGCGTTGCCCTGCGAGTCGAGGTCGATAAGCAGCACCTTTTTCCCGAAGTCCGCGCAGTATGCCGCCATGTTGACGGCGGTCGTGGTCTTGCCCACGCCGCCCTTTTTATTGGTAAACGAAATGACTTTGCCCATTCTTCACCCCATACGTTTCACGGGAAACACTACTCGTCTTTGCCGTCGCCGTCGGGCTTTTTATCGTCGTTTTCGCCCTCCGACGCGGCGGTTTTATCGTTCGCGCCCTGTGAATTTTGCCCTTTTTCTTGGGGTATAGCGGGCGCGTTTGCAACGGCGTTTGCGTTATTCTGAACGCCTGCAACGCCCTTAGAAGGTGCGGAATTTTGCGCATTTTTGGCAGGTTCCGTGCCCCTGTTATCGCCCTCGGTCTCATACTTCTTGAAGGGATTTTCGCGGTTCTTCTTGTCCTGTTCGTCCATATACTTTATGACTTCCGCATAGCTCTTGCCCTCCATCAGAAGGTCCACTTCCTCGGTGTATATGGTCTCGCGCTCTATAAGCACCCTCGCCATATTGTCGAGCACCTTCCTATTCTCGGTGAGCAGTTTTGTGGCTTTGGCATGTGCCCTTTCTATAATGGATTTAATCTCCTCGTCGATAGCCTTTGCTGTATCGTCGGAGTAGGTGTTGTGAGTCTCCATGTCCTTGCCGAGGAATACCGTCTGGGAGTTGGAGCCGTATGTCACAAGCCCCAATTTTTCGCTCATGCCCCATTCGGTTATCATGCGCTTTGCCGTTTCGGTCACGCGCTCGAGGTCGTTCGAAGCCCCCGTGCATATATCCTTAATGACGATCTCTTCGGCAACCCTGCCGCCGAGGGTCATGCAGATTATGTCGTTTAACTTCGCCTTGGAGACGTGCATGTCGTCGCTGTCGGGCCTCGTCATGGTATAGCCCGCCGCATTGCCGCGGGGAATTATGGTGACTTCCTGAACGGGGTCGCACAGGGGGCACAGCCTTGCAAGAATGGCATGCCCCGACTCGTGATAGGCGGTTATCCGCTTATCGCTCTCGGTAACGACCCTGCTCTTCTTCTGGGGACCCATCAATACCTTATTTATACCCTCGTATAATTCGGAATTGGTTATGAACTTCTTGCCCGCGCGCGCCGCAAGTATAGCCGCCTCGTTGAGAAGATTTTCGAGGTCTGCGCCCGAGAATCCCGCCGTCATGCGCGAGACCGTCTTGAAATTGACGTCGGGGGCAAGCGGCTTATTGCGCGAGTGCACCTTCAAAATCTGCTCTCTTCCCTTGACGTCGGGAAGGTTGACGTAAATCTGTCTGTCGAAACGCCCGGGTCGCATGAGCGCGGGGTCGAGAATGTCCGCGCGGTTTGTCGCCGCCATTATTATGACGCCCTCGTTGGACTCGAAGCCGTCCATCTGCACGAGTATCTGGTTTAAGGTCTGCTCTCTCTCGTCGTTGCCGCCGCCGAGCCCTGCGCCGCGGTGTCTGCCCACAGCGTCTATCTCGTCGATGAAGATTATGCAGGGCTGGTTTTTCTTAGCCATATCAAATAGGTCACGCACGCGCGACGCGCCCACGCCCACGTACATTTCAACGAAATCGGAGCCCGAGACGGAGAAGAAGGGAACGCCCGCTTCGCCCGCAACGGCTTTGGCGAACAGCGTTTTACCCGTTCCCGGAGGACCGACGAGGAGAACGCCCTTGGGGATACGCGCCCCCAAATCGGAGAACTTTTTGGGCTGGCGCAAGAACTCTACAATCTCCGCAAGCTCCACTTTTTCCTCTTCTGCGCCCGCAACGTCGTCGAAGCGCACCTTGACGTTCGCCGATACTCTCGCCTTGGACTTGGCAAAGCTCATTATCTTTCCGCCGCCTCCCATGGACGAGCGGATTATGAAGAAGAACACAACGCAGATCAAAACGAGCGAGCCGATAGTGAGCACCGTCGACCACCAACTGCCCGCGTTGGGGTTCTCGAACTCGACGGAAATGCCGTATTCGTCAATCCACTCCACGACGGTCGTGTCGTCGCTCGAGAAGCGCGAGGGTCCGTAACAGTAGACGCTCCTCACGAGATTTCCCGCAGCGTTGTAGGTATATCCGTTGTACTCATAGGCGTTGAATACCACCCTGACGATATAGGGGAGGGCTGCGCCGTCCTCGTTTATCCACTTGCCCTCGGAAACGATGTAACCTTCGGGAGGAATGACGCCCTCGGGTAAATCCGAAGAGGGCAACGCCTTGCCCTTGTCGTCATAATATACCGAATTATGAATGTAACTTCTGAATTCATCGTAGCTTATTTCCTTTGCGCCGCCGTTCATGGTGTTGATAACGAGTATCGCGACCACTGCAATTACCAGCGCAAGAATTATAAGCCACATTACAATCTTGCCTCGTTTACTCAAAATTAAGACTCCTTATAAAAAGAATTAAACTGTTTTTGATTTTAACACATTCTTCGCAACATTTCAAGCGTTTTGCGCCCAAAATAGAATTATCACGCAATTTTTATTTTTATTACATATTATTTTAATATATTCCCGTTGCCGCAAAATGCCCGATTTTGCAAAAAAAATTACTATGCGCCCCACCGATTTTGGGCTCAAAAAATGTTTAACGTGAAACTTCCCGCCAAATTTTTTGAGCTTTTTAATGTTTCACGTGGAACCTAAGCGCGATTTTATGGAAAAAGTCGGTAATTGTGGATAATTTTTTTGAATTAAGCCTTACTTTTTGCCCAAAAAACGGTAGATTATATTGCCTTTTTGTGGAAAATTTTTAACACAATTTACTTTGACGGCAGAAATTTATGCCGTAACACAGATATTTTGCGTAAAATTGGGGATAAAAATGCGGAAATTCAGTCTGATATTCACATTTTATCGAAAATGACAAATGTTGATATGTGGAAATTTTGTTGATAATTTTTTTAAAGGTGCGCAAAACTTAAATTTTAAGCGCAAAAAATCGCCCGCCGCCCCTGCGCCCAAATAAAAATTTCTGCGCCCCCTGCCCGCCGAAATAAGCCCAAATCAATCTAAAATCAGCCTTAATCAATCCCAATTCAATCCCAATCGCCCCAAATACAGCCATTCTTAAAGTGCAAAGGCAATTTCCAAAACCGCAAACTTTTCCGTATAAATAAATTAAGGCGGTCAATAACATAAGGAAATCGGGAAAAAATATGGACTACTCATTCAATTTATATAACGGCATGGCGGCGGACGGAGTTTGCCTGTCGCTCAAAAAGACGTTGGGGCGGATGGAGACGCCGCCCGTCGTCCTCTGCATAGGAAGCGACCTGTCGGTGGGCGACAGTTTGGGACCCGTCACGGGCACGAAATTAAAGGAAAAGCTCTCGGGCTGCAATTGCTATATCTACGGCACCCTCTCAAAGCCCATCACGGCGCACGAAGTCAAGTACATGAACGACTTTTTGAATAACACCCATCCGCACTCGCAGATTATCGCCATAGACGCGGCGGTGGGGGCGTCGGGCGATATCGGGCTTATAAAGGTAGCCAAGCGGGGTTTAAGCCCGGGCAGCGGCGCAAACAAAAAGCTCCAGAAGGTGGGAGACGTCTCGATTATGGGCATCGTCGCCGAAAGGTCGGTGTTCAACTACTCGCTCTTTTCGGCAACACGACTAAACGTCGTCTATAAGATGTCAGAAATTATAAGCGAGGGCGTCTCGAGCTACATTCTCTCCGAAATAGCAAGCGCCGCCCGAAGCGCGCTTTAAATCAAGGCGCTTCGGGCGGCGCAAATTTTTTCAATGGGCGCAGCCCTTATTTTTTTAGGGGGCGCAAGCTTTTTTTCAAGCGGCGCAACCAATTTTAAACTTCAATTTATCTGTTTGAGGTATAGCTTCCGGGCGTCTTGTCTATCACCTTCTGAATCTTATCGTCAACCTTATTGCCGACAAGCACGAACACGCAGTCGCCCTTTTTGATGCAGTACATTAGGCTGTTTTTCATGCAATCGAACACCTCGTCGGCGCCCGACTTGAACTGCATGAAGAACCCTGCCGCAGCCGAATCCTCATCCCCGTAGAAGAAGGATCCCGCCGTCTTGGTGGTGATAGTGATATTCTCCAAGTCGTCGTATCTCTTTTTGAGCTGCTTTGAAACTGTCTCCGACGACACCGCGCTTATCCCTATCTCGTTGTCCTGAAAGTTATTTAAGAGTGCGTTTTTATTCATCGTTCCCATGAACACGCACAGTCCGATAACTATTGCGCCTATAATTACAACCGCCAAAATCGCCCTGCCGAGAGGAGATTTCAAACCTTTTTTATCCTTCATTTTATCATTCCTCCCGTCACTCGATTACCTTCCCGCCGAAAGCGACGAGAATTCTGTACATTTTTTCGTTGTCCGTCAGCGAATCGACGAGCACATTGTAAGTCTCTTTATACTTATCGTCGCCGACGTTCTCATATTTAAGAGGTTCGACCACGACGTATTCGTTTAAAAGTCTCACCCTCGTGGAGCCGTTGGCGATATCCTCGGCATATTGCTCAGCCGTCTTCTTATTCTTAAATGTATATATCGTCTTTTGCGCTATCACGGGCACTTCCACGCGATCGACTGTAACGGTTCTCTCCTTATAGACCGTAATCGCCCTCAAGGGTCCTTCCTCGTCGTCCGAATAGACGACAATGCTCCTGTCGTACGTCGTGTCGAAGGAAAGATATTCCTTCATCGACCTCACAGCCCCCAATCTCAACCCGAGGTAGACGCCCACGATCAAGACCAGAATCATGATGTAGGGCACGGCGATGAGGAGCTTGCGGTGTCTCTGCGTCCAGGGTTGCTTTGGGCTCGGCTGAACGTTTTCATTTGTCTCTTCTGCCATACATTAACTCCTTTTTTTTATATTATTAATATAATTATAGATAATGTAATCGTGCCTGTCAAGCTTAAATCAGATTATTTCGCCCTGAAAAGAAGGTCTTTTTATATTAAATTTCAAAGATAATTTTGAAGAATAAAAAATAAAGGTTTTCACAGAATGACAACCTTCTTGCCCGATTTTTCGGCATATTTGACGGTATAGTAGGTGCCGCCGCTCTTCTTTCTCAGAAAGCAGATGAGCTCCTCCGAGTGGTCGACAAGATATCTGTCGCGGACGTGCATGCAGCCTTTCGTGTAGCTGTCCGAAAGCACCACGACGTCGTAACAGTTCTTTAAAATTCTGTCGTGCAGCTCCTTATTTTTTGAAGTAAAGGTCTTTGTCTGGTCGGCGCAGGGCATAACGGCGATAAGGCGCACCCCCTTATAGTTTTTGGCGAGCCTTAAAAGGGTATCGGCGGCAGTCAGATCAAACCCCTGCGCCATGCCGCACAAAAACTCTCTCACACCCCTGTCGAGGGCGGCTTTTATCTCCTCTTCAAGTCTCATTAAAAGCCCCGAATCGACGAAATTCACAAAATAATCGAAGTTCCTGTGCCCCGAAAAGGCGCAAACCGACGCGCCGTCAACCTTTTGGGCGGCTTTTTTACTGTTTTCACTCATACTATGGGCGACTTTCTCTCCTTTCCGAGCCCTCTCGGATACTTTTGGGGCGTATTTTTTATCTTTTCAACTATTATAAGAGTGCGCTTGCCGCAGTTTTCTACTTCATACCTTAAAATTTCCTTAATTCTTCCGCCCAACACCTCGATTGCCCTTTTAGCTTCGGATATTTCCGTATCGCAATCTCCCTTGTAGGCGATAAATTTTCCGCCCACCCGCACGAAGGGCAGGCAGTATTCCGAAAGGGTATTCAAGGGCGCCACCGCGCGGGCGCAGCAGACGTCGAATTTTTCCCTCAAATCATTTCTCTTTCCGCCGTCCTCGGCGCGAATATTCAAAATTTCAAAGTCCTTAAATCCCAATTCTATCTTAACTTTGTTAAGATAGCCGCACTTCTTTGCCGTGCTCTCGATAAGCGTGAATTTCAGATCCTCTCTCAATATCTTTAGGGGAACGGAGGGGAAACCACCGCCCGAACCCACCTCGCAAACGGCGGCGTTATCCTCAAAGTATTCCACAGCGGCAACGCTATCCAAAAGGTGCCTAAAAAAAATCCCCTCGTCGTCTATAACCGAAGTTAAGTTGAATTTTTTATTGTACTCCTTCAAAAGGGCGCAAAAGGCGGCAAATTTGCCCTCTTTGTCCTCTTTTATTTTCTCTTTCAAGCCCTCTAAATCCATAAAAAGATTATAGCAGAACTTTTCCACATTTTCAACTCAAATAATTCCACATTCAACAATTTGCTGTCGATATCTTTTAAAATTTACTCACCAAATTTCAATTTTTTAAAAATTTCTCATCACCCCAAAATTTTCTCCCCTCGGCTTTTTAACCATTCCACTTTCAATCAACCTCAAATTCAACAAAAAAAACCCGCTTTATGCACATAAAACAAAGTCTATTTTGTTGCTTTTTTCGGGCGATTTTGATATTATATTATTGTATTTTCTCAAAAACTCAAAATCTATCCACAATTTAACCGTCACTACTTATAATTATATTATAAAATATCATTTAATAATAAAATAATCAAGGGGTATCTTATGAAAATAGTCTGTGAAGGAATAGACCTCTCCGAGGCAGTGTTGAAGGTAGTAAAGGCTTGCTCTGCAAAGACCACCGTGCCCGTTCTCGAATGTATAAAGCTCTCCGCCAAAAACGACAGCGTCGTGCTGTCTGCGACCGACGGAGAAATCTCAATTTTAAAGACCATAAAAGCCGAAGTGTGCGAGGAGGGTGAGCTGTGCGTCCCCGGCAGGTACTTCGCCGACTTTATTAAAAAACTTGAGGGAGTGCAGTTGACCCTCGTCGCCGAGGGCGGCAAGATGGACATAAACTATGCCGACAGTCAGACGAGCATGCAGGTGCTTCCCGCCGACGATTTTCCCAAAATCGACCTCGAAATCAACGAAAATTGCTTTAAATTAAAGACTAAGGAGCTGAAAAAATTCATTCAGGCGACCTCCTTTTGCTGCGCAACAGACGATTCCCGCCCCATCTTAAAGGGCTGCCAGTTCAAAATAGACGGCGACAGCGTGGAAGTAACCGCCCTTGACGGTTTCAGGCTCGCAACAATATCGGGCAAGCTCGTCTCGGCGACGGGCAATATGGACGTCGTGTGCCCCGCAAGGACTTTAAACGAGATTGAAAAGATGATGCCCGACGACGACGGAGACACCGAAATCTTCGTGCAGAAGGGCATGATCCTCGTCTCGTACGGCAACACCGTCTTAACTTCCCGTCTTTACGGCGGCGACTTCATAAGAAAGGAAAATATAATCCCCAAGAGCTTTATAACCACCGTCACGGTGGAGAGGGAGCTTTTAAAGGCTTCTATTGAGCGCGCCGCTATCCTCGTAAGGAGCGACAAAAACAGCTTAATAATCTTCGATATCTCGGGCGACACCGTGGAAATTTCCTCGGCTTCCGAGATAGGCAGCGTGCAGGAGCCCGTAAAGGCGCAGATAGAGGGCAAGGACATAAGGATAGCCATGAATTCCAAGTTCATAATCGACGCCGTCAACGCCCTCAACGAGGAGAAAATAGTCATCTCCTTCAACAATCAGGTTCAGCCCTTCATCTGCCAGAACGAGACCGATAAATCGGCTCTCTACCTCATTTTGCCCGTCAGAACGTCCAATAACGGTTGAAAAATCGCTTGACTTGATTTGAATTTTAAGATAATATCTTTGATATCAGCAAAGAGTAGGAGTATATAATGAAAAGAACTTACCAGCCCAAGAAGAGACAGAGAAGCAAAGTACACGGATTCAGAAAGAGAATGTCCACCACCGCGGGCAGAAAGACCCTTAAAAGAAGAAGAGACAAGGGCAGAAAGCACATATCGGCGTAAGTGAACTATTTAAGACTTAAAAAGGACGCCGACTTCAAGAAACTGTTCGGGAGGGGGAAAAGGGTGTTTTCCCCTACTCTTACGTTAATTTATTTTCCCTCGCGCACCATGCAGATGGGGGTGGCTGTATCCAAAAAGCACGGCAAAGCCGTCAAAAGGAACAGGATAAAGCGGCTTTTGAGGGCGGCTTTCGATAAAAATTGCAACCTGCTTGAGGACAATTACGCAATTGTCCTCCTTCCCAAAATCGCCGAAAGTTACTCTTTCGGCTCGTTTGAAAAGAGCTTGAAAATTTGCCTGTCGAAGGTGAACTCGTGCGAAGCAAAGGCAAGAGAGGGACGATAAACGTCTTCAAAATATTTTTTATGCGCCTGATCGTCTTCTATCAGCGCCATCTCTCGCGGCACACCTGCCTGTATGAGCCGACCTGCTCGGAGTACACCCTCCGCGCCATCAACAACAGGGGAGTTTTTTTGGGGATTATAGCGGGGATATGGCGTATTTTAAGGTGCAACCCCCTCTCGAAGGGCGGTTACGACCCCGCGCCCGAAAGACTTTTCAAATTCAAATGGGTTCTCTGAAAAGATTATGGAATTGATGAATTTACTTGCAACGTCGCAAAACTACATAGACGTCGCCGTCGACGGCATAGGCACTATCCCCCTGCCGTGGTTGGGCAACATAATCAAGTGGCTGTTCGACCTCTTTTCGGGCATGCCGGGCGCAATCGCGCTCGGGGCGATTTTGTTTACTCTCGCCTTAAAGACCATCGTCTTGCCACTCGACATCTACTCGAGGGTGAAGATGAAAAAGCAGTCTTTGATTATGAAGAGCATGCGCCCCCAGATGGAAAAACTTCAGCAGCAGTACGCCAACGACAAGAATATGTACAGTCAGAAAGTCATGGAGCTGCAGCGCGCAAACGGCATGAATCCCCTCTCCGCCTGCCTCCCCACGATAGTCTCGCTTATAATCTTCATGATCGTGTTCTCGGCGTTCTCGCAGTACTCGGCGTACGCCAACCTGACGCAGTACAACGAGATGACGAAATCCTACAGCGCGGCTGTGCAGGAATACGTATTGAAGGACTCCTCAACGGAGGATAAATACTTCTTGATAGCATACGGAGATGACGACAACCCCGTCGCCTATATAGAGGGCTCGGCTCAGTCAAATATCAAGGGCTATAAGGTGGATTTTGACAAATTCGCCCGCTACTATGCCGCAAATAACGAAAATTCCGCCCCCTTCGAAGAGGGCGCAAAGGAAGCCGTAAAGAACGAAAAAGTCATCTCTTTCGTCCGTCTCCGCGCCCGCGAAGCGGCGGCTGAATATTATACCGAGCACAGAAAGGAACAGGCCTTTTTATGGATAGGCAACGTCTGGTATCCCGACTCCATGTTCAATAAGGAAGTTCCCACTTTCGATAAATTCCGTTCGCAGATAACGCGCGCGGCGGGCAATATCGCCGCAAACTATGAGGAGTCGTACAACGAAGTCACGGCAAACCTCACCAAACAAAAAGATGCGTTCAACGGCTATTTCGTGCTTATCATACTGTCGATAGGTTTCATGTTCTTGCAGCAGTTCGTGTCCATGCGCTCGCAAAAGGACGCAAACGAGCTGAGTTCGGTGGACGGTTCGGCGGCGCGCACCAACAAGATGATGATGATTATAATGCCCATCATCTTCGGTATTTTCTCCTTCATGTACAGCGCCGCATTCTCGATATATATGATAATAAATACCGTCTACAGCCTGTTGTCCACAATCATAATAAATAAAATTGTATCCGTGCGGTTCGAACGCAACGAGGAGAAGCAGCAGTTGGACAAGGCTTCAAACCGCGCGGGAAGAAAGAGGTTAAAGTAATGGAAGAAGAAAACGTATTTTTCGGCAAGACCGAAGAGGAAGCCATCCAAAACGCACTTATGGCGCTCACGCTCACCCGCGACGAGGTGGATATAACCATCCTCGAAGAGGGCAAAAAGAAGCTCTTCGGCTCCACAAAGTGGAAAGTTTCGGTAACCCCCAAAAAGTCCGACTCCGAGAGGGCGATAAAGTTTATCGACGGACTTATGAAGATTTTGGGCGTCGAGGGAGAGGGCGAGCTCGTCTCCGAGGACGACTCAATCAAGATCGAAATAAAGACCCCCTCGTCCGCAAAGGTGATAGGCAAGCGCGGCGACGTGCTCGACGCAATACAGTGCCTTGCGGGTGCGGTGGCGAATATCGGCAGAGACGAGTATAAAAAGGTGGTCGTCGACTGCGAAAATTATCGCGTCCAGCGCGAAGAGACCTTGGTAAATCTCGCCATGAAAGTGGCTGCAAAGGCAAAGGAGACGGGCAGAAAGGTAATTTTGGAGCCCATGAACCCCTATGAGCGCAGAATAATCCACTCGGCTCTCGTCGACAACGCCGACGTCAAGACGTCATCCGAGGGCAAGGAGCCCGCAAGATACGTCGTCGTCATCCCCGAGGGCGCAGACCCCGCAGACAGGGGAATTCGCTATGGCGGCGGGCACGACAACCACAAAAATTTCGACCGCAACCGCGACAACCGCAGAAACGGCGGGCGCGGACGCGACAGCCGCGACGGACGGGGCCGCAACGACCGTCGTTCGGGCGGCAGCCGTCCCTCGTCGGGCGGCGCAAAGAGGGGGGGGAAGAAGGAGATTATCTTCGGCACCTTCCTCGGGAACTCTGGAAAGACGGAAGAGTAATCTCTAGCTTTCGCGGTGCATATATGCGTCGTTCTGCGGTGTCGCGCTGCGGCAACTTTCAGTCACGTACTTCATTGTACGCTCCTTCAAGTTTTCCTCGCGCTCCTAGCATAACTCGCATCTCTGCCCCGCGGCTTCCTATGGGCAACGCTTATGATTTGCAATAATAACCGCGCTTGTCCAATGCTGTCATTCTGACCGAATGAGAATCCTGCGAAGCAGGTTCGATTGAGTGGAAGAATCCCATGGTGGTCTCGGGGAGTGTTTCCAAACATTTTCGTTTACCTCATTATAAACACCCCAACCAAATCGCCAAACACAATCATATGTGCCAACGAATTTTACTTTGATAACCTAAAAAAATCGCAACGAAGCGAGATTTTTGCGAAGAGGAGCAACCGACGCAAAAGGAAAGTACCAGCCGCAAGGCGGGGACTTCAAAACGCCGCTTTGACGCGACGAACAGGTGGTTTTCGGCTAAACACACCTATAAAAAAACCGAGGAGAAAGCGGACATCGCGTAATTTTTTCGCCCTCCCCGAACTTGCCGGGGAGGGCGAACTTTTTCGCAAGCCGTATCCGCTGTAAAAAAAACCATGAAAAACTTTTTCACCACCAAACGCCTGTGCAGGGCGGGCATAATCGCGGCGCTTTACGTCGCCCTGACCTACGCCTTTGCGCCCATCGCCTTCAACGGCATTCTGCAAATCCGCCCCGCCGAAGCTCTGACGATTTTGCCCCTCTTTTACGCCGAAGCCGTGCCCGCGCTGTGGATTGGCTGCATGCTCGCCAACCTCGCCTCGCCCTTCATCGTCTATGACGTGCCCATCGGCGGCGCGGCAACCCTCGTCGCGTCTACCTTGACCTTCGTCGTGGGGCTCATAATCAGAAATCACGTTATAAGGATAGCCGTCGGCGGGCTCTTCCCCGTCCTCGTCAACGCCCTCTTGATCCCCGTGATTATCGTCTTTTTATGCCCGGGCGGAACGGAAGGATTTGATACGGCAACCATAGCCTATTGGGTGAATTTCGGATCGCTTTGCGCCACCGAAGGTCTTTGGGTATACGCCCTCGGCGTCCCCCTTTACTATTTTATATACAGAATGCAGAAAAAGGGCGTCTCGCCCTTTCTTGCCGACCCCTCACCCCGCCCCGCCGACACGTGACGGCACATAAAAAAGTTCATTAAATACGTTTAAAATAGGGCGGCGCGGGCAAAATTGCCCGCGCCGCCCTGTCCTTTTGCCTAAATATTGATAATAATTTTTTCAAACGCTTGAAAAAACCCCGCGCTTATGTTATAATCCATTTACCACATTTCTTACATTTGAATAAAATTCAACAGGGTTACACAATCTTGGCATTGTGTATCTCTTTTGACAATTAAATTTTCTCTGTTGAAATTTTGTAAGAGGTGTGGTAACCGTGAGAGATACCGTGCGGTGTGCTCTTTCGGGAGCACACTTTTTTTTTACGCCGCACAAAGGAGTAAATACATGAAGAAAAAACTACTTATTGCACTCTTTGTGATTGTCGCGGCGGTCTGCATGTCGCTCGGATTTGCCGCCTGCGGCGGCGGAAACAACGGCACGTATTATCTGTTTACCGAAGACCAATACGTAAAGTCGGAATACGTGACCATTGACGGCAAAAAGTG
>CANRKX010000019.1 GCA_947631325.1 uncultured Clostridia bacterium | reverse complement strand
ATTGTCATAAACGGCGTCTCCAAGTCGTACGCGATGACGGGTTGGCGGTTGGGCTATCTCGCCTGCGCCGAACCCATAGCAAAGGCAATCGCCTCTTTCCAGAGCCACTCGACGTCCAACGTCAACACCATGACGCAGTACGCCACCCTTGCAGCCCTCGGCGGCGACGACAAGCCCATGAAGGACATGATCGCCGCATTCGGCAAAAGGCGTGAAAAGATGCTCTCTATTCTCGACGGCTACAAGTCGATAGGTCTCGACTATGTCAAGCCCGACGGCGCTTTCTATGTCATGCTCGTCGTCGACAGCCTTTTCGGAAAGACCCACAAAGGGAGAAAGATTGAGGGCAGCATGGACGTTGCCGACCTTCTTCTGACCGAGAAAAAGGTTGCCGTCACCCCCGGCGTCTGCTTCGGCGACGACGAGGCGGTAAGGCTCTCTTACGCCCTCTCCGAAGAGGACATGATTGAGGGGCTTGAAAGGATTGCCGCCTTTGCCCGCGAGGTCAGGTGAAATTATTTTAAAAATTTTTGATAAGGTCTTGAAATTCCCGCCGATAGCTGTTAAAATATAAGGGACGAAAAGTTCAAAGGTTTTTGAGGAGGATTTTCATGATCAAAATTATTTACGGTCCCAAAGGCACGGGCAAGACCAAACAACTCATCGAGACTGCCAATAAGAACGCGCAGGACGCAAAGGGTCTCAGCGTTTTTATAACCGACAACAAGAGGTGTATGTACGATCTTGTCCGCAGCGTCCGCTTTATCGACGTCAAGGACTATCAGGTTGCGGGCGAGGACGCACTGTGCGGCTTCGTCAAGGGCGTTGCGGCTTGCAACAGCGACCACGAGTATATTTACGTCGACGGCGTCTCGCGCATTACCGGCAAAAAGATTGACGATTTGGGCGGCATCTTTTATATGCTCGACAAGGTTGCGGGCGAAAACGACATAACCATCTACATAACGTGCAGTTGCGAGGAGGCGGAACTTCCCGACTTCGTTAAAAAATACGTTTAAGGTGTAAAAAACTTTAAGGCGGCACGTAATCTCGTGCCGTCTTTTTTCAAGGATTTTTCAAGGAAAGGTGAAATTATGAAATTCGTTAGCACTCGCGGCGGCGAAAAGGCGACGGGCGCACGGGCGATTGTAAAGGGGCTTGCCGACGACGGCGGTCTCTTCGTGCCCGAAAAATTTCCGCAAGTGACAAGGGCGGAGCTTGAGGATATGCTCTCCATGAGCTATCCCGAAAGGGCTACCTTCGTCTTAAGGAAATATCTCGACGAATATGACGAAAAGCAGCTTTTGGCGGCGTGCGAGAGGGCTTATTCCAAGTTCGAGGGCGACGACCCCGCCCCCCTCGTGAAGATTGACGACGGGGTGTATATCCTCGAATTATGGCACGGTCCCACCTGCGCCTTCAAGGACATGGCGTTAACTCTCTTGCCCTATCTTCTCCGCACGGGCTGCGATATCTGCGGCGTAAAGGAGGAGATACTCATTCTCGTCGCCACTTCGGGCGACACGGGCAAGGCGGCTTTGGAGGGCTTCAAGGACGCGGACGGAATAAAGATAATGGTCTTTTATCCCGCCGAGGGCGTCTCCAAGATGCAGAAGATGCAGATGTGCACGCAGGAGGGCTCCAACGTCAACGTCGTCGCCGTCAAGGGCAATTTCGACGACTGCCAGACTGCCGTAAAGGAGATATTCTCCTCCGAGGAGTGCGCGAAGATTTTGAAAGAGCACAACGTCGTGCTGTCCTCGGCTAATTCCATAAACTTCGGCAGGCTCGCCCCGCAGATTGCCTATTATTTTTCGGCTTATGCCGACCTCGTCACCTCAAACCAGATTGAAATGGGCGAGGAGATCGACTTCACCGTCCCCACGGGCAATTTCGGCAACATACTCGCCGCATACTATGCCAAGAATATGGGGCTTCCCATAAGGCGTCTGCACTGCGCTTCCAACCGCAACAACGTCCTTTCAGATTTCCTCTCGACGGGCGTATACGACATGCGCCGCGAGTTCTATAAGACGACTTCGCCCTCAATGGACATAATCGTCTCTTCCAACCTCGAAAGGCTCATCTTCGAGATATCGGGTCGCAATTATAAGCTCACCGCCGAGAGAATGGCGAAGTTGAAGAGCGAGAAGATGTACTCCGTCACTTCGGAGGAACTTGCCGAGATACAAAAGACCTTCGACGGCGGCTTTGCGACCGACGACGAGGGAGTGGAGGCGATGTACGACGTGTTTATCGACACGGGCTATACTATGGACACCCACACGGGCTGCGCCATGAAGGTCGCCGTCGATTGGTTCGAAAAGAACAAAAAGGACGAGACCAAGATGGTCGTCGTCTCAACGGCTAATCCCTATAAGTTCCCGCAGGACGTATTGTACGCCGTGACGGGCAACGACGTAAAGGACAGTTTCAAGGGTATAAAGAGATTGCATGCGGCAACCGCCATGGCAGTCCCCAAGAGCCTTCTGACCCTCCGCGACAAGCCCGTAAGGTTTTCAAAGACGGCAGATTCCAAAAAACTGTTCGACGAGGTGCTCGCCTTTATAAAGTGAGCCCACAACTTAAAATTTTTTGAACCGCCCGCGGGCGGTTCCGCTGTTTTTGCCGCAAGGCAAAAACAGCGGAACCTTCTTCAATCGGCAACACGGGCGCGACGCGCCCGTGTTTTTATATAGCCAATAAATAAAATGTTTTATAAGGAGAAAAAGGAGTAAAACATGCTTGAAATCAAAAACGTGACAAAGGTCTACGTCAGCAAAGGCGGCGTAGAGACCAAGGCTCTCGACGACGTTTCCATTAACTTCGGCGAGACGGGGCTCGTCTTCCTCTTGGGTAAGTCGGGCTCGGGCAAGTCCACCCTCTTGAACGTTGCCGGCGGTCTTGACGAGCCCACTTCGGGCGAAGTCATCGTCAAGGGCAAGTCCTCAAAGGACTTCTCGGGGTCGGATTTCGACAGCTACCGCAACACTTTCGTCGGATTCGTCTTTCAGGAGTATAACATTCTCGACGAATTCAACGTTGAGGACAATATAGCCCTCGCGCTCGAATTGCAGGGCAAGCCCAAGGATAAGGAGAAGATTCACGCCCTATTGGAGGACGTCGACCTCGCCGAATACGCAAAGCGCAAGCCCAACACCCTCTCGGGCGGACAGAAGCAGAGGATAGCCATCGCCCGCGCTCTCGTCAAGGAACCGCAGATTATCATGGCGGACGAACCCACGGGCGCGCTCGACTCGGCTACCGGCAAACAGGTGCTCGAGACGTTGAAAAACCTCTCCAAGACCCGCCTCGTCGTCATCGTCTCGCACGACAGGGAGTTTGCCGAGACCTATGGCGACAGAATCGTGGAGTTGAAGGACGGAAAGATTATATCCGACGTCTCCAAGCGCAGCCTTCCCCCCGAAGAAGTTTCCAAGGATATAACGGTATTATCGGGCGACACCATGACCATAAAGGGCGGCGCAACGCTCGACGACAGCAGTTTCAAGGCGGTCAAAGATTTCCTCTCGGGCTCCGAGGGCGACGTCATCATAACCCGCGGCGACAAGCAGGTTCAGTTGTTCAGAAAGGCAAACAGAATCGGCGAAGACGGCTCGGGCGAGAGCTTCTCGGCAACCGAGAGCGACGACGTCACCTTGAAGCAGTACACGGCGGAGGAGTCCAAGTTCATCCGCTCCCGTCTGCCCGTCGGCAAGGCTATAAAGATAGGCGCGTCGGGGCTCAAATTGAAGCCTTTAAGACTGTTCTTCACCATATTCCTGTCCTTTATAGCGTTCACCCTCTTCGGGCTGTTCTCCACTTTGATGACCTACAACCCCCGCGACGTGGCGGCAAAGACCTTTGCCGAGAACGGCGATAACTTCATAAGCGTCGGCAAGAGCTATCACTATCGCTATGTCGAGCCCGACGGCACAATCCGCGACGAGGACTATATGACGAGCTCCACCCGCTTCACCGACGGCGACGTGGACGCCTTCGTCACGAAATTCGGCGCGCAGACCTTCGGCACCTATTCGATAGGCACTTCCACGATAACCAACTTCAACAAGCAGGACAACACAACCTATTATAAGACGGATATCAACCAGTTCACCGAAGCCGAAAACGGCTCTCACTCCCTGCCCTTAAAGACGGGCGGCTATCCCCGCGACCTGAACGAGATAACGATAAGCTCCTTCATGCTCGACGTGCTCAAAAAACAGGGCATAATTCTCTATAACGAGGACGGCGAGAAGGTGGACGAGAGCAACGCCCTTTCGCAGACGGACGTATCGGTTGAGATAACCGAAAACAACGTCGTCGGCAAGTACATAATGGTGAGGATGCAGAACGAACCCCAGCCTTTAAAGGTTGTCGGCGTGTTCGATTCGGGCGCCGTTCCCACCGAATACAGCGGTTTGAGCGACGAAAACGGCGCGGCAGCCAAGGACTATGCTCTTACCTATAAGTTTGACAATTGGTATAGGAGCAGCCTCGCTTCCACAGCCATCGTCGCAAGCGGCTTCTACTCCGCATACGGCTATTCGGGCGGCGGCAGTTCCATTTGGATAAACGAGTTCTCCCACCTTATTTCGGGCAGCGAGATAAACTTCAAGTGGGAGGAGTATGACGGACCCGCCTTCTACTCGGCAAAGGTATATGACTCCGAAGCCTACTTCAAGCCCGTATTCATCTCTTCGGGCAAGACCTCGCTGTCATCGGACGAGATAGTCGTTCCCGCTTCCGAGCTCAGTCAGATATTCAGTTACCTGTTGAACGACGAAGTAAAGAAGATGGATAACGACCCCAACAAACCCATGGATACGGCGGAGTGGGATTCGCTTAATCCCGAGCCCCAACAATGGGATTATGATTATGATGAAGATGCTTGGCAGGCTGCTCATGACGCTTGGCTGACAGAGCGCGCCGCGGCGCAGCAAGCCTATACTGAATGGAATGACGAGCGTCAGGCAAAGTGGGATTTGCAGAGAGAGTATAACGATCTGATAAGCGTCGCAAACGGCAACAGCGTCTGGGATCAGGACAGCGAAAAATTCCGCACTCCCTCCGCAGCCGAGATTGAGGCGGCAAAGACAGCCCTTCTCGCAAAGATAAAAGAGGACTATCCCGACGGCATCACCGTAAACCTCGCAGTGGGCGAAAGGAGCGCCGAGAGCTACAAGCTTGCGGGCTACTACTTCAGGGGCAAGGTAAATTCGGACAGCGGCTTGTACGTCTCCGAACAGCTCTTCGGCAAGCTCTCGGTGGACACCAACAGCTACGGTTCCTCTCAGCAGACCAACTATGTCGAGCCCGAGGACGCAAAGTACACCTCTGTTTTCGTCCCCTATGACAAGACAATGGCGGGCTTCTACAAGGTGTACGATATCTGCGGCTTCGAGAACCTCGACGAGACGACGGACGTACTGTATGAAATCACGTCGCCCCTCTATTCCTCGGTTACTATGGTCAACGATCTGGCATCAATGTTCTCCACGATATTCCTCTGGGTGGGCGTGGTATTCGCCGTATTCGCGGCGCTGTTGCTCTTCAACTTCATTTCCATGTCCATATCCAATAAGCGCAAGGAAATCGGCATACTCCGTGCCGTCGGCGCAAGGGGAGGGGACGTGTTCAAGATATTCTTCGCCGAATCGGGCATTATCGTGGGCATATGTCTCATTCTCTCCATAATAGGCGCGGCTGTGCTGTGCTCGGTAATCAACGGAATTTTGAGAAAGACTGCGGGATTCATGGTCACCCTCTTCGTGTTCAGCTATCTCTCGCCCTTGATGATGATTGCGCTCGCTCTCGTCGTCGCGCTCATCTCAACCTTCCTTCCCGTATTCTTCGCGGCAAGGAAGAAGCCCGTCGAGTCCATCCGCGCACTCTGATAGTACTGTATATAAAAAATTCAAGGCGGCGCAACCTCGCGGTTGCGCCGCTTGATTTTTGAAAACGGCGCGAAAAGGGTGTGCAAGTTGTGTAAATTGAAAAATTTGACGTAAAAACTCTTTGCTTTTCTTCAAAGGGTGTGATATTATTATGTTGATATAGTTTTCGGAATTTTCAGGCTATGGAAGATAAAAAGACTCTCTATTCGGCTATTCAGCCGACCAACAATCTGACGATAGGCAACTATGTGGGGGCGATAAGCAATTGGTTGAGCCTTCAGAACGACTATGACTGCTATTATGCCATTGCCAACATGCACGCCATAACGGTAAGGCAGGACCCCGCCGAACTCCGCCGTAAGACGGTCGCCCTTCTCGCGCTCTATTTAGCCTGCGGGCTGGACCCCCAAAAGTGCTGTTTCTATGTCCAATCGCACGTTTCCGCCCACGCCGAGCTTTGCTGGGTGTTGAACACCTTCACCTATGTCGGCGAAATGGAGAGGATGACGCAGTTCAAGGATAAATCCGCCCGTCACGCCGAAAACGTCAACATGGGGCTCATGGACTATCCCGTCCTCATGGCGGCGGATATACTTCTGTATCAGGCGCACTATGTGCCCGTCGGCGAGGACCAACGCCAGCACCTCGAGATTGCGAGGGATATAGCCCAGCGTTTCAACAATATATATTCCCCCACATTCACCGTCCCCGAGGGGCTGTTTTTGAAGGTGGGCGCAAAGATAGGCGACTTGCAGGACCCTTTAAAGAAGATGTCCAAATCGGCGGAAAACGCCAACGGTTCCATATTTTTAACCGACGATAAGGACGCCATTATAAGGAAGTTCAAGCGCGCCGTGACCGACAGCGGTTCGGAAATTTTATTCGACCCCGAAAACAAGCCCGGGGTGAGCAATCTTCTCACTATTTATTCAGTATTCACGGGCAAGACGGTGAAGGAGGCGGAAGCCGACTTTGAGGGGAAAGGCTATGGCGACTTCAAGCTCGCCGTGGGCGAGGCGGTTGCCGATAAGCTCGCGCCCATACAGCTCGAACAGCAAAGGCTGCTGTCCGACAGGGGCTATCTCGACAATATCTTAAAAGAGGGAGCCGAAAAAGCGGCATATACCGCGGGCAAGACCTTGCGCAAGGTGTATAAAAAGATAGGCTTTTACCAAATATAAAAGCGGGTATGAAATGTTCGGTTATATAACTCCCGATTCGCCCTATCTCTTCAAAAAGGACGAGACGCTCTACAAGGCGCTCTATTGCGGACTGTGCAAGGGCATATCAAAAAGCTGCGGTCAGCGCGCAAGGACGGCTTTGACTTACGACATGGCGTTCGTCTCCGCCCTCGTTCATAATATCTGCGGCGAGGACGTAAAGATAGAGAGAAAGCGGTGCGCCGTCCATTGGATAAAGCGCCGCCCCATGACCGCCCCCGACGATATTTCCGAGGCGTTGGGCTGCGTCAATACCGCCCTCGCCTACTTCAAACTGTGCGACGACAAGCGCGACAGGGAAAAACGCGCGGTGCTTCGCCACCTCTATAAAAGGGGATATAAGCGCGCCTTAAAGAGAGATCCCGCCATGATAGACATAATCCTGAATATGTCAAAAAATCAGGCGGCTCTGGAAGACGGCGGTTGCGCCGTCATCGACGAGGCTTGCGAGCCTACCGCGGAAATGATGAAAGGGCTGTCGCGGCTGTACTTAAAGCAATACGCCACCGACGCCACCGACGCCCTCTTTTATGCGATAGGCAAGTGGGTATACCTCATCGACGCCCTCGACGACTATGATAAGGACGTAAAAAAGGGCAGATACAACGTGCTCTTCAACGCCTACAAATCGCCCACGATAGAAGAGGCGAAAAGAGACCACGGCGACGAGCTCATCTTCATATTCGACAGCCTGTTTGCCGACATGCGCATAAGCCTTTCCAATATAAAATTCCACTTCAATCACGACCTGACAGACAATATAATCCTGCGCGGCATACCCGTAAAGACCAAGAGTATTTATTACGGCGGCTGCTGCGAGAGACCCAAGGAGCAATAAATGAACAAAAAAAATCTCGAACTGCTCGGCCTTAAAGAGGGGGCGACCCCCGAGGAGATAACCGAGGCGTACAACACCCTTCGCGCTAAATATCTCGAGGACAGATTTTTAGAGGGCGAAGAGGGCAACGCCGCGGCGAGAATGTTGACCAAGATAGAGACAGCCTATAAAGAGCTCATGACCGAAATGAACGAGAGCGCGGCTTCCTCCGACAGCGGCAACTCCTTCTCGCAGGTGGAGGAATATTTAAAGGCGGGCGACACCCGCGAGGCACAGCGCGTCCTCGACACCTTCGACGAGCGCACGGGCTATTGGCATTATCTCCAAAGCGTGGTGTTCTACCGCAAGAATTGGATGAACGAGAGCAAGAAACAGCTCGAAATCGCCATCCAGCTCGAGCCCGATAACGAGAAGTACAAGGAAGCTTACAGAAAGTTGAACGAGCGCCTTGCCTATGATTCCCGCTCGGCTTCGGGCGGACAGAACGGCGACGCGCCCCGATCCGAACAGCCCTATCAGGGTCAGACCATGAACTCCAATTACGGCGACGGTCAGATGGGCGGAAACTTCTGCTCCAACTGCCTTGAATGTTGCTATACCTATATGTGTCTTAGCTGCCTTTGCGACGGCTGCTGCAGGTGAGTTAATGAAAAAGCGTCCCGGCTCTTTCGAAATCGCGCTGTCGGCAATCTCCTGCGCGATAGCCGTATCGTTTTTATGGCTGGGCATATTGGGCGGCTTTTTGAAGGGGCTCGGCTATCTCATGGGCATACTCGCCCTCATGCTTCCCCTCTCCAAAAGGTTCTATGCGGGCGGCTTTCTGGCATACGCGGGCACCTGCATCTTAACTCTCGTTTTGGGCGCAGTCGCAAAGTTCTGGGATCTTGTTCCCTTTATAATGTTCTTCGGGCTGCACCCCATCGTCAACTCCCTGCAATTAAAATACAACGTCAATAAATATCTCGCCTTTATCGTAAAGTGCATATGGTTTATCGGTACCCTGTTCGTCGGCTACTTCCTCGTATTCGGCGGGGTATTGGGCGGCAGTCTCTTCCCGCAGGAGCTCTATGACGTCATAAACAGGTATATATATGTGATTATTCCCGTCGGCGGCGCGCTCATCTTCCTTATTTATGACTTTCTTATATTCAGAATGCAGCAGATAGTGGACGGGCTGGTGTACAGGATAAGGAAATGACGGTGGAAAAGAACGAAGAGTTTGAAGGCGAAGTACTCTCCTTGGGCACCGAGGGGGAGGGAATAGTAAAATTCGAAGGCACGACGGCGTTTGTGCCTTTTTGTCTTAAAGGCGAAAGGGTGCGGGCAAGGGCTTTGAAGTGCAAGGACAATATCGCCTACTGCAAGGTCGTCGAAATTATTTCCAAATCGCCTTTCCGCGTCGTCCCGCCCTGCCCCGTTTTCGGCAAGTGCGGGGGTTGCGACCTTCAGCATATGGCATATTGCGCCCAGCTCGACTTCAAGCGCGACGCCGTAAAGTCGGCGTTGAAAAAGATAGGCGGCATAGACTTTGCCGTCTCCCCCACAGTCCCCTGCGACAGCGAGTACAGATATCGCAACAAGGCGGTCATTCCCATAGGCGCCGATATGTCGGGTGAGACGGTGTTGGGATTTTACGCGCCGAGAAGTCACAGAATTGTGCCCGTCGACGACTGCCTTATCCAGTCCGAAGATATCAAAAATGTCATTATATGTGTAAAAAACTTCTCAAAAATCCAAAATTTAAAGGGCTATGACGGGCTGTCGGGGCAGGGCGATTTAAAAAATATCGCCGTCCGCGAAATAGGCGGAAATTACATATTCGCCCTCGTCGCCACCCGCCCTATAGACCTCTCCGCCCTCGAAAAAGAGCTAAAAAAATATTTTAAAAGCTTCACTCTACTTCTCAACGTCAATCCCTCGCGCGGCAACTCCGTCTTTTCGGATGATTGGCACATATATTGCGGAAAGGGAGTTTTCGAGGCAGAGGAGTGCGGCGTTTTCTTCGGCGCGGGCGCAAACACCTTCATTCAGGTCAACGACGGGGTGAGGAGAAAGCTCTACAATTTCGTCCTCGGCGAGGCGAAGGGTTTGGGCGTCGTCGCCCTCGACTTATACAGCGGCGGCGGATTGCTAACCGCAATGCTTGCGGGCGTGTGCGAAAAGGCTTACGGCATCGAAATAGTGTCCGAAGCGTCTGCCCGAGCCGACGAGATAGCCCGTCGCAACGACTTAACGGATAAAATGTTCAATATATGCGGAAAGGTGGAGGAAGAGCTTCCCGCCATACTCAAAAAGACGGAGGGCAAAGGGCGTTTAATCGTCTCCGACCCGCCGAGGAAGGGAATGGAGAGGTCCGCCGTCCGCGCAATCTCGGCTTCCGAAGCCGAGAAAGTAATATTGATTTCCTGCAACCCGTCCACCCTCGCGCGCGATATGGGGCTTCTGTGCGGAACGCTTAAAGAGAGGGATAACGGCGAACTTATTAAGTGCGGCGACAGAGACGGCGCATATGAAGTCACCTCCGTGACCCCCTTTGACATGTTCCCCCAGACCCGCCACGTCGAGACGGTCGCAGTATTGAAAAGGAGATAAAATGACAATTCACCACGACAAACTCGCCTACGGCAAGCTCGAAAAACTCAACGAGGACCTCTCCGACGAGGATATCTTGAAGATGCTCTCCGAACTCGGAAAAGACGGCGAAAAGGACGGGCAAATCAAGCCAAAAAACGCCGCCGACGGGGAGAAAAATAAACCAAACAAAAAGCCCTAAAAGGGCAAAAATATCAATATATATTAAAATTTTAAGGGGAAATTATGAAAGAGATTAAAATTGCCTACATAGGCGGCGGCTCCAAGCTCTGGGCGCGCGTGTTTATGAACGACCTCGCCCTGTGCGAGGGATTGAGCGGCGAGATTGCGCTATACGATATTGACAAGCCCGCCGCAATCAGAAATCAGAAGATAGGCGAGAGGATAAACGCCCACCCCAAGACAATTTCCAAGTGGAATTACACCGTTGCGGACAGGCTGTCGGAAGCCTTGGAGGGCGCGGACTTTGTCATCTGCTCCATACTCCCCGGCACCTTTGACGAGATGGCGGCGGACGTCCACCTTCCCGAAAAGTACGGAATATTCCAGTCCGTCGGCGACACGGTGGGTCCGGGCGGCGTGCTCCGCGCCATGCGCACCGTGCCCATTTACGAGGGCTTCGCGCGCGAAATCGCCGCCGTCTGCCCCAACGCGTGGGTCATCAACCTCACCAATCCCATGTCGATATGCACCAAGACGCTGTACGACGTATTCCCCAAAATCAAGGCTTTCGGCTGCTGTCACGAGGTATTCCACGCGCAGGAACTTTTATCCTGCGTTGCCGCCGAAATGCTCGGCGTTCCCCGCCCCCACCGCAGGGAGATAACCATCGACGCGAGCGGCGTCAACCACTTCACGTGGATAACCGAGGCGAGGTATGGGGATATCGACCTTCTTGCCCTTCTGCCCGCCTTTTCAGAGCGGTATTTTGACTGCGGCTATTGCGAGCAGATAGGCTTTGAAAAGGACGCCCATCACGGCGACAATCCCTTTTTGTACGGCAATAAGGTAAAGCTCGACCTCTTCAAACGGTATGGCGCGCTCGCGGCGGCGGGGGACAGGCACCTCGTCGAGTTCATGAACGCCGATTGGTACTTAAAGGACCCTCAGACGGTGGAAAAGTGGCTCTATCATCTGACTACGGTGGACTATCGCCGCGCCGACCAAAAGATGAAGATAGAGCAGTCCGAACTCATGGCAAGCGGCAAACTGCCCGTGGACGTCAAGCAGTCGGACGAGGAGGTGACCTTCCTCATGCGCGCCGTCCTCGGCGAGGGCAAGTTGGTTTCAAACGTCAACATGCCCAACATGGGTCAGATGCCCGATATGCCCCTCGGTATGATTGTCGAGACCAATTGCGTATTCGACGCAAACTCCGTAAAGCCCGTCGTCGCAAACAGGCTGCCGTCCGCCGTCACCAACCTCGTCTATCGCAACGGCATGAATATAGAGACCTGTTACGAGGGGATAAAGAACAGGGATATGGACGAAATCTTCGCTTCCTTCGTCAATCAGCCCCTCTTATCCCGCCTGTCGGTGGACGAAGCACACAGCCTTTTTAAGGAAATGGTCGCGGCGACAAAGGAGTATTTAAAGGATTATTTTAAGCTTTGATATCGCCGCTAAACCCCGAAAATTTAAATATATATTGATATTTTGGGTATTTTGCATATTTTATCGCGTAGCTCAACATACTGTAGATATGAAAAAGCGCAACAAGGCAAAACTCATTGAAGAACTCTTCGACGACGCCGTCTCCGCAAACGAGTGCACGGGGCTGTATCAGAAGGTCTCCCTCGACCCCGAGGAAGTCGCCCTCTTCCACAAGATGTACAACGACCTCGACGGTCACTCTTCCGACGGTTAAGGGCGGTTAAGCGTCAGAACGGAAGAGGAGGAACGGCAAAACGGAAGAACGTCTTAGCGGCGGTTAAATTCACAATATAATAAGTTTAAGGCTTTAAAAGGCGGCGGGGCGGCAATTAAATTAACGCCCCGCTATTGCTTTATGCCGCCGCATATGCTATAATCATTATTATGAAGTACATTCTTGCATTGGATCAGGGCACGACCTCGACGCGCGCCCACATCTACGATAAAAGGGGGGAGTGCGTCTGCGGCTATCAGCTCGAATTCCCCCAGATATACCCCAATCCCGGCTGGGTGGAACATTCGCCCGCCGATATCTGGAACTCGGTGCGCTCGGCGGCGGAGCTTGCCTTAAAGGGCGCCAATCTTTCGGCGGCGGATATAGCGGCGGTGGGCGTCACCAATCAGCGCGAGACCACAATCGTCTGGGATAGACTCACGGGTGAACCCGTCTATAACGCCATCGTCTGGCAGTGCCGCCGCACGGCAGATTATTGCAAAAAATTAGTGCGCGACGGCTTTTCCGAAAGGATATACAACAAGACGGGGCTCATCCCCGACGCCTACTTTTCGGCGACCAAGATAAAGTGGATACTCGACAACGTCGAGGGCGCAAGGGCGCGCGCCGAGCGTGGCGAGCTGTGCTTCGGCACGGTGGATACATATCTTCTCTATAAGCTCTCGGGCGGCAAAATATTCGCCACCGACTACACCAACGCCGCCCGCACGATGATCTTCAATATTCATACTCTGAATTGGGACAGCGAGCTGTTGCGCCTCTTCGATATCCCCTCATGCATGCTGCCCAAAGTCTATCCCTCATCCCACGATTTCGGCGAAATTGAATTGGAACAATTGAAGGGAGTGCACGTCTTTTCCATGGTCGGCGATCAGCAGGGCTCTCTTTTCGGGCAGGGCTGTTTTGAGGCGGGCGATATAAAAAACACCTATGGCACGGGCTGTTTTCTTCTTATGAATACGGGTTCCTCGCCCGTGAAGAGCGAGAACGGGCTTTTGACCACCCTCGGCGCAACTGCGGGGGATAAGCCCTGTTATGTATTGGAAGGCTCGGTATTCGTCGGCGGCGCGGTAGTGCAGTGGCTGCGCGACGGATTGGGGCTTATAAAGACCGCCGAAGAGAGCGAGAGCGCCGCACTCCGCGCAAAGGACAGCGGCGGGGTATACGTCGTTCCCGCGTTCACGGGTCTCGGCGCACCCTATTGGGACGCCGCCGCCCGCGGCACGGTGACGGGAATAACCCGCGGCACCACGCGCGACCAGATAATCCGCGCCTCGCTCGAGGGGATAGCCTATCAGGTGTATGACGTCGTCAAGGCAATGGAAAAGGACGCGGGCATAAGCATAACCCGCCTGTCTGTTGACGGCGGGGCGAGCGCAAACGCCTTTTTGATGCAGTTCCAGTCGGATATACTTTCCGCCCAAGTCGTGCGCTCTAAGAGCGGCGAATCCACCGTCCTCGGCGCGGCGTATCTTGCGGGGCTGGGCTCGGGCTATTGGAAGGGCGTGGAGGAGATTAGCGGCAACGCGGCATATTCCACTTTTTTCACCCCCAAAATGTCCGCGGAAAGGCGGATAAATCTTTTAAACGGCTGGCACTCCGCCGTCTCCAAAGCCCTCTATAAATGTTGATATATATTTAAATTTTTATATTATTATAGCAAAAAAGCAGGCGTTTACACCCCTGCTTTTTTGCTATAAATTTCAACTCAAAAATTCATTTGTTTAAGGGATAGATTTTTGAAAGAAGTTTATACCGTCTTACCCAAAGGTCATCGCCGTTCCACTCAACCCGCCTTGTTATGTCGGGCTTCACACATACTTCGTATACGCCGAGAAAATAGTAATATCCGTCTTTCTTTTTTGCGAAAACCACGCGGGGCGTCATATCAAAAAAATCAACTTTGCTGTCGATTTTTTCCCAATATTCATTTATTTGTTCCCCGCCGTATAAAATTTCATTGTTCCAATCTCCGCCCTTGTCTCCCGTATAATTGCTGTGCCCTATAAACCAAACGTTGTAGCCCTCGGGCGTAGCTTTGCGGGCATAGAGGGGTAGTCCCTGCTTGCCGAATTGGTTTGATTGCCGCTTGTCCCAGTCGAAATTATCGGCAAATTCTTCATAAATTTTTCTCGTGTTTGTGCCGCAAGGCAAGCCGCTGAAAAGCTCTTTATTTTGCATATATTTGCTCCTTTTTTGTTGATTTTTTAATTTTTACTTTGGCAAAAACAGGCATTTTTGCCCAAAATTTCTTTGATTTTTTAATATATTACAAATTTAAATTTGTAGAATGATCAGTTTGGCTTTCGGATTTCGACCAACAACGCTTTTGCCTGTTCAATTATCTCTTTATCCAAAATATCGTTATACGCCCTGATAATTTCGGTTAGAGCAAGCTCCGATAAGCCTAGATTAATGATTTTTTGGGCGGCGAGTAACCGTTCTTGGCGTTCGGCTGAAGAATAATTTTCGGTAATTGTCACATCTATTAAGGGCAAACGCGAAATTTGGTGGTAATATTTGATAAAAAATTTAATGCCGCACTTTTCAATCAAGGCGAGGTATTGTTGTACGTCCTGCTCGGATTTTTTTGTCTCTTTTGTATTGTGATTATTATTCGTCTGTGCGTGGTTACTACTATTGGAGCTATGTTCTTTGCGCTTATAGTAATATTCCATTCCATAACAAACAAGAAATACACAACCGATACCTATTGCAAGTCCCAATATGTAAAGATATTGGTTTATGTAACTGAATAATAAGCCAAGAATAAGCCCGACGACAGCACCTATAATTAGACCCCACCTTAGAATTTTCTTGTTTAATTTATCTTCTTTCAAATTTTTATCTAAAATATCATGTTTAAAGGCACCTGTTTTTTCGTCTAACAGTTTTTTATCTATCAAAATTCCTAAATTTAGTAACGATTGCGTAGCTGAAACAGACGGCAGTTGATTCTTATACGTGTCAAATCGTACATCTTTAAATTTTTCCTTATCCGCGCCTGTTATAGAATATATTGAATAACCATTATTCTGCAAAAATGTAAGATACTCTTTGTTGTTTGTTCTATCTAAAGACTTTTCAATAAACTCATTGTTTTGTCTGTTTGCCCTTAATTTTGTTCGTTCATTTACTGTAAGCGTTAAATATTCATTGCTATCCGTCCTAATTAATCTGCCGCAAACATGGCAACGTACAAACGGAACCCATATATTCGGAATTTTATCGCCGTAACCCATGCCTTGTGCAATGGTGGCATTGCAATAAGGACAACTTAACATCCAATGTCTTCCCATCAGAAATCTCCTTTATGTGTTTTTATAATTTTTCAATTTTACAGCTTGTAACTTGATATGAGCAAGCAAGTAAAAGCTCAAAAATAAAACTAAATATTTTGTAGATTCCCCTTATAATCTTCATTTCGTAAAAAACAAAAAAATGCGTCAACCGAAGTCGACGCATACAAAACGCAAACCCCGATTGTCGCCAAACAATTCTTACGCGGAGTACGATATACGCATATACCAAACATAAGCGGAATTTGCAATTCTGCCAAATTCATTATTTGGAACATGCGTAAAAATATGTAATTTTATAAAATAAAAATCGCGCTCCTTATGATATCAGAATTGTTTGGCATTTTCAATTATATCACAAAAAAAGCCCCTTTGTCAATAGCGCGTGAATTTTCTTGCAAAATATCGAAATTTTTTTGCCGTCGGCGTTTTTCGAGATAATTAATATATCCGAAGAGCAAGCGTTTCATTTGATGTAAGAGAAAATAATTATGATTATTCTTTAATTTTTCAATCAGACGTATTTAGTTGACATTCGAATTGCTATTTGATAAAATACTTTAAACAAATCTATATAAATCGGATTTCATCTTTTCTGACATAGACAAACAAAAAACTGCAATTATGGCTTTTTCGGCTATTCGGTGATTCATGCATAAGGTCGATATTGTCTGCCCGTTATTTCATGCAGATGGTTATATTGAAAACTTTATAGAGAACTTGCAAAACCAAAATGATATTGAGCTTTGCAATGTAGTGTTCGCAATTACTGAAGATGGCGATACGTCTTTTGTTAAAGCAAAAATCAAGGCGGCAGGATATACCTGGTTCGGGGTTAAAAAAGATGAGTTTTCACACAGTCTTACCCGAGAGAAAGCGATACGTGAATTTTGCTCGTCTGATAAAGTTGTGATGTTGTCGCAGGACGTCGTTTTAAATGATAAAGACGCCGTTGCGCGTTTGGTTTCCGCGTTAGAGGGGGATGTGGTTTTTGCTTTCGGCAGGCAGGTATCGAAGTACAACAATATTGAGCGGTATGTAAGGAAAAGCAATTACGGGGAACAATCGTATGTGGTGTCTGCTGCGGACATAGAGCAATTGCAGTTCAAAGCATTTTTTGCTTCTGATGCGTTTTCGGCGTACCATCGTCCGACTTTTTTGGAACTTGGCGGTTATGACGACATTCACATGATGATGAATGAAGATGTTTATTATTCGCGTAAAGTTCTCGACGCAGGTCTAAAAAAGGCTTATGTAGCGGAAGCGGTGGTTGAGCACTCACATAAATTTACATTAAAACAGTTATACGCTCGGTATTATGAAACGGGCAAGTGGTTTGCGGCACACCCCGAATTCAACAATTATAAGGCAACGGATGCAGGTTTCAAACTTGCTTTCAGCGTACTCGGGCAGGCGTTTGCGCACTTCAATATACCGGTATTGTTTCGTTGGTTGCCCGATATGGCGGCGCGCTATCTCGGGATGAAAAAAGGCAAAAAATGTGCGAATAAGGGCACGGTAAAAGAGTAACCGATGGTTTATTATTTTGCGACTTTCCTTATGATGACGGGAGTTTATTTATTCGTCTCCAAAAGGAAACACAACTTCATGAATATACTGTTTTTCCAGTATTTATCTCAAGGCGTGATAATGGTATTTCTCTACTCAATCACGCTTTATTACGATAGAAATTACTTTGGACTAAGAAATGGCGATATTATACAGCTTGTGTACTTTTGGACGGTCTATCTCGGGTGCGCGTTAGTGGAGTGTACCCGGTCACCTATTAAAGTCCCCGAAATAAGATACAACTATGTAAATAAAAAACCGATATGGATCTTCGCTTTGGTCGTGGTTATGTATTGGCTTTTAAACCTTGACGATTTGCTGCTTGCGATAGAAAACCCCAGATTATTTTATGCAAATATGAGAATTGGTGGCGGAATAATATACTTTATAATAATTCCCCTGACAATGTTCCTCTATTTCTACTATATCTCTAAGCTGAATTTTTCTTCGGGTAAATGCACAAAAAATTACATCAAAGCCATTATCGCAACTGTTTTAATAACATTATTTATCTATCAGTTCGGACAAAAGTCGTCCATTCTCACGATAGGGGTGTTGTTGCTTACTACCGTTTATTACAAAGGATCGCCCAAAAAGCGCAATGGAGTGTTGCTCATCTTTGGCACGATTTTTGCTGTAGCATTTGTGTGGATATTCATACTGTATACTGTTCAGCAGGATATAAAATTTACAGGTATATTGCGTAACCTTGCGGGTTACTCTGATTACCTTACCAATTTCAACGACCTCGTGGACAATCTCGACCACTTCACCTGGGGCAGAACATTCTTTGAGGACGAAATCTTCGCATATATTCCGCGGTTTTTATGGCCCGATAAACCCGTTTTGTACGGGAGTCTGAAATTGGGTCTTGAGGTCCCGAGACTTGTAGACTGGACCCTATCACTCACGGGAGCTCCATCTTTCGGACCTATAGGTTCCGCCTACGCCGATTTCGGCGTGGTAGGTGTGCTTTTCCACGCCATGTTACAAATAGTATTTTTCTATATAGCAAAGGGCTACGAAGTACAAATCGAAAAAGAATATAATTTTTACGCTCATATGATATTTTTGGCGTTTTCGGGTATGTGTGTGTTTTCCGTTACGCTTACAACCATACCCATTTATCAGATGGCAGTAGTGTTCGTGCTGTATAAGCTGTCTGCGCCTAAAAAATTAAAAGGAATGCTTTATAATGAAACTTCTGATAAACGCAAGCATATTGTCGGATAAAAACACTGGGTTGGGTTTGTATACGTACCGCATATTGCGCGAAGTGTGCCCCATACTCATTAAAGAAGGCGTGGAAATTAAAATACTCTGCGGGAACAAAAATTATTTGCCTGAAGAGCTGCGCCCTATGGCATACGAGGTGTCTTTCGGCGGATTTATTTCGAGAAACCTAAAGATGCGCAAGGCGTATAAGGGCAATTACGATGTCGTTTGGTCGACTACACAACATGGTGCAAAGACCAAATGTAAACAGATAATAACCGTTCACGATCTTACGCCCATAATCTATCCTCGTGGCAGATTTCATCAGAAGGTCTATTACAAGTTGGTTCTTCCGAAACTTGTTAAAAGATGCGCAAGAATTTTTACCGTTTCAGAAAACACGCGTAAAGATATTCTGAGGTTCTATCCTAAGTGCAATCCTTCAAAGATAAAGGTTTTGTACACTGCTCTTCCACAGGATGCAAAGGATATAGAAGAGACGACAGGTGTGCTCGAAGAGTATGGATTAGCCGAGAAAGGTTATTTCTGCATAACAGGCATACATTATTTTTATAAGAATATTCATTCGGTGATAGAAGTTTATCACAGACATGTATTGGACAAAAAAGTAGTGATTATAGGCAATGACGATTGTGATTACGGACGTGAATTGAAGCAAAGGATTGCGAAATACGGGCTTGAAGAGAACTTCGTATTCACGGGGTTCACAGACAACGGCAAAAAAGCCGCGCTCATATCACATGCTTTTGCGGCATTATATCCCACAAAATACGAGGGCTTCGGTTTACCGGTGCTCGAAGCTATGGATTTCGGTGTGCCCGTCGTCTGCTCCGACGTGAGCTCCCTCCCCGAAGTGGGTGGTAAGGCGGCAATTTATTTCAATCCCGACGACATTGACGATATATACTCTAAGATGAGCTATCTTTGTGAACACTCCGAAGATTGTGAAAAATATGTAAAAATGGGCAAGGAGAACTTAAAAAGATTCAGTTGGGAAACTATCGCTCGCAATACGGCGGACGCCGTTTTAGAGCTCTTTCCCCAATCCGATAAATAGTGTGGATAAGTATATACACGTGAACGGCTTGTTCACGTGTATATCCGAATTATCAGAGACGTTTGTTTCGAAAATATTCCGTTTTTGAGCGGCTCAGTAGTTAAATAATGGTAAATCAAAAAGCCCTTCCGTGAGGAAGGGCTTTTTGATTTTTTGCGAATATCGGGGATTTCTATTGACTTATCTCCGATAAATGAAAATATTCCTATCGGATATTCGCGTGAAGAATTGTTAAAGTTTTGTTGCCAAGGATTTTCCCGTTGTTGCAAAAATCAAAACATGATAGAATAAATGTCGGGCTTGGGCGGCTTGCCGTCTTTATTATTTTGCCCTCTGTCTATCCGACATATAAGGCGGACAACAGCTAAATTCCCGACAATGACGGTTTGAAAGGAGCACAACATGAAGGATAACAATCAGATTTTGAAAAGCAAAAGGGCGGGGCGATTTGGGAAGATATTCTGTCTTATCATGTCCCTGTCGGTCGTTTTGATATGTCTGCTCCTCGGCAGCTGCGCAAAGGAGAACGAAGCCATAACCGATATCCGCCAGCTTGACGGAAAGGCTATCGGCGTCATGACGGGCTCGAGCTTTGACGTACATACAGACAATCTCATAAAGAACGCCGACAAGCAGTATTACGACCGCGTTCCCGATCTGGCTCTCGCCGTCGAGCAGGGGAGAGTAGCCGCCTTTTTGATGGACGAACCCATCGCCCGCCTTCTGTGTATGGAAGACAGCGGCGTGACATACCTCCCCGAGGTGCTCGTCGAGGAGAGCTATGCGGCGGCTTTTGCCAAGACCGATTACGGTGCGGCGTTGAGGGACGAATATAACGAATATTTGGCAAATATAAAGGCGGACGGCACGCTTGAGGAAATCGACGGCATATGGATAGGCACCGACGAAAGCAAGCAGGTAGTGGAGGATTGGACGTCCTTCCCCGCAGTGAAGGGCACCATAGATATGGCGGTAAAGACCGACCTCGCGCCCTTCTGCTACATGAAGGACAACAAAATCGTCGGGTATGACATCGATATCATGGTTCGCTTTTGCAAGCAAAACGGCTATGCGCTTAACGTGTATAGCGTAGAGGTCACGTCCATTTTCACAGGTCTTTCCACGGGTGCGTACGACGTGTCTGCCAGCGGCTTGACCGTGACTGAGGAAAGGGCGGAGAGCGTATATTTTGCCGAGCCCAATTACACGGGCGGCGTGGTTGCCGTCGTTGCAAACCGCGGACAGTTCGACGTCCGCTTCAAAACTCTTGAAGATTTTACGGGTACTACCGTTGGCGTAATGTCGGGCACTATTCACGATAAGCTTGTCAGCTCTGTAATCAGCGGCTGTCAATTTAAGTATTACGATGATGCGTCTACTATGCTTTTAGCTCTGCAGACGGGCGAGCTTGACGCCATGGCGCAAGATATGCCCGTTGCACAGCTTGCGGTGGCACGGCAGACCGATTTGGCTATATTCCCCGAGACTTTGGCGGCGGACAGTTACGGCTTTGGTCTGCAAAAGAACAGTCCGTTGACGGACAAAATCAGTACAATCATTGACAGATATAAGTCGGACGGCACGCTTGACGCCCTTAAGGAAAAATGGCTGGGCGCCGACGACAGCAAAAAGACCATAGACGTCGCGGAGTACGAAGCGACGAACGGCACCCTCAGATACGCTCACGACTCCACCTTGGAACCCATGAGCTACGTCGGCGGAAACGGGCAGTCCCTCGGATACGAAGTGGAGCTTGCCTCCCTCATCGCCAAAGAGTTGGGCATGAAACTCGAAATCACACAAACCAACTTCGGCTCGCTGACAAGTATGCTTATGAGCGGTCGCGCGGATATAGTGTCGGGCGCAATGAGTATCACCGACGAGCGGAAGGAGAGCATAGATTTCCCCACTTCCCATTATGTGGGCGGCTCGACGCTCGTCGTCCGCGGCAGCGATATGGGGCTCGGTACGGCGGCAAAGGGCGACGACGTCGGCTTCTGGGCGGGTATAGGCAACAGTTTTTATAAGAATTTCGTTCAGGAAAACAGATGGCAAATGATTTTGTCGGGTCTCGGCGTAACCTTTTTGATATCCATCTGTTCGGCTCTTTTGGGCACGGTATTGGGCTTCGGGCTATGTATGTTGCGCCGCAGCCGAAACAAGGTCGCCCCCAAGATTACGGCGGGATTTATCAGGATTATACAGGGAATTCCCGTCCTCGTCCTTTTGATGGTGCTCTTCTATGTGGTATTCGCGGGCGCGCGGCTTGACGGCATAATCGTCGCCATCATCGGCTTTTCCATAAACTTCGGCGTATATGTATCGGAAATGATCCGCACGGGTCTCGATGCCGTTGACGTCGGTCAGTGGGAGGCGGCTTCCGCCATGGGCTTGGGGCGAGTAAAGACCTTTACGAAGATTATCGCTCCTCAGGCGGCGCGGCACATTTTGCCCGTATATAAGGGCGAGTTTATCTCTATGGTAAAGATGACCTCCGTGGTGGGCTATATCGCGGTTCAGGACCTCACAAAGGTCACCGACCTCATCCGAAGCCGCACCTTCGAGGCGTTTTTCCCGCTTATTTTAACTGCGGTATTGTATTTCCTGTTGGCATGGGGTCTGACCCTTCTTTTGGGACTTGTCGAGATGAAGATAGATCCCCACCGCCGCCGCAGGGAACCGAGGGGAGTGGACAGGAATATTTCGCTTTCGGATATTAAGGAAGAGACAAAGCCCGCCGAAAACGGCGAACCCGTCATAACCATTTCCCACTTGAAGAAGGTATTCCCCAACGCAACCCCCTTGAAGGACGCCAACGCCGTCATAAACAGGGGCGACGTCATCTCCATTATAGGTCCTTCGGGCACGGGCAAAAGCACCTTCTTGCGCTGTATAAACAGGTTGGAAACGCCGACGGAGGGGCAGATAGAGGTGCTCGGTCAGCAGATGACGGGCGTCAAATTATCCCAGCTCGGCGCCGTGCGCCGCCGCATGGGAATGGTATTCCAGAGCTTTAACCTCTTCGCCCACCTGACGGTCATTGAAAATATAATGTTGGGACCCGTTGAGCTCCTCGGCTGGTCGCGACAGAAGGCATATGAAAACGGAATGCGCCTTCTTGCAAGCGTGGGATTGGCGGAAAAGGAACTCAACTATCCCGACGAGCTTTCGGGCGGTCAGAAACAGCGCGTCGCCATAGCCCGCACCCTCGGCATGCAGCCCGAAATCGTCCTCTTCGACGAGCCGACGAGCGCGCTCGACCCCACGATGGTGGGGGAGGTATTGGCGGTCATCCGCAGTCTCGCCGAGCAGGGTCTCACGATGCTTATCGTCACCCACGAGATGAAGTTCGCGCGCGACGTATCCACCCGCGTATTCTATATGGACGAGGGCTTGGTCTATGAGGAGGGCACTCCCCAACAGGTTTTCGACCACCCCAAGACAGACCGCTGTCGGGCGTTCGTCCACCGCCTTAAAACGCTGCATATCGATATTTCTTCCAAGAAGTTCGACTTTATCGGCGCGGCGGAGGATATCGACCGCTTCGCCCACAAACAACTGCTCGGCGCACGGCAGTTATTGAAGTATCATCAGATTTTCGAGGAGCTGTGCGTGACGAGCGTATTGCCCACCCTGCCCGACGACGGGTGCAACCTGAGCTTCGACGCCCTTTGCAGCGAGGACGGAAGCGAGTGCGAAGCCGTCATCCGTTGGAGCGGGGAAGAGTTCGACCCTCTCACGCAGGGCGACGAGCTCGGCGTGTCCTTGGCGCTCAGCCGCACAAAGAGCAGCGCCCACGCCTATGCCGACGGGTTAAACACCGTGACGATTGTTTTTTAAGATAATATATTGATATTTTGCGAGGAGAAAGACAATGGCTATCATGAAAAATATGAAAAGGCTGTCGGTTGTATTGGCTTCATTAATTGCGGCTGTACTGCTCTTGGGCGGGTGCAACGCAGGCGATAATAAGGACGATATAGTGGTTCTTTATACCAACGACGTGCACTGTTCGTTGGATGACGACATTGGCTTTGCGGGGCTTGCGGCATATAAAAAGCTGTGCGAGCAAAATACTCCCTACGTGACGTTGGTCGATTGCGGCGACGCCCTTCACGGCAACGCCATCGGAACTGTCTCTAAGGGGGAATATCCCGCGGAGATAATGAAGCGCGCGGGATATGACTTCGCGGTGCTCGGCGATCAGGAGTTCGGCTATGGCATGGAACAGCTCGACAGGCTCATGGAGAAGAGCGGCGCACAATATCTCGGCTGCAATATCCGCTACACGGGCGAGGGCAGCTCAGCCTTTCTCTCCCGCCTTCTGCCCTATAAGATAGTGTCCTATGGCGATAAAAAGGTCGCATATATAGGCGTATCGACGCCCGAAAGTATAGTAAAATCCGTTCCCGCCTACTTTTGCGACGAGAACGGCAACTATGTTTACGATTTCTTCGGGGCAAGCGGCGAGCAGTTATACGGGCGAGTGCAGGAGAACGTTAATGCCTGCTTAAATGAGGGCGCGGACTATGTTATCGTCCTATCCCATTTGGGCACGGACGAGTTATCCTCGCCCTTCACGTCAAGCGAACTGATTGAAAATACAAGGGGTATAGACGCCGTTTTGGACGGCAATTCGCTCAGCGAAATATCCTGCAATATCTTAAAAAATGCCGATGGGGAGAGTGTTCTCTTGTCCTCCACGGGCATGGGGCTGAATAATATAGGTCACCTCACCATAACGGCGAACGGAAATATCAGAACGGGGCTTATAGAGACCTATCCCGAAAAGGACGAGGAAATGGCGGGATATATTGAGAGCATCCAAGAGCAGTTCGAATCCGAGCTGACGAGAAAGATAGGAGTATCCGAAGTCACCCTCACGACCCTTTCCGCCGATTCGGGCATGCGCCTTATAAGGAACAGGGAGACAAATTTGGGCGATTTCTGCGCCGACGCGTACAGGGCAGTATCGGGGGCGGACATCGCGCTCGTCAACGGCGGCGGCATACGCGCGGACATTTCCACGGGGGATATCACCTATGGGGATATCCTGAACGTCCACCCCTACGGCAACTCCCTCTGCATGGTAAAGGCAACGGGACAGGAGATACTCGACGCCTTGGAGATGGCAAGCCGCGCCTGCCTTCCCAATACCAACGACGGCGAAAAGGCGGTGGGCGAAAACGGCGGCTTTTTGCAGGTGGCTGGGCTTAAATATACGATAGATACCTCAATAAAATCGGCTGTGCAGACGGACGAACAGGGCAATTTCCTCTCCTGCGGGGATATGAGAAGGGTAAAGAACGTCATGGTCCTCGATGAAAACGGCGACTATATTCCGCTTGTGCTCGATAAGCAATATACCGTTGCGTCGCATAACTATCTCATTAAAGAGGGCGGCGACGGACTGAATATGTTCGTCGGCAACGAACTTCTTATCGACGAGGGCATGATGGATTACGAGGTACTCATGACCTATCTCTCTTCCGTGCTTGACGGCAACGTCGGCAACGATTACGCCTCCCCTCAGGGCAGAATCGAGGTTGTGTAGAAAGAAGATGAGCTATATGGGGATTCTCGCCCTCAAGACAAAGCAACGAGCGGAGATGCCAAGTTTGGCATCTCCGCTCGTTGGTGCGCCATGAGGAGCTCGAATCCCCAGCCTTTGGTTCCGTAGACCAACGCTCTATCCAATTGAGCTAATGGCGC
>CANRKX010000018.1 GCA_947631325.1 uncultured Clostridia bacterium | reverse complement strand
CATGTCCAACCTCCGCGCAATAGCAAGGGCGTTGCTCGCGCCCGGCAGACCTATTTTTATGCTGTAAAGGGGCTTCAACGTGTCGGCGTCAAACTCCATGCTGGCATTTTCAATTGATTTTACCGAATAGGCGAACTCCTTCAACGCCGTGAAATGTGTCGTGACAATCCCCTTACAGCCCCTCTTTAAGAGTAGAGAAATTATTGCCTTGGCGAGAGCCTGCCCCTCGTCGGGGTTGGTGCCGCCGCCTAACTCGTCAATAAGCACAAGCGAGTTGTCGTCCGCCTTTTCGCAGATACTTATGACATTTTCCATATGCGAGGAGAAAGTCGAAAGGCTCTCCTCTATGCTTTGGCTGTCGCCGATATCGCAGAATACGTTTGAAAATACGGCAACGCAGCTGCCTTCCGCCGCGGGAATATAGAGACCGCAAGCCGCCATAAGGCAAAACAGCCCGCACATCTTCAACGTCACCGTCTTGCCGCCCGTGTTCGCGCCGCTCAAAATGAGAAAATTATATTTTTCGCCGAGCTGAACCGAAACGGGAACGACTTTTTCGGGGTCGATAAGGGGGTGCCTGCCCTTTATTATATCAATCTGCCCCCTATCGTTGACCTTGGGGCGGGTGCATTTAAGTTTATATGAATATTCGGCGAACGCAAAATATGCGTCCATTTCGGACAAAATGCCTATATCCTCTTCAAGCTGTGCCGCAAGCGCGCCGACCCTTGCGGAAAGGGCTTTTAAAATATTTTCAACCTCTTCCCTTTCGTCTATCTGCAGGGAGATAAGCTCGTTGTTGAGTTCAAGCACGTACTCGGGCTCGATGAAAAAGGTTGCGCCCGTCTTTGAGCGGTCATGCACGAAGCCGCGCACTTTGCCGCGATATTCCGCCTTGACGGGAATGACATATCTGTCGTTCCTTATGGTAACAATGGAATCCTGCAAAAATTCGGCGTCCTTGCCCGAAGCGTATTCGGCAAGTTTCGACCTTATTTTTTCATTTAAAGACTTGATTTTATATCTGATATTGTATAGTGCGTCGCTCGCGCTGTCGCTCAACGCATCGGGCGAAATAATCTTTGCACCTATATCGTTTTCGAGGACTTCGTCGAAATACAGATTGTTTGCGAGCAATCTCATCAACTTGACTTCGTCGCCCGCCTTTGATATCGAAGAATACGCCACCCTCGCCGACCGCATTAGGCGCGCCGCCTCTAAAAGCTCGCCGCACGAGAGCGTTGCGCCCTTCGACGACCTGTTAAGAAGGTCTTTAACATCGCCGAACTCCTCGATTTTGCCCGTTCCCAAGGTATATAAAAGCCTGTCGCACTCCGAAGTCATGTCGAGCCGACGGCGCACCTCTTCAATATCCGCAGAGGGCTTGCGGTCAAAAATAATCCTCTTGCCGCCGTCCAAATTGGCATATGCGGCGCAAGCGGATAAAATTTTATTCAGTTCAAGGCGTTCAAACGATCTTTCATCCATAAAATTCACAAAACGGGCGAGTTGAGATGACCGCGGGTGTAATTTTCAAAATATTCTTTCAGAGCTTGCTCGTTATCCATGATAGAAATCAATTTTGAAGGCGACTTTTCAAGCGAACAGTCCAAAAGCGCGCCCGTGGGCGACCGCCCGACAAGGTTTGCGCAATTATAAAGTTCGAATCGACAAGCCCCGACGGTATAACGTCGCAGAGCAAATTTTCTTTTCGAATCGTCGCAGAGGGTGTAAATTTCGCGCTTGTCGCAGTCGCCGCACTTCTTTTCAAAGGGGCAATAGATCAAATCCATGACTTTAATCGCGCCGACGGACAGTGCAAAGGTGTTGTCCGAAATGAGTGGTTGAAGTTCATGCGAAGTGAGTTCTTTGGAGAGCGCAATATAATCTGCCGCACATTCTCCGACCGAAATGCTGTTTGAAAGGTTAAATCCGCAGCCCGCAAACAACTTTTTCCCGCACTCACGCGCAAATTCTATCGCCCAAATGCCGTCGCAATACACGCCGTCAAAGGCAGAAACAGCGGGCTTCAAGCTCTCCGCCTCGCGTTGGGTCAAAAATGGCGGAAGATACAAAAAGAGTTGTCTATCCACATGCGGCGGAATTTCCGCAAGCGCAAAATAATCGTTGGGTTTATAGATGACGATATCGGCTTTTTTAAATATTTCGGCGTCAAATCGGGTGCATATGACCGCAATTTCATCATTTTTTGAGGTATCGGATTTAGTCTTATAGGGCTTAAAAATCACGTTTCTTGCGCCGATTCGGGAGATTTTATTGAAATAATTTTCAAAAGCGGCGCGCCTTAAAGCGTTTAATTCCGAAATTGAAATAAAGACGTCGTCGATTTCAATTTTGCCGAAATTGACGTCAAAGGGAAATTTATCCGTCTTTGAAAAACATTTTTCAATCTGCTGTCTCGTTAGCGGGCTGTTCTTTGCGCTCTCCAAGGGCTTCTCACCCAAAAATATCTCGCCGTTAATCGAAATTTCAGGAACTTTATCGACAGAAAAACTTGCGCCGACCTCGACGGAAATCTTTCTTGACTGTGACAAAAGGCGGCTGTTTAAGGATGTATCGGTTGTCACAAAGGCTTTATCGCCCGTCAAAAGCCGCATCGACGACGTCAAAATAATTGCCTGCTGCGTTGCCGAAGAAAATTCCGCGCCGCCCACTTCTTTGCCTCCACGCAAAATCTTAAAGCAATCGCCCTTGACGAATTTTTGCGCAGTCCATACAAAATATTTGCCGTTTTCGACCTTGATTGTGCCCACAAATTCGCCCAAATGCCCCTGCACGGACGATGAAATAAGCGACTTATCCTGCCCGAAAGCCAATCCCTTTGTGTAATTTCCCCTGTTATAAGTGCGTTTTAGGTCGCTTAAATCGCCCTCAGAAGGTCTATGTGACAGCAAATTTTTGTAATATTTGACCGCCGCCGCTACATATTCGGGGCGGCGCATTCTACCTTCAATCTTGAAAGAGGTAACTCCCGCTTCAATAAGGTCAAAAATTTTATCGCCAACCGATAAATCCGAAAGCGAAAGCCTGTATGCACTATCCTCAAAGCCCTTGCGATCGATAGAATATTGCTTTCTGCACGGCTGTTTGCACCTTCCGCGATTGCCGCTGTTGCCGCCGATAAAAGATGAAAGATAGCACTGCCCCGAAAAACATGTGCACAGCGCACCCTGAACAAAAACTTCGGTTTCAATTATGGACGCGATTTGTCTTATATCTTCAAAAGCCGTCTCGCGCGACAAAATTACGCGTGAAAAGCCGAAATTTTTAGCTATACGGGCGGCATAGGCGTTGCAAACGCCTGCCTGCGTTGAAAGATGAAGGCAAATTTCGGGATAATTTTCGTGAATGTATTTGCCGAGATAGAGGTCGGACAAAATTATAGCGTCCGCTCCCCTGTTCCAAACGTCAATTAAAGTTTTTAAAAATTTTTCAAGCTCGCTCTCCTTGACGAGAGTGTTCATGGCTACATAGACTTTGACTTTAAACGCATGGGCGAACGAACAGATTTCTTCAAAAGATTTTTCGTCGAAATTTTCCGCCGAGCTCCTCGCCGAAAATTGAGTCAATCCCAAATATATTGCATCTGCGCCCGAATTTATGGCGGCAAATGCGCTTTCTTTTCCGCCCGCAGGGGCTAATATTTCAGACATAGTACTATGCAAAACCGAATTTTTCTATTATTTGAGCCACTGCTCCGTCATTATTTGATATTGAAACGAAGTCTGCGGCTTGCTTTAACTCTTCTTCACCGTTGCATACAGCGCAACCCATTCCCGCCGCCAAAATCATTGACATATCGTTTAAATTGTCGCCGACCGCCACTGTCTTTGAGATTGGAATGTTATAATGATTTGCAAGAAACTTAACCGCCTCTCCCTTGTTGTCTCCGATTGGCGAAACTTCAACAAGCACCTTCGCACTGCAAGTCACGTCAAATCTGTCGCCAAGTCTCTTTTTTAACTGTTCGTAAAGATTTTGCCTGTCCCTTTCGTGCACAAGGCTTGCAACCTTTTGGCAAAAAAGCTTATGCTTTAAAACATAATCAGAAAGTCTGCCGTCAACCGAAATGGCGTCAATGCCCACAATTCTTTCATATTCTTGGAGATATTTATTGTCTTTTGGGATATCGGTATACAGCTCTTCGCCGTGATAGACGTTAACCGCCTGCCCCAACTCTTCAATGTTTTTGCAGATTTCGGCTATATCTTTATAGTCTATTCCGCCGTTTTTAATGAGTTTGCCGCTCTCGATATCGGCAATCACCGTGCCTTGATAGGCGATAACCAACCCTTTAAGCCCGAGTGTGCGCACCTGCGGCAATATGGAACGCAACATTCTGCCCGTGCAAACGGCAAAAATTCCGCCCGAAGCGACATATTCGTAAATCGCCGCCTTTACGTGCTGCGGAATTTGTTGTCTGTCGTCAATCAGCGTTCCGTCGAAATCGGAAACGATAAGCCCATAATTGATTTTTCTCATAAGTTTTCGTCTAAATATGCCCTGATTTTCTCCGCCAGCGGACGTCCAATGCCCTCGCATGAAGCAATTTCGTCGATATTTGCTGAAATAATACCGTCAATAGTGCCGAATTTATCCATAAGAGCCATCCGTTTCACCTTGCCAACGCCGTCGATTTCGGTCAAAATCGAGCTTAAATTGCGCTTTGAGTGAATATTTCTGAAGTATGTTATCGCAAACCTGTGCGCTTCGTCGCGGATGCGCTGTAACATTTTAAGCGAATAGTCGCGGTGCGAAATTTTCACGCTGTCGTCTGACGAAAGAGTGAACACTTCTTCCTCGCGTTTTGCAAGCGAAATGAGCTCTATCCCCTCAATCCCCATTTCGTCGAAAATCTCTTTAACGGCAGAAAGTTGCCCCTTGCCGCCGTCGATAATGATTAAATCGGGCTTGGGGAACTTCTCCTCTTCGTCTGTTTCGAGTTTTGAAAGTCGTCGCTTCAACACTTCTTGCAAGGACGCAAAGTCGTTCGCGCCCTCTACAGTCTTGATTTTGAATCTGCGATAACTGCTTCTGTCCGCCTCGCCGTCGATAAAGACGACCATTGAGCCTACCTTGTCAACACCGCTGATATTGGAAATATCGTAACACTCCATCCTGCGCGGGTAACTTTTAAGCCCCAAAATCTCCTGCAATCGCTTGCAGGCGTTGACTGTCATGTCGTCCTTATGCTTGATTTTGTCGATTGATTTTTCAAGATATTCCGCCGCGTTCTTCTTCGCCATCTGCAAAAGTTTGAACTTGTCGCCCTGTTTTGCGGGCGTAATCTCAACCGATTTATCGAATTTTTGCTTGAAATAGGTCTGTAAAAGCTCCTTTTCGCAAAAATCTTCGACAATAATTTCGGGCGGCGGCTCGTGATTGGAATAATACTGTGCAATAAAGCTCGTCAAAGCGTCGCTGTCGGACATATGCGCTTCGTCAAGCGCGAAACTGCTGCCGCCCTGCATAATTCCCTTTCGTGTGATAAGCACGTTGACGGCAGAATACAGGCTGTTCGTGGCATATGCAATGATATCGGCGTCAATTGGTTTATTCAGCGACGTTATCCTCTTCGCTTCAAGTTTGGATAGCATTGCAAGCTTGTTTTTATAGTCGAGGGCGAGTTCAAAATTCTCGTTTTCGGCGGCGGCAAGCATCTTTTTATTCAGAAGCTCCTGCGCTTCGCCCAAATCGCCGTCGAGGAATTCAAGCGCTTTTTTGACCTGCGACAAATACTCGTCGCGCGTGACGAAAGCCGCACAGGGCGCAGAACACCGCTTAATATGATAATTTAGGCACTCCCTTTTGGGCTTTTCGGAAATCTTCGTGTGGCACAGTCTGACGCAAAACGTCAGCTGCAAAATGTCGAGGATATCTTTGCAGTTTATCCCGCCCATAAAGGGTCCGAAATATTTTCCGCCGTCCTTTTTGATTTTTCGCGTGATATAAAAATTCGGGAACTCCTCTTTTAGGTCGGCTTTGATATACGGATAGGTCTTGTCGTCCTTTAAAAGTATGTTATACTTGGGCTTGTATTTCTTTATAAGATTGTTTTCAAGCGCAAGCGCGTCAATCTCCGAAGCGGTTATGATATAGTTGAAATCTGCAATATTTTCAACCATTTTCATGACTTTTTCGGGCTTTGGCGAGTTATGGAAGTACTGCCTGACGCGGTTCTTTAAAACGCGCGCCTTGCCGACATATATCACATTGGAATATCTGTCGAGCATTATATACACCCCGGGGTCGTCGGGCAGCAGTTTTAATTTTTCCTTTATTACATCCACGTTATTTTTATTATACCACTAAATGCGGCGTTTTGCAATGTATTGAATATAAAAAAGAACCCGCTATTTGCGGGTTGATAGTGATAAATTCATCTAAGTTTACGCCTTTTAACCAATTCGTAAATCCAGAACGGCGAAGAAACGATGAGATAGACGGGAATAAGATATACAAAGGCGGGCAAGACAAGCCAAAGCACAGGAAAATAAAAATCCTTTCCGCCGTTGATTCCGAATGCGTCGGTGCGCAAAAACCACGGCACAAACGGATCGAGAACTTGATGCGCCCAAGCAAAATCGGGTCGAACACCGAAAGTAAAACTGCTGTTGCGGAATGCAGGATTCAACAAATCTGCAAATTGTGCGTCGACAAGCCCAACCCCTATTAAGAAATACTCATTAAGGCAGATTATGGTTTCCCACACCAAAAACATAAGCGGGATTGCCCAAAAAGTCTTAATTCTCGGTCGATGCAGCCCAAGTATTGCCGCGGCAAGCGGCACGACCATCAAATTGGTATGTACGGCGTAAAAACGTATTGTGTCGAACGCAAAAGGCGGCATATTCAACGCTTCGGTCGGATAAAACAGCGCGGCAAGCCCACCGACAACGCCGATAAAGTACATAAAATCGTGCAAAACGGTGTGCTTTTTGATAAGAAAGATAAACGGAAAGAACACCGTTGAAACGGCGCAAAGGTTTTCAACGGTAGACCGCCTTATCGACTGCGGCAGATTGTTCACATACGGCACAAAGGCCTGTTTTATAAAGTGCAGCGAAAAGTTCAAAAACAGAATGACAAGCAGCACAATGCGCGCCGTTTTTTTGCTTGTGCGGCGCAAAATAAGTGCAATTGCCGCCGCGTAAACGACGGCAATGCAGATATACATAAAATAGAATCCGTTGCCAACCTGTACTTTAAGCATTATACTACCGCATACTCTCTCTTCCCCGGCACTATTGCCCGAGAAAGAAGACTATTCATTGCCGCAGCAACTGACTTTACGTTCCCTTCACCGTCGGTGCCCGTGCCGTCCGGCCAAGTGACGTTTTTCAAGGACTCTTTCAAGGCTGCAATATGGTCTTCACGACCGTCAGGGAATGCCAAATCCATATCGCGATAGACCTTATTCATGTGCCATTGAATATGCTCGGTATTCTTCTCAAGCTTGGTGTCGTTAATGGTTCTAAATTGGCAAAGCAATCGTATATCGCGAGTATCGGTGAAGAGTAAATCTGTATTACGGCTTTTGTAATCCGAGGCTCCACCATCAGCTGAATTTAAAGCATTCGGAATATGGGCAGTAGCTAAACCCGACATAAGTTGTATGTTTGAAAATCTTACTTGTTCGCTTGTCACCGCTTCCGAATATTTATTTTCTTTTTTATCCCAATGGCGCTCTTTAAAGATGTCATCGCTTCCTTGCTGAATAACTCCAATGTTAACATAATATTTATAGTTTGATTTACTATAATCGTTTCCATTGCTTCCGAACCACTCAATATGATTAGGGGCAGCTTTCTTTATAGCGGATTCCGTAAACGACCCAGCGTATAACCAACCATTATTTATACTATTATATTTATTTTGCAAATCTGCTGCATTGTTGTAGTCTAAAATATCAAAAAAACCTTTTAAATTAAAATTTGATATCTGTGTTGTTTCAAGGGAAACAACTCTCATACACTCCACAGCTACAATATTTTCAAAGTATAAATTATATGGATTAGAGCCCTGAAAAAGTTGCACAGCGGCATTTGCTACATATCTCAAGACGGTGTTTTTGAAAAATACTTTTGCGGAAACAGTATTCATTTTACTGTAACTTTGCAAATCCGAATAATATGCGCCGCTAAGCACAAAAAGCATTCGGTAGTTAAAAGGATTTAAAGGTTTTTCTTCTGTGGGCGGATTGTTACCTTTTAGTGTAACATTGTATACGGTTCCAAAAGTTGTAGAATGGCCTGTGTTTTCCACTCCGCCATTCAAATCACTATCCCTGACCATATCGCTTAAAACTTTCAAGTTAACCTGATAACCGTTTCCATAAATAAGATTTTTTGTAACTTGGGTATCATTGCAACCCGAAACTGTCGGCTTCAAAATCAAGTCGGCATTTTTGGCAGCAAGGTCGCTTGACAACTCACCGTCGGCGTACAAATTGTTATGCAGAACTATATTTCCATATTTGTAATTGCAATATCCCTTTGCGTCAAAGACGTTAACAAGACTACTGCCTTCGGGGTCGTCAAGCACGTTGAAGTTGAAATGGCAGTTTACTCCACCCTCTGCGCCGTCGTTGGCTTCAATTCGCAAGAATGAATAAGCGTTTTTGGATGCGCCGAATTTTCTGCCGCTACCCTCTTTTGCTTCATATGCCGTGACGTCTGCAGGCTCGTTAACCTTTTTCCAATTTTCGCCCTGTTCTCCGAAGTCGCCGAAGTAATCATTTTGAACATCGACTTCGGAAAGACCGCCGAAATTGCCGAAGTAAATGCGGACATAGCCGTTCTTTATCTCGCTGAAAGTGTCAATCCAAATTATACCATTGTCATTTTTGCCTTCATGACCCGAAACGGTTGCACCCGACTCGTCTTTAAGAACATATTCGTCGCCGTCGAGGGTAATCGTATAATTTTTGTCACCGGAGCCGTCTTTGACGGTGACTTCGTTGCCCTTTTGAGTTGTCAACTCCTTATCAAGCGATTTATCCTTATAGCGCGAAAGATTCCAACTTATGCCGTTAATCATATTTTCAACGGTAACAATATCTTCGGGATTGACGGGCTGATTTGTGCCTATCAACTTGTTCAAAGCTTGCAGCGGCATGCGGAAATAGTCAACCTGTTTGCCTTCATAATAACTGTGTTTTGCAAACACGCGCACCTGTTGATAGCCCTTGTAAACGTCATTATAATTTGTGCTGTCGAAACTGTCTGTGCCCTTAACAAATGCGATTTTTTGAATGTTTACCTTGATTATTTGCAAATCAACTTGAATTTTATCTCTGCCGTCGCCATAAACAAGGACAAGCGATTGGTTAAAATCGGGCTGAGTAAAAGTGATTGCGATTTGCGGAACGCCGTTGACCGAAGGCGTCCACTCAACCCTAACGTTATCGCCCACTCCCTCGGGCAACGTGACTTTAAATATCTCTTCAAAATCTTTATTCGTGCCCAAGCCGCCCAAATACTGATTGAAGTCGGCAATATTCAATTGCAGCGTGACTGAGCTTTGCGCAGTCTTGGGCAAAGTGTATTGAATGTTGCTCTGTGCCTTTACACTCGCAACGCTATCGAACTGAACGGTATCTCCGCCCGCCTTTTGATAGTTCGCGGAAATGCCGAAATCTTCAAGAGTTTTCAGGACGACGGTATAAGTAAATATTATATCGTCGCAGACAAATTTTAATTCGGTTGAGGGCTCGGTAAATTGAATTGTCACAGTGCCGCCGACAATTGTGGTCTGTTCGCCCGTGCCAATCTGATATTTTATCTGTGAAAAGACATTCTGCCCGTCGTCTCTACCCTTTTGCACTTCGAAAGTGAGCGAATCGAGCAATGTTGCCCCGTCACCGCCCGACGACAAAGACGTATCGCCGCAATTTACCTTTATCCACTGCGCTTTTGCGTGAACGGTCTCTTTAAGCACATACTTCTTTGCGCCGATATAGAGTTCCATTTCAACGTTATCGCACACGTTTTTACTCTTCAAAGTGATTGTGTTCCCATCGCGCACGGCGTCGACATACTGATTGGATTGGATTTGTACGCGCATGCTATCGGGATTTTCTATTGTCAAGACAATACTTTCGCCGATATCGCCGAAAATAATCTCGTTGGGCGTTTCCGAACTCAATTCGTCGCCGTCGCGATAGACTTTCGAACTGTTCTGCATGTCGGTCTTGGTGATATAGAAGTAATCTTCATATGTTGAGTTAAGGGCGTCGGTCTGACTGTCGTATACTGTTGCATGCACGACTACATTTACATAATTATTAAATTCGGGGAAGGCTTCAGTCAAATTGAAATTCATATTGTTTTCATCATAGACGATAAGCCCAGTCTGTCCCGCGTTTTGCGTGACTTCCTTGTCGTAATCGTATTCGATTTTCCCTATCAAGCGATAAGTGCCCTCGAGTTTGGGCGTAAAGTTAAGCGGCAGGGCGGCACCGACTTCGCAATCGGCAAACTTTACTTCTTTCGTATTGAACAGCGGGCCGACAAAATAACCCATTGTGGAAACAAAAACTTTCTTCTCCTCGACGGAATTGCCCTTAAAGTCTGTACCCTTGACGGTCACGGTGACTTTCCCCGGTTGGCTGAAAGTTATTTTGCCCGTTTGGTCAACTGTGGCGATATTTGTATTGTCGCATACGTATTCCCAAGTTACGTCACACTTTTCGGGATTGGTTGTGACTTCGGGAAATTGCGTTGTCGCAAGCGAAGTCTGCAACAGAGAATTATCAAAGATAATCTCCTTTAACTTCGCATGACATTTGACTGTTGCGGTCGTCTTTGCGTCGGGATTATCAACCGAGGTCGCCGTGACTGTCACCGTTCCGTTTCCCAACGCCGTTATCACGCCGTTTGACGCCACTTGAAGAACTTCTTCGTCAGAACTGCTCCATAAAACGGCTTTATTTTCGGCTTCCTGAGGATAGATGCTGACTGTCAACTGTTCCGATTCGCCCTCATACAAATCCTCTGTATACGAGTTGATTTCAAGCGAATGGACAGAATCGTCGGTAATTATTACCTTTCTTGTGGCTGTCGCCGCCTTGTTTTCCTTACTTTGAACGGTAACCGAAGTCTCTCCGTAGAAAAGCGGAGTGATTACGCCGTCATCGCTGATTTGCAATAAATTTTCATCGTAATCGGTGTAAACAATGTCGCGATTGGGCGCTTCGAGAGGGAAAACGTTTATATCGGCTTTCAAATTGTGAGTCGGCGGATTTTGTTCGTCGTTCATAACGAGAACTATCGCTTCGTTATTTGAAAACTCCACCCTTTCAACATAGATATGGGTGACCAAACTCATTATTGCGCCGCTGACAAGCATTATCGCAAGAATTATGAGCGGAAGTATTATAATTGTAGAAGTCATCAATTTTTTCATAACGTAACCTCTTATCCCTCGATTTTCCTATATTTTTTATCTACTGTAAACCAGAACACCAATACGTTTATCGCCGTATACACAGCGGCAATGCCGACGGAGACGAGATATGCCGCCGTCGCGCCATTTTCAAATGTCTTGGGGAAAATTATGCTTATTGCTCCCAAGATTGCGGCAATAGCAAGCCCGATTAAAAGCATATAGGTAATGTTTATTTCTTCCGCCTCACCGTTCGCTTTGGGCTTCAGATTGGGATTGGCGAGGTTGAGATTTATTCCGTTGAACACAAGTCCGACGGAGAGAACGAGCTGTGTGGCAATCAGAGTTGCCATTTCCGCAACGTTCAAAAAGTGCAGAAAGCCGAGGACGACGACGCTTATAATCAATGCAACCGCACTGACGCCGATATTCAATACGCCCTTTATAAGCAACTGCTTGCGATAGGGAACGGGTATTAACTTTGTAATGTAGAAATTTTTGCCCTCGACGCTCAAAATCGTGCCCGTAAACGAGCAAATCATAGCCATAAATACTGCAATAACGAGCATTGAAGCGCCGAAATTTATGCCTGTGCCGACTTGTGCCTCCCCCACCATTGTCACAAGTCTGTTGCAGAAAAAGACCATGACGGGCGTGGAAATGGCGACGCCCAAATAGAAATATGAATAGGTTTTAGTGCGGAGAATTTCCTTAAAACCATATCTGAATATTGCACGAACACTGCCGTAATCGTCGATTTCCGTATGGCGGGAACCATGCGTTATGCCGCTGTCAAGGGCTTTAATTCTGAAATTTTCACACACGACGCGAGCCAAAGCCACGCCGCCCGCTATAAGCGCAACGCCACCGCCGAACAAAACGCCGAAACCGAACCAAAAGCGGTCAAAAAACATTATATTTGATAAGTAATATGCGGGATTATAATAGGCATCAAGCCCTGCAAGCAGATTATTCCAGATTTCGAGCGTGCCGACCTCCCAATTGCGATGGATGAAGAACTGTGCCAATACGGTCAATATATAATCGTACAGCACAAACAGACCGACAAGAACAAGAATAAAAATCACAAGCCTTGCTATTCCGTGCTTTTCAAGCAGTGATGTGATGTAAACCGTCGGTATTGCTATATAAATCGACAGTGCAAAGGGAATTAAAGGCATAAGCAGAATGCCGAGAATTATACCCATGACATACGCAAACGATATGCAGTGCATGGCGAAGCCGAAAACAAGCATTACAGGCAAAAGAATGACAGCCGAGTAAATACAAAGGTCAATATAATTTAAAATCAAATTGCTTAAAAACATCTTAAACGGGCTTATCGGAAAGCGCGCCGAAATCAACAAGTCACCCGGTTTATATAGCCGTTTGACTTGCATGCCCGTCGCGGCGACAGTCAGCCCAAGCATAATAATTGTAAGATAAAGTATCGAAAGCCTTTTTGCGGTGACCGCGATGCTCGTCCTCAAAACATACGACAGTGCCCAAACGAGCGCAAGGGCAATGGCAACGGCAATCAAAGCAGCAACCGCAGTCATTATGGCGCTTGCCTTATTGTTATTGCGGTTGAAACCCCATTTCAATTTCAGCTGCAAACGAATAAATTCAAGCATCGTGCTCTCCCCCGTTAAGCTCTGAATAATATCCGTTCAAATCGAAATTTTCAGTATTTTTGAGGTCAACTATATCCGCCAATTCGCCGCCCTTTATAAATACGACTTTATCGCAAGTGTTTTTGACAACTTCGAGATTATGCGAAGAAAAGAGTACACAATGATTATCATCAGCATATGACTTGATATAATTGCATAAAAACGCCATAGTCTGATGATCCAAACCGACCATAGGCTCATCCAATATCCATAATCGCGGGTTATGCGTAAGCGCGCCTAAAATACAGATTTTTTGGCGCATACCGTGTGAATACCCTGCAATTTGCGAATCAAGCGCATAAGCAATATCGAAACGTTTTGCAAGGTCGTCGGTTATGAATTTCTTCTGCTCTTTGGTTGCGCCGTACAGACTTCCGATATAATTAATGTATTCTCTTCCCGTCAGCTTTTCATAGACTGAATGATCGTCGGGAACATAGCCAATCAACCTTTTTGCCTGTTCCGATTGTTTGACGATATCAAACCCGCCGACTTTTATTTCTCCCTCCGAAAAGGGTAAAACTCCGATTATACTCTTAATAATCGTGGATTTACCTGCACCGTTGCTGCCTACAAGACCTACGACCTCTCCGACCGAAACGTTAAAGCTTATGTGATGTGCAGAATAGTTTTCATTGTTCCTGTACTTTTTTGAAAAATCAATTACTTCCAACATAAATTTACTTCCCATCTCCTTTGATTGTGTACTTTTTGTCTGTTTTATATCTTCCGCTACCCGTTTCATTACGTTCTGAATGTACAATTATTAGTATAATCTGTGTTGATATTAAGCATAAAATTTATAAATCTATGCGCATAAACACATTCTGTAGCCTAATCAGTTGCCTTTTAATGACAGTTAGGTTATAATCATTGTAGAGATTGGTACCCAGATTATACTAATCTATGTATAAGACTAAAAGCATGCGTTGCAAGTTTGAAACAGAATTAATTACATCAATTTATTTAATCTATGTATAGCAAAAACCTAAAAACTCTTGTCTGAAAATTACAATAAGCTTTACGATATTCTATAATCCTTCAATTTCGTTGACTTTGAGTTATGTATTAACTATAATAAATATCGTTGAGTACATAGATTAAATAAATATATGTGCATTGCGGTGACTTGCGTCGCCGTTTTTTTATACAAATAATTTTCCGAGCTTATTCATCATTTCGGTCTTGTGCTCTATCATTGAATGAGCATAGCGCGAAAGCGTTATCATAGGATTTTTATGCCCCAATACTTCAGAAAGCGTTCTGACGTCCATTCCGACTTCAAGCGCACGTGTGGCAAACGTATGCCGCAGTGCATGAAAGCCTTTGTGTTCTATCCCGAGTTTTTTCAAAAGACTCTCAAACGTTCTTTGATATGACCTGATCTGCGCCCCGAATTGCGTTCTTCCCGCAACGACAAATTTACTGCCTGTCCTACTTTTAATTTCCTTCAAATATGAAACTATTTGTTTTGGAATGGGTATCATTCTCTCCGAGCTCTGCGTCTTTGTGCTGTCCAATACCTTTACATAATGCCCGTTTTGCCACGAGTCATGGCAGGATTTTGTCACAATCATTGTGCCAGCGCGCAAATCGATATCATCCCAAGTAAGTGCAAGCAACTCACCAATTCGCAATCCCGTATACAGGCACAATAAAATGCCTGCCAAATTGAGCGATTTACTGCTCAAAATATATTTTTCAATCTTTTTTTGCTCCGCTTTTGTAAAACTTGTTATTTTTTTCGACCTGACTTTTGCACGTGCAACAGCATCCGTAAACTGTCTGTCCGTAATCCCGAGCGCCACCGCTTTTTTAAGTGATATTTTTAAAATGGATACTATGCCGTTTATAGTATTTGCAGATAATCTTGCCTCACTCAGAGAAGCGGCAAATTTTTGCAATTCAAGTGCAGTCAACTCATTTAAATCAAATTTACCGAGCACAGGCAAAATATATTTTTCAACCTGCTGTCTGTACTTCAAATATGTGCGTTCCTTTGTCGATACTTTCACATATAGTTCAAGCCACTCGTTTAACCAATCTTTGTACAACATTTGTAACCTCCGATGTACGCCGCCTTATAAGGTTGCGCTTCACTTTAAATATTAAACAAAAAAGAGCGGAGCTTATGCACTCCGCCCTTTAATATTTATCGGGTTTTATCGTAGGTATATTTACTTTTTATTCACATGAACGCCGGCGAGCAGGGGAATTTGAGTCTTGACTTGGTCGGTCGAAAGCATTTCAAAGCCCGATTTCGTTATCGTCTTTTTAGCTGTCGCATCGTAGTAGAAATTATCGGGGTCAGTGTCAAAATGCTCAAAGAAGATATTGTCGTTATTTACTGTTTCTTCTCTCGAATTGGCTTTCGTAATGTAACTTGAAGCAGCATAACTAATGCCTTCAAATGTACAATTAAAGAGTTTAACATATCCATGCAACCCTGCACCCGAATCTGTTTCAATAGGTTTATTAGCGTTGTCAAAGTAGCAATTTTCTATGAAAGCATATCCTCCTGCACGAATTGACATATTAGTCCCCGTCGAGCCTTTATAGTAGTTGTTGTACATGTGCATATTGGCTTGTCTTGCAAGGGGCAAACGACTGTTATTTTCCTCATAATAATTATGGTGGAAAGTTACATTTGCAGTTGTCTGACTATCGCCGCCGCCAATTAAGCCCGTTTTATGATTGTTATAATAGTGATTATAAGATATCGTTACATTGGCGTTTCTCTTGAAGTCGGTTGCTCCGTCGCCCTCATGCTTATCCTGCTCGGGACAAACATCCCAATAATTCTTACCTTGGTTAAATGTATTATGGTGAACCCATATATTTTTTGACCGGAATTCATTTAGTTTAGTACATTCTTTCTTTTCGTTGGTCTGAGGTCCTTCAAAGCTGCAGGCGTCCTCGGTATATGCTTCGAAAGTCAAATTTCTGACCTCGATTGAATTACAGTTTTTCCAAGTGAATCCCCACTGGAAAATCTTTGCGTCACAACCAACACCCTCTAATGTAACATTACTCAAGTTTGAAAGTGAACAGTTATTCCAAGCCGAATCATATTCGGCTGGAGTTCCGTCATCCTTTACGGCTGTGTATTTGATTTTGCTATCCAAATTTTTTAATTCAGTATATTTGCTTGTATCAAGTTCGTTATATCCGCCCTTGATAAGCTCAGCCTGAGTAAGTAAGTCATTGTTTGTAGGTAAGGCTTTACCATTAATGCCCTTAACAACAGATATCGGCATATGGTTATCCCCATTATATTTTTTATCAGAATTATAATCAAGATTTTTCCACGTTGCGGCGGAAACTTGCCCCAAAACTCTGACGATGAGCGGTTTTGAGATTGTGTTTGCATTTTTCATAATCGCGACTATACCTTCGCCGCTGATTCCGTCAACCGTAACGCTATTTTTATTTTCTTCGCTTACATAAACGATAATCGCGTCGTTCTTGGGGGTGCCGTCGTCATTATATGCGCCCACTCCATTGGTATATTTGAAATGCGCGTAACCCGTGCGGTCATAGGCTGTGACGGCAATATTTTCCCTTGTCGAGGCGGTTTTGCCCGACGCTTCAACCTTGATATCGTACGAACCCGCAGATAGTCCGAGAACGTCGGCGCGCACAAAATCACCGCTCGTGCGGACAAGCTCGCTGTCAATCTTTACCCAAGCGGAAGCGCCGTTATGAATTTTATAATAGACCTTATAGTCGTTGTCGTTTAGACCGTTTACGGGCGCAATTTCGGCATACAGCCCCTCTTCATAGCCCGCAGCTTGCGAAATTGTTACAGCGCCCTCGGTCGCAATCGCAGTCCACGCGGCGTAATAAGTTTTATTGCCTGTTGCGGACGCGGGAATTTGAACGATTGCGGTGCCGCTGCAATCGGCATTGTCAAACCAACCGCCGAAAGTGAAACCCGAACGGGTGGGGATGGGCAAAGTAACCGCAGTGCCTGCCGTATAGCTCGTCACATTGGAACCCGCGGCAAGAGTGCCGCCGTTGAGATTGAGGGTTACCGTATAAGTCTGCGGCGCATGAGGATTTGAAGGATTGTTGTTGCCGCCCGTGCCTTCGTTACCACTACCGCCCGTGCCGCCCGTGCCTTCGGAACCACTGCCGCCCGTGCCCTCGTCGTCGGAGGTGGAAATCTTATCGAATTTGGCATAATAAGTCATATTTCCGCTCGTATCGGCGGAGATTTCGGTAACTTTTGTGCCGCTGAAAAATCTGTTGACGTACCAACCGTCGAAAGTGTAGCCGTCCTTTGTAGGCGTGGGCAAAGTTACTGCCTTGCCCGCGACGTATGAGGTGATATCCTCCCCGTCTTTGAGTTTTCCGCCGTTGAGTTCGAGCGTGACGGTATACGTTTTGCCCGAATTCGGATTTTGCGTTTGAGTGTTTTCGGTATTGTTTGCATTATTGTCGTTGCCGACGGTGCATGCCGCAGAGCCCGCCATTGTCACTGCCATCAAACCCGCTAAAAACAATTTGCCGATTTTCACAGCTGTTTTCCCCCATCCATTCGTTTTTTTAATATTTTATCATAATAATAAGTAAAAATCAATTGTTATCAGATAAAAAGCGGGGTATTAAACCCCGCTTAAAATAATAATTTCAACAGCCCAAAAATTCAACGCCCTTCAACATAACGTCGTTAACCGTGTCGTTGACAAGTGAATAATAGATTATCTTTCCGTCCCTCTCGCACTTGACTATTCCGAGATTTTTCAAAAGCCGTAACTGGTGCGAAACGGTGGTCTGATTTATGTCGAGAACTCTCGATAAATCGGTCACGCACATCTCGGATATGGCAAGCGCGGACAACATTCTCACCCGCGTATGATCCGCAAATATCGAAAAAAAGCAAACAATGCTGTCCAAAACGTCGCCGTCGGGAACATACTCGCGAACCAGCTCTTTTGTGCGTCTGTCTAAAAGCATCGTATCCTGCATAGGTCTACCTCCGCTTTTAATTATAATGCCGCGTATGCTGATATGTCAAAGTGTTATTAAGACGTATACTGTCACAATTTGGAAAGGTTTGTCACTTATTCTCTATTCCGACAACTTTATAGCCCGCGTCGGTCACAAGCGCAGTGATTTCTTCGTCGGAAACCTCTTCGCGGCTCCTTATTATCGCCACCTTCTTTTTGAGTTTTACGTCGACCGAAACGACGTTTTTTGCGGTCGAGAGCTTATCTTCGACCCTCTTCGCGCAATGCTCACAGCACATTCCGTCAATTGATACGATTTTCTTCATAAAATTATCTCCCGCTATAAAATTTTTATTTTTATATGTCAACAGCCTTAAAGCGTTGAATACGACAAAAAGAGAACTTAAACTCATGCACGCCGCCGCAATCATGGGAGTGAAGGTGAAATTGAATACCGAGAACACTCCCGCCGCGACGGGTATCATGACAACGTTATAGAAAAACGCCCAGAAAAGATTTTGTTTGATATTTCTGACTGTGGCGCGGCTCAAATCAAATACGGTGTCGAGGGTGCGCAAATCCTCACTGACAAGCACTACTCCCGCGGAATCGATCGCCACGTCCGTCCCGCTGCCCATGGCAATGCCCACGTCGGATTGTTTGAGCGCGGGCGAATCATTTATGCCGTCGCCCACCATCGCAACGCATCCGCCCACCTTCTGAACGTTTTCGACGGCGGTCAACTTATCTGCGGGCAAAACTTCGGCGACAAACTCGTCAATTCCCACCCTTTCGGCAACCGCGCTTGCGGTGCTTTCGCTGTCGCCCGTGAGCATTGCGACCCGCATTTTGCGGGATTTCAAAAGAGAAATCGCCTCTTTACTCCCCTCTTTAACTGTATCCGAAATGGAAATCAAGGCGAGAACTTTTTTGTCGTCGGCAAGATAAACTATAGTATTGCCAAGCTTTGCAAGCTCCTCCGCGCCGTCCTTCACATCTGCGCTCATGGCAACGTTCTCAATCAATTTTTGATTACCGAGCAGATATTTTTTGCCTTTATATATTGCCGACGCGCCCTTCCCGACAAAATATTGATAGTCGGAGACTTCATATCCCTCCCCCGCATACTCGATAATGCACTTTGCGAGGGGGTGATTGGAGTTGCGCTCTATGCCGCAGGCAATTTGCAGGGCTTCACCCCTATCCACCCCGAAAGTCAAAACGTCGTTAACCTTCGGCTTGCCCTCGGTTATCGTCGCCGTTTTATCAAGCAAGACGCAATTAATTGAACAGAGATTTTGCAGGCTTTCGGCATCCTTATAGAGTATCCCGAGCGACGCCGCCTTACCCGTTGCGGTCATAATGGCGACGGGCGTCGCAAGACCGAGTGCGCACGGACAGGACACGACGAGTACGCTGATGGCGTACGTTACGCAATGCTCGGGTCGGAAGCCGCCGTCAATCAACAGCCAAACGAGGAATGTGACGAGCGCGACGAGGGTGACGAGGGGAACGAAAACGCCCGCAACCTTGTCGGCAAATTTTTGTATGGGCGCCTTGCTTGCGCCCGCCTCTTTGACCATCTTGATGATTTTGGATAGCGTTGTGTCCTCGCCGACCTGTTGCGCGCGCATCTTCACCGTGCCGCTCTTGACGAGGGCAGCCGAAGTAACCATATCGCCCGCGCTTATCTCGACGGGCAGGCTTTCACCCGTTATGGCGCACTTATCGACAAAGCTGTTGCCCTCCAACACCGTGCCGTCAACGGGAATGTATTCGCCCTGTTTTACGATAATCACGTCGCCGACCTTGACGTCTTTGACTGAAATTGTCTTTTGAACGCCGTCTTCTTCTATCGCCACCTCGTCAGGGGCGAGTTTTAAGAGTTTTTCAACTTCGTCGCCCGTGCGCTTTTTGGACTTTTCTTCAAGCCACTTGCCCACATCGACAAGAGTCAGAATAGTCGCCGCCGACTCAAAGTGTAAATTCATCGCCCTTTCCATAGCAATTGCATGGTCGTTGCCGACAAAAATCAATATTGTGATTACAAGCGAATAAATGAACGAAACGCCCGAACCGAGCGACACGAGGGTGTCCATATTTGGCACGCGCTTGAAAGCCGCAACCGCGCCGTTTTTGAAAAAGGCATAGTTGACGCCGATAATAGCCGCCGACAATATGCACTGGTAGAGGGCGAACCATTGAGGATTTTTGTGCATATCGATAAATTCGGGCAATGGCGCGCCGAACATTGAGCCCATGGAAACGTGCATGAGCGGCACGAGAATGACGACTGAGATTATAAACCTTATAAATAGCTTTTTATCCTGCGGCTTTTGCTTTACAGCGGGCTGTTCGCCCTCATGAAATATGCCGTAGCCGAGCGATTTGACGGTGGAAAATATCTTCTCTTCGGACACGACGTTTTCGTCGAAATCAACCTTCATGCTCTTACCCATAAGGCTGACTTCGCAGAGCGAAACTCCCTCAAGCTTCCCAACCGCTCTCTCTATTCCCGATGAACAGGCGGAACAGGTCATTCCCGTCACGTCGTATCTTTTAACCATTCAAAAAATCCTCAATCGCGTATGTCTATCGCTTATTCCGTAAAAAATTATACTCCCCAATTCCTACTTTGTCAATAGGAATTAGGGAGCAACAGACAAAAATATTAATTATATATAGATATTTTCGAAAAAGTTATTGCGATTTAGCTCTTCCTCTATCCCTCTGCCGTCGCCCAAGGCGAGCATTGTTTTTATGACAGTCATTTCAAAGCTCATGTCGTAAGCTATAGTGCACCTGTCTTTCAACTCATGCGCGCTCGAATATACGCGCGCCCTGCTGTCAACGGGCGACAAGATGACTTGAACGCCGTGGGCTTTGCAGTAGTCGATGAAGTTTAAAACGTTGGTCTCTTCGCCCGCGGTGCAAATAGTGCCGCTGTGATAGAGTTCGATGACGACGGCGCGCGGCTTCTTTTCGCCGAAGTTGTAGAAGCTGAAATCAAGGAAGGAACGCGCCCTTATGGTGACGATATCTTTGCAAAGCGAATATCTTCCGTAGGGCTTTCTCGGCTCTTTCAACTTATCTTTTGAGGGAATGTGGGGCGAATTTACAAATTCAAACCGACCCTCTTTCCACTCGCACAGCTCCTCGTCAAGCACACTTTCGCACTTTCCGCTTATCTGTTCGGCGAAAATCACCCTGCTCGCGAGGTGAATTTTGAGGTTTTCGCCCTCATTTTTGAATGAAACATAGACCCCGCCAATGTTTTCCTTTTCAATAAAATCAACCGCACCCGCAAAATTTTCAACGCCGAAACTGCGCGAATCGTTCAAAGGATAGAGCGCGGACACAAAGACGACGGGCAACGGATAATCGCAGAAAATCTGGCTGAAAAGGTTTGCCGTAAAGCAAAGCGTGTCGGTGCCGTGGGTTATAATTATTCCGTCGTACTTGCCCTTGTTTACGGCTTTAAGGCAGGCGACCATGGCGTCGAGGTCGGTAAACTGCACGTTTTCGCTCAAGATGTCGAGGGGGCGCAACTCGTCAAAAATGACGGAAGAGCCGTAACGCTTTTTATAAAGCTCCAAAAGAATACTCTTATTCTCACTGCTCAAATCGACGGTGTTGCCCTCGGCGTATGAGCCTATTGTGCCGCCCGTAAAAATTACGCAAATTCTGTTTTTCATATTATATAATAATGTATATAATTATCAAGTCGTATCAAGTCGGCGAAAATCGACTTTTTTATCAAAGGCTTCCGACCGTGCGGGGGAACAGAAGGGTATCCCTTATATTCTGCACTCCCGTGACGTACATTAAAATCCTCTCCATACCGAGTCCGAATCCGCTGTGGGGAACGGTGCCGTACTTGCGCAAATCGAGATATTCAACGTACGATTCAAGGGGCATGCCGCGCTTAATCATTGCGTTTTTGAGTTTTTCGAGGTCCACTTCTCTCTCACTGCAACCGATAATTTCGCCAATCCCCGGAACCAATAAGTCTGTTGCCGCAACCGTCTTGCCGTCGGGATTTTGCTTCATATAGAATGCCTTTATATCGGCGGGATAGTTGACGACGAATACGGGCTTTTTGAAATGCTCTTCGGTGAGATATCTCTCGTGTCCGGTCTGCAAATCGCAGCCCCACTCGACGGGATATTTGAATTCCTTGCCCGATTTTTTGAGTATTTCTATAGCGTCGGTGTAGTCAAGCTTAACAAAATCGCTCGTAATCACCGAATTTAGCTTTTCCGCAAGCCCCTTTTCTGCGCGCTCTGAAAAATATGCAATTTCGTCGGGGCAGTTATCGACGACGTCCTTAATGATGTATTTTATAAATTCTTCCGCAATCGCTATTATGTCGTTGATATCGGCAAAGCATACCTCGGGCTCAATCTGCCAGAATTCCGCCGCGTGGCGGGTTGTATTGCTGTGTTCGGCGCGGAAGGTGGGTCCGAACGTATAAATTTTCCCAAGACCCGTTGCCGCCATTTCGCCCTCGAGCTGACCCGATACGGTAAGATTAGCCCTGCGCCCGAAGAAATCCTGCGCAAAGTACTCCTGCTCGGTCTTGCAGTCGGTCTTCCAAGGCATTGTCGTCGCCCTGAACATTTCGCCCGCGCCCTCGCAGTCGCTCCCCGTTATTATGGGAGTGTGTACATATTTATATCCATGCTCCTGAAAATAGGTATGGATTGCGTATGAAAGTCTGCTTCTAACCGCAAAGACGGCTTCGAAATACTTGGTGCGCGGTCTCAAATGGGGAATAGTCCTCAAAAATTCAAGCGTGTGGTGCTTTTTTTGAAGAGGATAGTCCTGCGGACAGCCGCCGAGCACCTCCACTCCGCTTACAGTCATTTCATAGCCGTTTCTTTCCGACGAAATGAAATTGCCCTCAACCTTTAAAGCCGCACCAACGACGAGGGCGTCTTTAAAGCTGTCCGCCGACATCTTCTCCTTGTCGAAGACGAGTTGAAGATTTTTAAGACAGGTGCCGTCGTTGAGTTCGATAAACGAAATACTCTTGGAATCGCGCCAAGTTCTGACCCAGCCGCAGACGGTGACTTCGCCGCCCGTAAAGCTGTCGGGATTTGTGAAAAGTTCTTTTATATCGGTATGCTTCATTTTCCCCTCCGCTTAAATTAGCTTATAAGTACAAAATACGGACCACCTATACAGGCAGTCCGTAATTGATTTTAATCTTTCTTTGCTTCTTGCGCTACCACTTCGGTCTTATTATAGTAACCGCAATTTCCGCAAATCCTGTGAGCCTGCATCAACTGGTGGCAATGAGGGCACTCAACAAGCGTGGGTGCGGTTGCCGTGTAGTTTGCAAATCTCTTGTTAGTTCTGCTTTTGGACTGTTTTCTCTTGGGTACTGCCATTTTTTAACACCTCTTTTTCAGTTATTATCAACGTCAATACCCTTACAGCCTTCACTGCACAACAAGACATAGGGCTGACTAATAAGTATTGCATCGTCAACGGCGGTTTTAAGATTTATTTTAATTCCGTCGTAAAAATAGTTGTCGTCGTCCTTCTTCGGTACATATAAAATGTCGGAAGTGAAATCAATTTGCCTTTTCGCACTCTTCAAACAGTAGGAACACTGACCCTCGATGACGTATGAAACGGTTAGCGTAACTTCCACTTCGTCGTCCTCGAAAATGGAGTAATTGCCCTTAACTTTTACCTCCCCCGCTATCGAACATAGGGGAATTAGGCACAAATCCTTGTCGGGGCTATACGAAAACTCGAACTCGCCTTCGTATTTGCCGAGAGCGTTCAGTTTTTTAACTTCAATTTCCATACCAAAGTTGACTATAAAATTATATTATAAGGGTTAAGCTTTGTCAACTTGTTTTTACGGGGAAATAAATTATTTTTTATAAAACTTCCGCCGTTTCTCTTGCGATAACAAGCTCTTCGTTGGTGGGAATTACAAGCACCTTGACCTTGGAATCCTTTGCGGAAATTTCGCGTATGGATCCGTCGTTCTTGCCTGCGTTCGCATTCTTATCGAGCTTTACGCCGAGGAATTCAAGCCCTTCGCATACGCCTGCGCGAACAGTGGGCGTGTTTTCGCCGATACCTGCGGTAAATACAATGCAGTCGAGACCGCCCATAGCCGCCGCGTATGAGCCGACGTACTTTTTGGTCTGATAAGCGAACATGTCGAGGGCGAGTTTGCACCTCTCGTTGCCCTTCTCCGCACCCGCTATCAGATCTCTGAAGTCGCTCGAAACGCCAGAAATGCCCGCAACGCCGCACTTCTTGTTGAGATAGGTTATAACGTCTGCGTGTGAAAGCCCCTTCTTCCTCGCGAGGAATTCAACGGCTGAAGCGTCGATATCGCCCGAACGTGTACCCATGAGTATACCCGCAAGCGGAGTGAAGCCCATGGACGTGTCAACGCACTTGCCGCCGTCAACAGCCGAAATCGAGGAGCCGTTGCCGAGGTGACAGGTGACGATTTTGAGTTCCGAAGGCTTTTTGCCGAGATATTTTGCCGCTTCTGAGGAGACGAACTTATGGCTCGTGCCGTGGAAGCCGTACTTTCTTACGCCGTACTTCTTGTAATCGTCGTAATCTATGCCGTAAAGATATGCCTTTTCGGGCATGGTTGCGTGGAACGAAGTATCGAAAACGAGCGCCATGGGAGTTTTGGGCATAACCTCCATGCAGGCGCGGACGCCCGTCGCCGCCGCGGGATTATGCAGGGGCGCAAGTTCGAAGGTCTTTTCTTCGAGAACTTTCATTACTTCGGGCGTTACAAGGGTGGTTTTCTTGAAATATTCGCCGCTCGCGACCATTCTGTGTCCGACTGCACCAATCTCGTCCATCGACTTGATTACGCCGATTTCGTCGTCGTGAAGGGCATGCAATACAAGCTCGATTGCCACCTTGTGATTGGGCATATCCTGCTCATAGAGCTTTTCCTTGCCGTTGCCCTTTGCCTTTAAGAGCGAACCGGGAATACCTATCCTCTCGCATCCGCCCTTTGCAAGGACCTTTTCGGTCTCCATATCGATAAGTTGATATTTTAATGAGGAGCTTCCTGCGTTTACAACCAAAATTTTCATGATTTTCAGTTCCTTTTTATATTTTATTCAGCCTGTAATGCGGTTACGGCGACCGTTGCGACTATATCTTCAACGTTGCAGCCCCTCGAAAGGTCGTTCAAGGGCTTTGCAAAGCCTTGGCATACGGGACCGATTGCCATATAATTGCCGAAACGCTGTGCGATTTTATAGCCGATATTGCCCGCGTTGATATTGGGGAATACGAATACGTTTGCATGCCCCGCAACCTTGGAACCGGGAGCCTTGAGTTGACCGACTTCGGGAGCAACCGCCGCGTCGAATTGGAATTCACCGTCGAGAGCGAGGTCGGGAGCCATCTCCTTTGCAAGAGCCGTCGCCTGCTGTACCTTGGGCACAGTTTGGGTGAACTTGTCGTCGTTGCCGCTACCCTTCGTCGAGAAGGAGAGCATTGCAACCCTCGGCTCTATTCCCGCTATCGTCTGCGCAGTCTTTGCGGTGGTGACGGCAATGTCGGCGAGCTGTTCAGCCGTGGGCTCTATATTGATAGCGCAATCGGCAAATACCGCAACGCCGTCGGGATTGTAGGGATTTTTCTTGTCGGGAGCTATCATGATAAAGCAGCTCGAAACAGTCTTTATACCGGGAGCCGTCTTGACAACCTGAAGTCCGGGACGAAGAGTGTTTGCCGTCGAATGGCATGCGCCCGAGACATATCCGTCAACGTCGCCCGCTTTAAGCATGAGCGCGCCGAACATAGTCCTGTCCTTCGCCTGCTCTTTTGCCTGTTCTTCGGTCATGCCTTTTGCCTTTCTTGCTTCATAGAGGATTTGGG
>CANRKX010000017.1 GCA_947631325.1 uncultured Clostridia bacterium | reverse complement strand
TATGTAACTGGCTCCCGGAGACGGGAGTGAGAATATTTGCAACGGGAGGGAATATAGGTCCCGAAGCGGGCATGCCCGTCATGGAAGGCAAGTGCGCCCTTTTCAAGGCGTTTGCCGACGTCGACGCCTTTCCCCTCTGCATAAGGTCCAAGGACACCGAGGAGATTATAAGGACGATTAAGCTCCTTGCGGGCTCCTTCGGCGGGATAAATCTTGAAGATATCTCCGCGCCCCGCTGTTTCGAGATAGAGAAAAGACTCAAAGAGGAACTCGATATTCCCGTATTCCACGACGACCAGCACGGCACGGCAGTCGTGACCGCAGCCGCCCTCCTCAACGCCCTGAAAATAGTAAAAAAGGAGCTTAAAAGCCTTAAAATAGTGATAAACGGCGCAGGGGCGGCAGGTATAGCAATAGCTAAATTTTTACTCGGCATGGGCGTTGAGGACGTGACTTTGTGCGCCAGCCGCGGCGTCATCTGCGAGGGCGACACCTCGATAAACCCCGCCCAGCAGGAAATCGCAAAGATAACCAACCGCCGCCATTTGAAGGGCAAGCTTGCCGACGCGATGAAGGGCGCGGACGTGTTTATCGGCGTCTCGGTCGCAAATTGCGTCACAAAGGAAATGGTCGCGTCAATGGCAAGGGACGCAATCGTGTTCACTTGCGCCAATCCCGTTCCCGAAATCTCGCGCGCGGACGCCTTGGAAGGGGGCGCAAAGGTAGTGGGAACGGGCTCTTCCGAGTTCCCCAATCAGATAAATAACGTGCTCGTGTTCCCCGGGCTCTTCCGCGGCGCCCTCGACGTCAGGGCAAGCACAATCAACACTCAGATGATGATAGCCGCCGCGCAGGGCATAGCTTCGTGCGTGTCCGACGAGGAGCTTTCTTGCGATTATATTTTGCCGTATGCCTATGATAAGCGCGCCCACGCCGCAGTTGCCAAGGCAGTTTCCGCCGCCGCCCGCGCCACAGGCGTCGCAAAGATTTAAGAGAGTTTGATATAAATAAAGATAAAAAAATAAAACGGCACGGCTTCAACCGTGCTGTTTTTTGGTGACCCTGCCGGGAATCGAACCCGGGATTGAGCCTTGAGAGGGCTCCGTCTTAACCGCTTGACCACAGAGCCATTGCGTTTTATTCGCAATTACCTTGTGATTATATCATATAAGTTTTTTCTTTGCAAGCAAAAACGGGGCGTTGAAAAATTTTTTTCTTAACCGTATGTGAATGGCTCGGGAGAGAGTTGTCATATTGAGCGGAGACGCGGAACGCGTCGAAGTCGAAATATCCCATCGGGTATGCGGCAGGCGTTTCATCATTACTCCCCGAGACCACGATGGGGTCCCTCGACTCAATCGAACTCGCTTCGCGAGGTTCTTAATCGCTCGGGATGACAATCACCTTAACGAGCTTTTAAAATGTTGTCCCCGCGCCCGCGCTCGTTCCCTGCTGTCATCCTGAGCGAGGGCTTTGCCCGAAGCCCTGCCGAGGCTTCCGCTTGCGGAAACGGCAGAGCGGAGCGAAGCGAAGTCTGCTTCGCAGCGGTACGTCGAAGGATCCCATCGGGGTATGCGGTTTGCCCCCAAATTGCGCGGCAAATCCCCCAACCCACCCCAAAATGTTGTGGCGAAAAAAATTTTTTAAAAAAATTTAAAAAAATTTGCCAAAAGCTATTGACAAACGCAAACGATTTATGATATATTTTAACAAATCTTATAAGTGTCTAATGCCCCTCGAGGGGCATTGTGCTGCGCGCAAATCTACTATGCGCGCAGCAGAAAAACATTTATATGCTTAAGAAAAGGTCACGATGAAGAGCAGATACAAAAAAATAATGTTGTCCGCGTTGACGGCAATGCTGTGTATTGCCGTTTTAATAGCGGGCTTTTTTTATATTACGCCAAAAAGCGCAAAAGCGGCAATGTCAATTGATACTTCAAAAGTTAATTTAATATATGATAGAAGCGGTGGCTTTGCAAATTTAGATACTTCAGACGGAGGAATAGACAAATTCGTTTTACAGAATTTGTTTCAGAGACTTGTAGGTGATAACGAAAAACCTACGCTTGAAAATGTTGTTAAACAGGCAAATACAGATATTGTCTCACAGGCTGCAGGTGGGAACGAAGTATATAAAGGTTTAACTTCCAAACAGATTTCAAATATAGCAGGGAACAATGGTAAAGATTTGGTGTTAAAATTCGGCGGGCTGACATGGACTGCCGTATATTTAACTTTGGATAAAAATTCAGAACCTGTTTTAACTCTTTTGCTTCAAGATAGTTCTCAATTGACAACTACACATTCAAAATTTTCTGTTTTTAGTCCGGGTGCGTCAAATACAGAGCAAACAAATGTAAATTATCCGGCAAGCAGATATTCTACAAGTGCCTTGCGTGCGGCGTTGAATCTCGGTACATTCAAAGCTATCTCGAATGCAAATGCTGAGGTTGTTTCGCAAAACGCGAATGATAAACTTGCCATATTTACAATGACTGATGACCAATTAAAAGAAGGCGGCTCTTCAAGTAAAAGCCTTATGAAATACATTGATATGCCTTATTTGATTGACTATCAGCAAACGCAATCATGGATTAAATTAGTTCGATTAACTGGAAGTAATACTATAAATATGCCGAACGACGCTTATGGAGTTCCGGATAACGGAGAGGCAGGTTGGAGTTTTAGCGGATGTGCTTATAATGAGAGAGGAATATGCACAGGCAAATCAGGTGGTGCTAATTTTGACTATAATTCATATGTGTTACATAATTATATTGTCAATGAAACGCAAGACGGTACAATGTCATTAGTAACAAATAATTATAAAAACGACCAAGTAAAAAACAATATGGATTTAAGTTCCATTTTTAATGGCAAACTCTATGACGCAAGTCAGTCTCAAGGCGACAAATGGAAAAGACCTTCGGAATGGAATGACAATACAGAATTCTATGAAAAAACTCGCGAATGGATTGATGCGGAAAGTTGGGCGTTTGACCCTGTTTGGGTTCCGGGGTATCAAGATATATATACGACCGATGCAAAGACACTTTGGAGATGTTCTGCAAATCAAATTAGTTATAACAGTAATTATTGGTTGCGTACAGGCGGCGACCAAAATGCCAATTTAGCTTATGCTCGTACGGCTGCAGGTGCATATACAAACGGTTTATTTAGTAACAATGCAGATTATCATATTCGTCCCGCATTGCATTTAAATCTTGCAGCGGCTGCGGCTGCCGCAGGGCACTTGCCCTATGACAAACCCACTATGCCGACAACGAAATCGGTGGATTATGACGGAACGGAACAATCGCTTGAAGTGCCCAATCTTCTTGACGCAACATATGAGGAAGCGGACGGTTTCAACGGCACATATGACGGGGCTAATTTCAAAATCAAGGCAACGGAAGCGGGTGAATACAAATTGACCGTTAAGCTCCCCGATGACGGCGTTTGGAAGGACGGCACGAAAGATTCAATTGATTACACCCTCACAATCAACCCCGCAGAAATTAAAGTAAACTTTGACGACGGCGGCAGCGATGAGACGAAGAAGAAAAATAGGGAATATATATACGACGAAAACACGACTCACCGATTGGAGATATCGAAAAACGTAGTGGAGCTTGTCGCACAGAGCGCGAACGAGGACTCAATAAAAATCTACTATCAGATGACCAAGCACGACGAAAAGATAGACCCGTCCGCGCACGACTCGGTAACTTCAAGCCCGCCCGACATTAACGACGTGGGCGAAAAGGTTTGGAGCGAGACGGTGCCCGAAGCCAAAGACCCCGGGGGATATTGCGTTTGGTTCAAGATAGTGGCGGACAATCACAAGGTGTATTACGGCACTGACGGAGCGGGCGCAGACAGCTATATTTCGGTGCATATCTTCACCGAGGTCTTGACGATAAAAGTCGAAGAACACGATTTGGGCAATTATAACTTCGGCGAAATCAACACGACCGATTATACCAATCTCGGCAAGCTGTTGCAAAAGGGAGACGGCAGCCCCAAATATACGATAGAATATCCCGAGGGTTCAAAGGCGCAGGATGATTTGAACGGCGACGATATCGTCTTTACCTTAAAGAAGGACGGCAAGACGGCGCAGCCCGACGCAAAGGGCAGATATTCCGCGGGCGATTATACCCTTAACGCCGAGTGGAAAGACCCCGACGGAAAGCATTTCGTGTCCTTCAAGTGGAATGACGACACTCCGCCCAAGGTGACCATTAAGCCCTTGCCCGTGACCGTGACGTGGAAGGGCGAGAACGACAGCGACAGCGACTTCGAGTGGGAGTATGACGGCAATCCGCATGCGCCGACGGCGTACTTTAAGGATTTGGACGGCACTGAGCACAAGCTGACGATAGACGAAAGCTTTATTTTAACGGATGTAGATGATGAAGTCATGCAGATTGACGAAGCGGCTTGCGCGGCGGCATATCCCGACTATGATTTCAGCAATGCGACGACACAGGCATATAAAATAATCCCCACTCCCAACAGCTGGATAAAGGAGAGCTTTAAGGTTCCCGATTGGGCGACTTGCGGCGACCCGCCCGCAATATCCTCACTGCCGAGGGCGAAATACGGAACGGTGGTCATAAAGTACTATTCCGACTCCGATTGCACGGCGGAGGTGACCCTTGTAAAGGGCATGACCCCGGGGACATACTATGCCCGCGCGGAAGTGGCGGCGGAGGATAACTTCGGCGGAATTATCGGTGAACCTGTGGAGTTCACCGTAAAAGACCATACTTATGTACTTGTTCCCAAGGACGAGAACGGGCATTACGGAAGGTGTTCTGTATGCGGCACCGAGAACGCGACGACGGGGCACTCATTCACACAGCATATAAAAAATGCGACGTGCACGGAGGACGGATATACGTCCGAGGACTGCGAGTGCGGATTCTCGAAGATCGACGAGAGCACCCGCGAAAAAGCCCGCGGGCACAACATGAGCAACCATTATCCTGCGAAACAGGCGACGGCAACTACCGACGGAAATATCGAGTACTTCGAGTGCGGCGTCTGCCATAAATATTTCAAGGATATACAGGGCAACGAGGAAGTGGCGATTGAAAACACCGTAATTCCCGCGACGGGGGCAATTACGCCGCCCGAAGGCGGCTCGGGAGACGGCGGTGGAGGCTCGGGAACGGGCGATAATACCGGCGGAAGCGGCGCGGGCGGACAGTCGGGCAATACCGGGGAAAGCGGCACCGGCGACGGAACGGGAGACGGCGGCTCGGGCAGCGGCAGCGGCTCGGGCGGCTCGGGCAGCGGCAGCGGCTCGGGTTCGACGGGCGGCGACGAAAGTTCTGTAAATCCCCCGTTAGGCGGCGACACGGGGCTTTCGGGAAGCGGTTCTTCCTCTGATATCAACGCCTTCTTCCGCGACAATTGGTGGTGGATGGTGCTGATTGCGGCGCTGATAATCGCCATAATCTTGACTATATCTCTCATAAATTCCGCACGCCGCAGACGTGAAAAGCGCGAGGCGGACGAGAAGTTCGATAAGCTTTTGAAGTTGCAGATGATGCAGAACTATGGCGGATTTGCCACCTATCAGGCGCCCGCGGACGACGGCGGGGCGGCGATTGAGGGGCAGCCCGCGCCCGCGCAGTTGCCTTTCAATCAAGACATGTTCAACGCGGCGATTTCGGCGGCGGTTTCCTCGGCGATGACCGCTGCAATGCAGGCGATGAAGAACGGCGAATTCCCGATGGGTCAGTCCGACTCGACCCCCGACAACCCCGACGTGGACGGGTTCTATGACGACGTGGAGGATCCCGACAACCCGACGGGGAATGGACAATAATGTAATGTAAAAATTTTTGTAGCCGCGGGGCGAAAGTGTTTTCGCCCCGCGGCTCTTTATTTAGTTGACTTAAAGCTCGCAAAGTTGTATTATTATACAAAAAATCAAAGGCAAAAAGAATAATTATGAGGCTTGTTGTAAAGATAGGCACGTCAACCTTGACATATCCCAACGGCAAACTTAATATCCGCCGCGTCGAAAATCTGTGTAAGGTCATTTCCGACCTCAAAAACGCGGGGCACGAGGTGCTGCTTGTCTCCTCGGGTGCAATCGGAATGGGCGTGAGCAAGCTCGGCTTGGGCGAAAAGCCCCGCGATATCCCCACAAAACAGGCTGCTGCCGCCGTCGGGCAGTGCGAGCTGATGTATGTCTATGACAAGCTCTTCGGCGAATACAATTACACGGTGGCGCAAATCCTCATCACGGGCGACGACGTGGACAACGAGCTCAGGCGCAATCACCTTGAAAATACCTTTTTCAGACTGTTGGAGCTGGGGACTATACCCGTTATAAACGAAAACGACACCGTTTCGACCGCCGAAATCGTGTCGGTGGGCGATAACGATACGCTTGCCGCAATCGTCTCCGTCATAGTAAAGGCTGATTTGTTAGTGCTATTGTCGGATATCGACGGGCTGTACACCGCCGACCCCCGAAAGGACGGCAACGCGCGGCTCATACCCCTCGTCACCGAGATTGACGACGGCATTGTCGCGCTTGCGGGCGGAGCGGGGAGTTCGCTCGGCACGGGCGGAATGTCGACGAAAATCGGCGCCGCAAAGATGTGCAACGCCGCGGGGATTGATATGATTATAGCAAACGGCGCGTCGCCCGAGCTGTTGTACGGCGCAGTCGAGGGCAAAGACGTGGGCACGAGGTTTTCGAAAAAATGACTACACTTGAAATTTTGCAAGCCGCAAGAGCGGCGAAAAATGCAGCGGGATTGCTATCTTCCGAACACAAAAATTCTGCCCTGATCAACATGGCGGAGGCGGTGGAGAAGGACGCGCCGATAATTTTGAAAGCCAACGCAGCCGACCTTGCCGCGGCGAAGGGAACGATGTCGGACGTAATGCTCGACAGGCTCGCTTTGACCGAGGAACGCATAAAATCAATGGCGGAAGGACTGCGCGCAGTGGCGGCTTTGCCCGACCCCGTGGGCTCGGTAATTGAGACATATGTGCGCCCCAATGGGCTGAATATCAAAAAAATTGCCGTACCGATCGGCGTCGTTGCGATAATATATGAAAGCCGCCCCAACGTCACTTCGGACGCCGCCGCACTTGCCCTAAAGAGCGGCAACGTCTGCGTTCTGAGGATTGGGAAGGAAGCGTACGGCTCGGCGCGCGCGATTGTTTCGGCGATGAAGAAAGGGCTCAAAAAATCGGGGGTCAATCGCAACGTTATCAACCTTGTCGAGGACGTTTCCCGTCAGAGTGCGGAGGAGCTGATGAAGGCGGTGGGCTATATCGACCTCTTGATTCCGCGCGGCGGCAGGGGGCTTATCGAAGCCTGCGTCAAGAAAGCGACGGTACCCTGTATTCAGACGGGCACGGGTATCTGCCACGTCTTTGTCGATGAATCTGCCGACACCGAGACGGCGCTTAAAATCATCGAAAACGCCAAGTGCAGCCGCCCCTCGGTCTGCAACGCGATGGAGGTGCTGCTCGTCCATAAAAGCGTCGCTTCGGATTTTTTACCTAAGCTATATAAAAAACTCTTCGAGGAGCGCAGCGAAAACCCCGTCCATTTCAGACTTGACGGCGCGGCGTTCGACATACTCGGCGGCAAAGTCGGGTGCGTGAGGGCGGAGGATAGCGATTTCGACACCGAATTTCTCGACTATATCATGGCGGTGCGCGTCGTGGACGACGTGAAGGCGGCGGTGGCGCACATTTCGGCGCACTCGACGGGGCACAGCGACTGCATAATAACCCAAAACGCCGCAAATGCCGACGTTTTCACGAAGTCTGTGGATAGCGCGGCGGTGTACGTCAATGCGTCAACGCGATTTACCGACGGCGGCGAATTCGGCTTGGGGTGCGAGATGGGGATATCCACCCAAAAACTTCACGCCCGCGGACCGATGGGATTGCGAGAGCTGACGACATATAAATATGTAATTACGGGCACGGGGCAGATAAGATAACCCGAAAGGCGGGGCGCAAACTTTTGCGCCCCGCCGCCTTATAAACCTTATAAATCTTATAAACCTTATAAATATACAACCGACATTGCAACCGCGCCGATTAAAATCAACTCAATCGCACAGGTCTTTCATCATCTCCAAAACGTCCTCCAAGCACTTTTGCCCGTGCTTTTTGCCGACCTTTCGGGATAGCAAAATCAATTGCTTTTCCCTGTCGTCAAAATCAGATAAATCGCCGTCGGCACGGCAGTCGCCGATATCGCGCGCGGCGGCAGTCTCCCTGCCGAGAAGATAGTCAAGCGACACCCTGAAATAATCGGCAATCTTACAAAGAGTCATAAGGTCGGGCTCGCGCTTGCCCGTCTCATATGCGGACACGGTGGACTCGGCAACGCCAATCGCCTTGCCCAGCTCCTTCATCGTCAAGTCGCTCTCTTTTCTCAATTCCCGCAGTCTCAACAAGATACCCTCCGAATTTATTATGAGTATAAAACTTGACAAAACGTGCGGTCAACGTGAATTTTTTAAACTTCACAATACGCGAAGAAATCAATCCAAATGCTTGACAATTTGTGAAGAGTGATATAATATAAAGTCGAAAATCGGGTGATATAACGGCAAATATGGCAACTTTTGTAAGTTCATAAATTTTTTATGGTATATAGCGTTACCGCCCGCCGACAAATGCACAACTGCACAAAACCGCAAGCGGAATTATAAAAAAATCTCCCCCTGCAAAGGCGGAAATCGCCAAAAACATGGGGAGCGACACAAGAAGTGGAGCAGGTGACGGGAGTCGGACCCGCCGAAATCAGCTTGGGAAGCTGACGCCATACCGCTAGGCGACACCTGCAAATCGCAATCACTATATCACAAAAAAATCCCCCTGTCAACCGAAAATGGGGGTATGTAATGTCCCGCAAATAAGTTAAATGTCAATCATTTTCAGATAAGCTATCGAAAAATGTTATTTAATGGGCATATTTCACGAAAAAATTGTATAATTTTATCAAACGCCAAAATCTGCCGTAATATTTGACATTATAAATATAATATTGTAAAATTTATTTGTTATTAATTGCACAAATTATAATATCGATAAAAATGGAGGAAACCTATGAGTTTAAAGAGAGTAAAAGCTTTAATCACCCTTTCGGTGACGCTGTTCGTCTGCCTTATAAGCGCATTGTGCCTTATGTTTGCGCCTTGGGGCGGCTCGTCAGCGCAAGCGGAGCTTCCATCAATCACAGGAACGAATTATAAAATCACTTCCGATACCAAATACGATATTGCACCGGGTGTGACAGAGCGTTCGTTAAAGACGAGTAATACATCGGTTGCGACTGAAGCTTTTGTTATGGAAATCGACACGTCGCGTGAAGACGTGCATGTCGTTGCGGGTTATGGCAACCGCAAACCCGGCTCGGGCTCGGGCAAACTCGGCTGGTCGTTGACGCCCCTTACAAAACAGGCAAGCTTGTATGAAGAGACCCATGCAGATAGAAAGGTAGTCGGCGGCATTAACGCCAGCAACTTCAACGTCGGCACGGGCGAACCCAACTGCATGCTCGTCATGGACGGCAAAACGTACAAAAACAGCACGGCGCGCCCCTATCTTGCTATCTTTGAAAACGGCAAGGCAAAAATTTTCGGCAAGAACACTGTGACGGGCGCAGGTTCAAGTACTGACCCGTATGTTCTTCATTTCAATATCCCCACATTGGCAGACGCCAAAGCGCAGTATGCCGAGGGCGGAGAAATAACCGAAGCGGTAGGCGGTTGGTTTACGTTACTTGAAGGCGGCAACCTTTCGCCTGCAGCAAATACTTCTACCGACGGCTTCGGCTCCAACGCGGGCAAATATCCCCGTACGGCGGTCGGCGTGAAGAGCGACGGCACGGTCGTTTTCCTGCAAGCCGACGGCATGCAGGCGCCCCGCTCCACGGGATATACCATTAAGGAAATGGCATGTTTAATGAAGCAGCTCGGCTGCGTCGACGCAATGGAACTCGACGAGGGCGGCTCTTCCACATATATCTCGCGCAGGGCGGGCGACGATACCTTTGTTCAGCGCAACATTTCCGCGGGCGGCACCGAGCGCGAAATTTCATCGACAATTCTCGTCACTTCGTCCGCAACGCCCAACGGCACATTCTCAAAAGCCATAATTTCCCCCAATAACGAATATTACAGCCCCAAATCGGAGATAGAGCTTTCGGCTATCCCCGTTGACTCCTCATATCAGCCTATCGGCGCCATGCCCGAAGATATAACCTGGAGCGTGGCGGAAACTGCGGGCACAATAGATTCCGAGAGAATAGAGGGTCACACCGCATACGCCACCTTCAAGGCAAAGGACGGTTTTACGGGCGACGTCACGATAGAGATTAAAAGGGAGGGTGAAGTCGTCGGCTCTACCAAAATAGGCATTTACGCTCCCGACACTTACAAATTCGATTCTCCCGTTTTAAACCTCGGCTTCGGCGAGACGACAGACCTCGGCTTAAAGGGATTTTATCAGGAAAAAGAGGTTAAACTTCATGTCGGCGACGTGACCTTGACCGCAAAGGAAAAGGATACAGGGAATACAGATATAGATAAATACGGGCATTTCGACGGGCTCAATTTTGTTATCACCGAAAACTGGAAAATTTCGGGCACGATAGAGATAACCGCAACTTACGGTGAAAAAGCCGATAAATCAATCACGGTCACCGTCAATATAGGTTTGAAGCCTGTCATAATGCTTGACGGCGGCGATACCGACGGCAAGAACTATGAGCAAGTGGCAAGGTTAGAAAGCGGCAAACCAGCTAATCAATATGTCCAAAATGGGGATAATGGCGTTGTCTATAACCCCGGTGTAAACTTGCTGACCTATTATTACGGAAAAGGCGGCAATGAAAGCATTGAACAGGTTACCACCGAAGACCCCGAGGTCGGCGAATTTGTCAGGTTCGGCGACAAGGCGATAAAACTGAATTGGGACTTCTCCGGTGTGGGTAAAAGCAATAGCGGTGACATTGCTGCAACAGAAGGCGCTTGCATAGGCTTTACCGATGACTATATCATTGATGATTCTCCTTCGGCGTTCGGCGTTTGGATATATGCCCCCGAGGGCACACCCAACTTCTGGCTGCGCGGCTGTATCCGTGTAGAACAAACAGATGAACATCAAAATAAAAGTTGGGGCGGCGACACCTGGCTCGACTTTACCCAACAGTATGTCTCGGGCTATCTCGGCGGTCTGGAATGGACGGGTTGGAAGTATGTGTCCGTCAGTCTCCAACAGTATGCGGGCATGAGGATAATGATACCAAAGGGCATGAGTCTGCGTTTCATGATAACCTCTTCGGGCTGCGGCAGATACAGACAGAGCGACCCCGACAACAGAATACCCGTCGGCGACCCCAACTATAAGGGCTGGCTGCTCATAGACAACTATCAGTTCGAGTATGGCAGCAACACGCAGGACACTGTTGCCCCCGTCATCGAAACTTTCACTTACGGTTCCGATAAGGGAAACTGCAATACTCCCCTTGAGGACGGCGTAGTACTTGATACAAATAATATCTGCTTCAGGTCGGAATACACCGATAGCAGAGATACAAATAAATACAATGTCGGCTTGGCACAGCGTCCCGGATTGTTCTATATCGACGGAAATTATTACGGCGGCTATCAGGACGGCAACGAAATTGAGCAGGAGCATGACGACGAGACAGATACCACGTATATCTGGAAAGCATACACCGACTTGCAGATAAATCTTTCCAACGGCGTCCACTGCATTGAAATGAGGGTTAAGGACGCGAGCGGCAACGAGACGATTAAATCGGCTTACGTCACCGTCAACGCCCCCAACGAGACGGCATTGGGCAAAATGTGGATAGAAGCCGACGACAGCGCGCCCCTTGGCGGCACTTACAGTTGGAAAGTTTACGCTGTCAATCCGTCCAACGTGTCGCAAGTGAACTTAAAACTCAAAGTGACGCAATCCTATTTCAGCAAGCTTGAAGATATAACTTGTACGCCCACGAGCGGCTATAAGATATCCGACGTCGAAAATCAGCGACCGACGTTAAAGAGCGGCGAATACAGCGTCATTATCAATCGTTTACCCAAGAAAGAACAAAGTGAGCTTGTCGCCACCATCTCAATAAAGATTGCCGAGGATATCGGCGCGGGCAGCAGCTTCAATTGGTCTGCAAGATGCGCATACGATTTGGCACACAACGAGGATACCGGTGAAGGTCAGGATGTGCGCGGCTTCTGCACAAAACCCGTAATAGTTCCCGTAGTCGCGGGGCTGTCGATTGAAGCGCGCGACCAGATAGTCGGCTTGCACGACGGCGAAATTTACGTCTATGACGGCGCGGGCAATCCCGTGAGCGGCGCTATCGTATACCTTGTAAACGGCGAAAACGACGCGTCCGATATCGGCACGACCGACTCGACGGGCAAACTTATCTACAAGGAAGCGGGCGATATCTTTACAAAAGAACAGGGCACTTACACAATCTATGCAAGGCTTCAAAAAGAAGGGTCGGAGATTGCGGATTTGTCCTTCCATTCGGATATATCGAGCTATAATCCCATATTCGCACCCGCGCCTGCCGAGGGCAGTGCAAGCGATTATGCCTATTACGTCATCTATAACTCCGTCGAAGATATGACAACGCAGAAGAACATATCTTGGATGGCATATATGGTTGACTCCTCGGGCGCGCCCCTTGCAAAGCAGACGGCAAAAATTCAGTATTCTACAAATACCAATCTTGACGGCGCAATAACCGTTGACGGCGACAGCTTTGTAATGAGCTATGCAATCACGGGCAACGCGACGATAGTAAATAATGTTCAGATATCGGGCTTGACCCCGGGCACGACCTATTATTATAAGGTCGGCGACGGCGAGCATTGGTCGCCCGTGGCTTCGTTTACGACTCTGTCCGACTTGCCCCATGACACGAGCTTCTATATCCTCGGCGATATGCAGGGCGATATAACGATAGTCGAAAAAATGGGCGAGGCAATGCAGTCTGACGGCGTGGACTATCAGTTCGGTATTCAGACGGGCGATATCGTTGACAACCCCAACAGTTACGATATGTGGAAAGAGACCCTCAAAATGATTTCGCAGGGAATTTATATCCAAACCGATTTCGTTCACGTTATCGGCAACCACGAGGCTGAGGGCGACTTGACGACTGCAATATCGCGCAAGACCTTCGGCATCCCCGTGGGAGAGGAGGGCGACTTCTATGCATATGAATACGGCGACGTGTATGTTGCGGTACTCAACTATACGCTCGACGCAAGCCGTTTAAGGGCGTTCGGTCAGTGGCTCGTTGAGGACTCGGCAGACACAGACTGCACTTGGAAGATAGTCGTGGCTCACGTGCCCGTATACGGCACAAATCCCGCAGGCGGCACCGATAAAATCTATCGTGACAACCTTGAAAGCTATCTGCTTCAAGCGGGCGTGGATTTCTTCTTCGCGGGCAACGACCACAGCTATGCAAGGACCAAACCCTTCGGCGCAAACGGCGCTGTTGACGAGGAGAACGGCATAGTTCACTATATCGTCGGCACGGCGGGCGAAAAGAAATATGACGTCGACACCCAAGGCTTTGAATTCGTTAAGGCAGATCAGAAGTTCAACGCGATTTATATGTCCGTCGTTGCAACCAAGCGCGGCATAACGATAAACGCTTGGAACGTATTGGCGGACGGCCCCGCACAACTTTACGACAGCTATACAAAGGGCGCGGAGGCGTGTGATGACGGTCTGCACAAGTTTGTATATGACTCAGACTCCGATTACTTCACCTGCAAAATCTGCGGTCGCGCCTTCGCCCACGACAGCGAGGTCATAGAATATTATCCGGGCGGCATTGTTGATGATATAAAGACTAATTTAGTCAAATACTTGGTGCTTGGTGAATTCTATGACGGTACCGTCAAGGAAGATGGGAAAGTATACAACTTTAGAAATTATTTCGGCTTGAACGGCACCGTAAATCTTTGCGGATATAACGTCGTATTCAATCAAGGTCTGTTTGTGTCCGGTCAGGGCATAAAATCCGCGGGCGTTGTCGGCGTCAATGTATCCAATGGAGAGTTTATATATCTCAATGACGGCACTTTAATCATAGGTGGCGAGGGAGACACTTCTATTGGTTCCGGTACAGAAAATCTGGCTGGCAATCAACCATACGCCGATTTTATATCAGAAGTTAATGCAATAATCATTCAAAAAAATATAACCGGTATTGGTCCATGTTTGCTATGGGGCGCCATTAATTCAAAATCTCTCGTGTTCGAAGAAGGTAGCAAATGTACTCACTTTGATTATGCGGCATTTAATGGGCTTGGTATTGCAACGGACGGGAATTACGTGATTAAGTTACCGGATTCTCTTAGAGACTTAGGTCGTGCTTCTATGAGAAATATAAATTGCAAATTAGTCGTCATACCGGAAGGAATAAATTCTTTTGACTTTGCTGTCTTCGATATTGCACTTTCAAGCCCCAACAATATACTCAAAGTCAACGTGGCGGAGGGGACTTTTGCTCATGATATATTGAAACAGTATTCCGGCTGGACTATGCCAAAATATTCCGTCCGCAACACGCTCTGTACAAGCGACACCACCGCAACCGACTTCTCGGGCGTGGTCACCGTCCGCGACGGCGAGGACGCAACGACGACGGCAACTTACTACTGCGTCAACGGCGAGGTTAAAAACACAATCGACGGCAAGTTTGCGGCTTTGGCTGCTTCGGTCAATTCCTACAACGCCTTGACCGCCGACCAAAAGGCTGCGCAAGCGGAAGATTATGCAACGCTCTCCGCACTCGTCGACGAGTATAACGAGGAGGTCGCCGACCTTGAAACCGTTCACGACTCCGCAGTCGCAAACGCAAAATCCGCATTCGGCGGAGTAGCCGCGGCTGTCGCCACATTGTCCGTCCTTTCGGCGGCGGCATGGATTGCTTCGAGGAAAATGATATGAGAGGTGCTGTAATGAAAAAGAGAATGTTAATTGTATTATTTGCGATAGTAGTAGTTGCTTCCGCGGCGTTCATCGCCGCCTGCGCCGCTGTAAAAGATATCACTCTCGACAGGACTGAAGCGACGATATTCGTCGGCGACACAATTATCCTCAACGCCACGGTCGAAGCGCCCGACGACGAGGATAAGACGGTTGAATGGACTTCTTCGGACGATAAAATCGCAATCGTGAAGAACGGAATAGTAAAGGGTATAAGCGTCGGCGAAGCGACTGTCACCGCCAAAACGGTTCGCGGCAATAAGACCGCAACCTGTAAGATAACGGTAGTGGACGGCGACATTTACGACCGTCTGACGGCATACTCATCGGCTCAGCATAACCTTGCAAAGGTATCCGTCACCTCAACAAACGGCGACAAATCGCTCGTCAATAATTATTCTGTTACCAAGACCGACGGCGGCTACAAGGTTGAATACAGAGAGGAGAATTTCAGCGTATTCAATAAGGATGCAAACGGCAATTACACCGCGACGGGCGACGAATATAAAAAGGTTAAAAGCGGAGTCACCGAATATTCTCTCGACGGCACGATAGTCTCGGGTGAGGAAATAGGTCTCAAAAAGGTCGACCTCTCGCAGTTCAAATTTGCAGAGAGCAATTTCACCGATGTTACCCAGAGCGACGGAGTGTTTACGGCAAAGATAGCCGACGCCAACGCGTTCTGCGGCATGACGGACGTCAAGGGCGCAACTGTCACGGTTGCATATTCGCTCGGCGACATCACAACTCTTCAAATTGCTTACACGTCGGGGGAGACAGCCGTCGTCATTCTCTATGAGATTTGACGCACTATAATTATTTAAATCGCATGCGGCGCGGGCTTTTAAAGCCCGCGCCGCTTCCGAATATTTTTCGGATTATCGGAGAAAAGATGTTGTACATAATGCGGCACGGAAAAACAGATTGGAACGACGCCCGCAAATTGCAGGGCAGAACGGATATCCCGCTAAACGCCGAGGGCGTCGCAATGGCACGAGCGGCGGCGGTGGAGTGCAAAAACGTCCATTTTGATATTTGCTACTGCTCGCCCCTCAAGCGCGCCAAAGAGACGGCAAAAATCGTCCTACAGGGCAGAAATATCCCCATAATCCCCGACGAACGCCTCACCGAGATGTGCTTCGGAATTTTCGAGGGTTCGCCCGATAGCTTTCCCGCTGAATTCGGTCCCATGCAGGCATTTTTCAACAACCCTCCCGAATATGTCCCGCCCCAAGGCGCGGAGAGCTTCCAAAGCCTTTTTGACCGCACGGGCGATTTCTTAAATAAGGTTATAAAGCCCCAGACAGAGCTCGGCAAGGACATTTTGATTGTCGGTCACGGCGCGATGAACAGCGCAATAATCTGTCAGATAAAGGGCATACCGCTCGACAAATTCTGGAGCACGGGCATAGAAAATTGCAAACTAATCCGCCTGATTTGAAAATTTTATCGATTAAAACTGTACGCCGCTTGAAAAAGCGGCGTATAATTTTTGCATAAAATAAATTTCAGGGAGACAATATGAAATACGGACAATGGTTAGAAGAATGGCTGTCAACGACGGTCAAGCCCCTCAAAAAATTGAGGACGTATCAAAAATACAACTATATAGCAACGCGGCTCTTAATGCCCGAATTGGGCGAGTACGAAATTAAATCTCTGACGTCCTCGGTGTTGCAAAACTTTGTCGGAAAACTTTCCCAGAAATACGCCGCCAACACCGTCAACGGCATAATAACCGTGCTCAAAAGCTCGCTGCAACGCGCCGAAATAATGGGGCTTGTGCAGCGGCAGTATTCGGACAGCGTTCAATACCCCAAGCACGAGGAAAAGCCAATCGAGTGCTTCACGCTCACCGAACAGCGGCAAATCGAACAATACGTCATAGAAAGTCAAAAGCCCAAACTCTATGGCATCTTGATTTGTCTGTATATGGGTTTGCGCGTCGGCGAGCTCATCGCCCTCGAATGGGGGGATATCGATATCCGCAAGTCATTGATGACTATCTCAAAGACCTGCCACGACAGTTGGGAGGAGGGAAAGTATAAAAAGATAGTAGACGCGCCCAAAACGCGCACTTCCCGCCGCGTAATTCCCATTCCCAAGACAGTTTTGCCCTATATAAAGGAGATGAAAAGTCAGAGCAAAAGCACATACGTCATAAGCGGAAAAGACGGCAAGGATATTTCGATAAGGTCCTATCAAAGAACTTTCGAATTGGTATTAAGGCGCCTTGAAATCCCGCACAAGGGCTTTCACAGCCTGAGGCACACCTTTGCGACAAGGGCGATAGAGTGCGGAATGGACGTAAAGACGCTGTCCGAAATCTTGGGTCACAACAACCCCACAATCACCTTAAAGAGGTACGTCCACAGCCTTATGGAACACAAGTGCGCCATGATGAACAAACTCGGCAAAAACCTGCAATAGTAATTATGCGATTTATTTAAAGTCCATTTGTAAACTTCCCGTCGGCTTCGGTTTCCGGTTTAAGAATATTTATGGATTTCGGCGGTCAAGTTCTTGTTTGAAAATGTTTATTAGATATGGCAGGGAGTGCTCTTCATTGAAATTGAAAGCATATTAAACTATAATCTATATATTGGTTTTTATCTTTTTTAAACCGCTTAAAACGTTTAAAACACAAAGGCGGCGGGGAGTGAAAATGGCTAAAATTGCAAGATATATGTTGATTTTTCTGCTTTCGGCAACGGCTGTCGCATGCATATCGCTTTTTGTCGCATGCGCGCCCGAAGTTGCGACCGATGGTCCCGTTGAGGTGAACGGCAAGATAGTGTTCGATTGCGACTATCATGATGAATTCACCCATGATATAACCCTTTCATTCACCCCCGTAAACGGCTCTGTTGACGGGGTGTCGGCGGCTGTAACATATGTCGATTCCTCAAATAAAACTGTCACCAAGTCGGGTTTCACCATCGATGAGGTTGACGGGAAGTATTGCCTTTGCGCGGATAAAGAAAGCAGCTACAATCTTGATTTGAAATGGGATTGCGATAATCCCGATGACAACTATGTTACGCTGTACGGCGATTTCATCGTTTCGGGCGTAATCAACGACTATGAAGACCATTCGGAGGGCGAGCGGCACTATGTCAACACGGGGCATTTCGGTGCGGGGGACGTTGTCGTCAGCCCCGAGGAATGGTTTTTCCATTTTGAAGATTTTGAGATTTCGCAGACCGAATATCTTAGCTTTTATATCAGCCCTCTCGTCTACAGCGCGGGTATTCTCGATAAAGATGTCACGAATATAATTTCCGGAGATCCCAACTTACGCAATCTCCATTGGATGAATTACAGACTCGACGACGGCAGCGTGTATGGAATTTACGACTTTTTGGTAATGAAAGAAAATGCAATGTGCCTGCAAGTTTACAGGGCAGATTACTTTGCCGCAAACCGCAAAGAAAGTGTGGTGGACGAAGTCTCGGGAGATAAATTGAACTTTGGCAAATGTATCTATTCCTCGGCTGTATGCGACGCAGAAGAGGGCGATACGGCTTATATGTTCCTTGAAAAGAGCAATCTGCAGCTGCCCGACGGAACATATGTCTATACAGGCTTCCCCTCTATAAAGTGCGAAACGGGCGAAAACGGCGAATGGGTTTTATACACTTATTGGCATTTGGGTAGATCCATGGTGAGCCTGTATGTTGAGCTTGACGCGGAGGGGCAAGCAATACCCCAATCTTTGAAACAGGTTGAGCGCAATATTTGCGCGGGCGACGATTATGCCGCCGATTATATATACTATTATGAGCCTTCCGCGGATAAATATCTCGTATGGCGTATGTTGGACTTCGGCACTTTTGATGTTGAGGACGGCGTATTTCAATCTATGGACGCAACCATAGAAGAGGTTGACGACAATACTTTCGAAGTCACCGCGGGCGGACGGACTTATCATGTCTCAATCGACATGAAGTCTTGTTACCGGAGCGGAGAAGAATATATTACCCATTCGATTATCGTCACTTGAATAAAGAAAATTAATTCGTTTATACTTTTTAATAAAATAAGGAGGAACTTTTGTGAATATGGTGAGAGGACATTGTAACTGTATTTCGAGCGGCAGAACATACCGCTTCACAAATAAAACAATAAGGAGAATTGACAGAACAGGAATTATCTAACATTTTGAAAACCATACGGGCGATACCGGAAGGCAGCGACGAGATGGCAATGGCGGTTTTAAAAGCCGCCGCGGATTCCATTTCGATGGACAGGCTCAAAGCACTCACCTCCGTTCCCGAAAAAGACAGTAAATTAACCGATAGCACGGCTTTGAAATTTTCCGATATGGAGATTTCAAAAATGCCCAAAACATTCAGGAAAGAATTCAGAACGCAAGGTTGCACCTGCCATGTCCGCAAACGTAAAAGCGGCGTTGATACTTGGAATTACGAAATCCGCTATCGCCGCAACGGTTACAATATAGCGGCATCGGCAAACAACCTTGAAGAAGCAAAGCAAAAATTCATTGAAAAATTAAATCACGTCGAAAAGTACGGTAAACAAATTAAAGAAAATAGAATCCCGACTACTTTTCAGGAGTTTTCGGACTATTTCTTTGAGACCTACTACAAGCGCAAAGTGGTAGCATATTCGTATAAGGTTACGCTAAACCGATTCAATAAAAACTTACGTCCAATTTTTAAGAGCATGCCGTTAAAAAATATAACGGGATTTATGTGTCAAAAATTGCTTGACGAAGTTTGTACACAAGGCAAGACGAAAACAGCAATGGAGCTGAAAGCCACACTAAACATTATATTTAAAATGGCGATACGGCACGGAATCATTCAATCTAACCCGATTGACATAGTTTTTATTGAGAACTATGCAAGCGAACACGGAAAAGCATTGACAAAAGAACAGGAAAAGTTGCTATTGACTTCAACGAAAGGCACACCGTTCCAGCTCATGTTTGCCGTTGGGTTATATACGGGAATGCGCCCGAACGAGTATAGCAGTGCAAAAATAGAGGGTGATTTTATTGTTGCGATTAACAGTAAGCGCAAAAATGGCAAAGTCGAGTACAAGCGTATCCCGATTATCCCAATGTTGAAACCTTATTTAGAGAATGTAAAAGAGTTAAAATTTTATGTAATAAACCGCATACGCGAAAAATTACATACAATTCTGCCCCAAAACAGACTTTACGATTTGCGAACAACATTTTACACTCGTTGTCAGGAATGTGGTGTTGCCGAGGTCGCAAGGAATGAATTTGTTGGACATTCTCTCGGAGTTCTCGGCGATACCTATACCGACTTATCCGACGAGTTTCTCTTAAAAGAGGGAGCAAAATTGGTTTGGTAGTTGATTTGTGCCCCAATTTATGCCCCAAAATGAGAAATAAAAGTAGCAAATAACACTTAAAAACAGCAGAAAAAAGCCCGTTTTTGGGCGAAAATCGCTCAAAAACGGGCTTAAATTGGTTGAGGTGACGGGACTTGAACCCACGACCTTCTGGTCCCTAACCAGACGCGCTACCAAGCTGCGCTACACCTCAATTTGAATATCAACATAAATTATACTTAAATTATAAAAAAAAGCAACCGCTTTTGGGCACTTTTGAAAAAATTTTATGTTTATTTTTTACATATAATATTTACACCCGAAATGGCGTATGCTATAATAATTTTATGACTTTTGCTATTTTTGTCTCGGTATTCCTTGCGGGCGTGTCGCTGGCGGCGGACGCTTTCGCCGTATCCATCTGCGACGGCATGGTTTATCGCGACCTCACAAAGCGGAAAGCCGTTCTCATTCCCCTAACTTTCGGGTTCTTTCAGGCGGCTATGCCCATTATCGGCTTCTATGTGGGATTGCTCTTTTTAGAACAGATTGAGGCTTTCGACCATTGGATAGCCTTTGCGCTCCTCGTCTTTATCGGCGGTAAGATGATTTTCGACGGCATAAGGGAACTTCGCGCGCCCGAAGAGGAGTTGAAGCCCAAACAGTTTTCGTTTGCCGAGCTGTTGGTTCAGGGCGTGGCAACGAGCATTGACGCCCTCGCCGTCGGGTTCAGCCTGAACGCCATGCTCGAGGGCGTCGATATATTGCAACTTTGGGCGTGGGTCAGCGTCATAATCATCGGCGTCACGACCTTTATTATCGCCGCGGTGGGTGTAATTATCGGCATAAAAGTGGGCAAACTCTTCCGCAAAAAGGCGAGCATTGCCGAAATCATCGGCGGTCTTGTGTTGATAGCGATTGCAATAAAGATTGTCATCGAATCGTATTTGTAATCTCTTTTATTATATTTTCGTTTCCGCGCCTGACGTTTGAAATGTCGAGCGCGGCTTTTATTTTGCCGTCCTTCATTAAATTTCTTATGCCGTCGTCAAGCGATTGGGGAGATAGGTCGCCCTCTCTCAGAGTTTTGCACAGCCCGAATTTATCGAAATATTCTGCGTTCTTCACTTGGTCGCCCCTGCTCGACCTGTTTTCGAGGGGGATAAAGAGAGTGGGGATTTTAAGGGAAATGAGTTCGAAAGCGGCGTTGGAACCGCACCTTGACACGGCGCAGTCCGCACAGGCGTAAGCCAATCCCATATCCGCGCAAAACTCCGCCTGACGATAGCCGTAAATATTGCAATCAACGTAATTTCCCTTGCCGCAGAGGTGCAGAATATTGTAATCCTTGCAGAGTTTGGGCGCAATCTTTCTGATATTTTCGTTGATTATCTTCGACCCGCTTCCGCCGCCCAAGACGAGAATGGTGGGGCGCATATCCAGCCCGAAGTGCTTCATCCCTTCAAATCTGTCACGGTTTTCGAGATTTTTCCTTATCGGCGAGCCCGTGCATATGCCGTTTTTGAATTGGCGGGCGGCGGAGGGGAAGGAGGTCAGCGTTTTAACGCACTTTTTGGCTATAAATTTATTCGCCAGCCCGCAACTCACGTCCGATTCGTGGGTTATTACGGGGATATTGCGTTTTTTTGCGGCGAGCGCGGCGGGAACGCAGGCAAATCCGCCCTTGCAGAATACGAGGTCGGGGGAGTATTCTTCAATTATTTTCCCCGCAAGCTTCACCGACGAGATGAGTTTGAAGGGGAGGGGGAGATTGCAAAATATCTTTCCCCGCCGCAACTTTGGGGCGGGGCAAAGATAGAATTCAATGCCGTTCTGCCTGCAAATTTCCCTTTCTATCCCGTCCGTGCCGATGTATGCGCACTGATATTTTTCGCGCAGTTCCTCAATCAAGGCGACGTTGGGAATGACGTGCCCCGCGCTTCCGCCGCCGCTGAAAAGAATTTTTTTCATATTACTTAAAATATATTTATAATATGCGTAAAATATGAAAAAATAAAAGGCGGTTTAGCCGCCTCAATGATTGTTTTAATTCAGTTAATTTTTTTGATATTGACGATTATGAGTTCGGTTATCGAACTTATTTCGTTAATAAGCTTGTCGAGGGTGGTCGATTGGTCGCCCGAGCGCACCCAATGAATGTAGCAATCTACAATTCCCGACGCGGCGAAAATTATTGCGTATTTGTCGGGCTGTGAGATGTGCATCTTTTTGACTATCGCGCTCTCCGTCTTTTCGGCAAAAATTTCTTTCAGCCTCGCTATGACGTTCTGCGAGTTGGTGGAGGAAATTATGTACTTTTTAATCAGCGGCACCTCGTCCAGCCTCGACGTCAGTTTTCTGAATACGTTGCAGACGGAAGTGTTTATCTGCGTTACGTCGAAATCTTCGATACAGCTCTCTATTCTCGCCGAAATTTCTTCTTCGATTTCCTGCGCCACCCCGTCGACTCCTTCGTAATGGAGATAGAAAGTCGAGCGGTTGACAAGCGCCTTTGCCGCGAGGTCGGAGACGCTTATCTTATTTATATCTTTCTCGACGACCAGCTCCAAAAAGGCGTTTTTGATGCTGTTCTTTGTCTTGATTATTCTCTTGTCGATAAACGTATTTTTTTCGTCAATGTTCATAATTATGTATATTATACAACATTGAGTCGGATAATGCAATTTAAAACTTGACATTTTTTGATATGAGATGTAAAATAATTTTATGGAGATAAAGTATATAATTGCAATCGTTGCGGGCGGGATATTCGCCGCACTGACAATAGTCAGCCTTGCCGTCTGGTTTTATAACAGGCATAAAGCGGCTGTGCTCAGGCAAAAAATTATAGATATGTATAACGACCCCGCTCTCGGCAAGATGGAGTACGACTTTGCTTCCTATGACGAGGAGACGAACAGGATTTTGAACGCTTCGGGCGGCGACGGGCAGATAACTATCGACGATATAATAGAAAATTCCGCCGAAAACGAGGGGTTGGAGGAGATTACGGGCAATTATAAGCCCTGAAAGCTATGGATTTGGAAATTTTAAAATGGTTTGACGCCACGTTTCATTCGCAAGCGTGGCTCAATTATATTATGGTGGGCATAACGTGGCTTGGCGAATTCGGGCTCATTGCCATTGTCACCGCGGCGGTCCTTCTTATTTTTAAAAAGACGCGCTGGGCGGGCGTTGCCGTTGCCGTATCGCTGATTTTCGACGTGCTGATTGTCAACGTAATTTTAAAACTGTCCGTCAACCGTGCAAGACCTTGGACGGAGTGGGAGGAGATAACCTCGTTTTACAGCGCATTCGGCATACGTCAACCCACCGATTCGTCCTTCCCGTCGGGGCACACGGCTTCAACCTTTGCGGCGGCAATCGCGTTGACGTTCAGATACAAGTGGAAGGGCGCGCCCGCACTTATCGTCGCTTGCCTTGTCGCGCTGTCGCGTATATATCTCTGCCTGCACTATCCGTCGGACGTGCTCGGCGGCATTTTGATAGGTTCCGCCTGCGGCGTTGCGGGGCACTTTATTACGTGTTATATCCAAAAGCTGTTTAAAGCCCGCGCCGAACGCAATAAAGGCGAGGTGGAACAGCCCGATAATAAAGAGGGCGAAAGTTGATTTAATTTAAGAGCGGCTCCGCGAAATTCCGCGAAGCCGCAAGTTTTATATTATCTCAAATTTTACGAAAAGCGGTTTGGAACCGAAGTTTTTGGATATGGTGAATTGCCCGTTTTTCACAATCACCTTTTCGCGGAATTTAAAGCCCAAAATTCCAATTTCACCCGTAAGTTCGCGGGTGTCGGGGTCTATCGAGTAGTTGCCCTTTGCCGATTGCTTCTCGCCGTCAATTCTCTTGATTTGCACTTCAAGCTCGTCCTTATTCAAAAAAATTATGCGTATATATTCATATTTTTCGAGGATATCCGTCTCGCCGAGCCGTGCTTGGGTACATTCGTATTGGGCAATGTAGGGGGCGGTGACCGCCTTGACCGATTGGTCTTTGTCAATATTGCAGGCGGGCAAAAGTAAAATTGCAATGCACATTAAAATCAAAATCGCGGTAATTTTACGTTTCATATTCTTGATTTTGCGCAACCCGCAAAAAAATAAACCTCCGCCCGTTCGCGGAGGTTATTTTTTAAGATATTAAAATTTACGCCTTGCCGATGCTTCCGAAAATCTCCATTTTTTCCTTGACGGTGTCCTTGATGGCTTGCGCGCCGGGGGCGAGCAGTTTTCTCGGGTCGAAGCCCTTGCCTTGAAGGTCCTTGCCCTCTTCGATATACTTTCTCGTCGCAGCCTGGAAGGAGAGCTGGCACTCGGTGTTGACGTTTATCTTCGCAACGCCGAGGGAGATTGCTTTTTTGATCATATCAGTGGGAATACCCGTGCCGCCGTGGAGGACGAGGGGCATATTGCCAACCTTTGCCTTTACAGCCGCAAGCGTTTCAAAGGAGAGCCCGGGCCAATCCGCGGGATACTTGCCGTGAATGTTGCCTATGCCCGCCGCAAGCATGGTGACGCCGAGGTCTGCAATCTTTTTGCACTCTTCGGGGTCGGCGCACTCGCCTTTCCCGATAACTCCGTCCTCTTCGCCGCCGATAGCGCCAACTTCGGCTTCAAGGCTCAACCCCAACTTTTTGCAGACGGCGACAAGTTCCTTTGTCTTTGCCACATTCTCATCAATGGGGAAGTGCGAGCCGTCGAACATAATGGAGGAGAAGCCCGCCTCAATGCACTTGTAGCAGCCCTCATAGGTGCCGTGGTCGAGGTGGAGCGCAACGGGAACGGTGATGTTAAGGCACTCTATCATCGCCTTGACCATAGCCGCAACCGTCTTGAACCCCGTCATATATTTGCCCGCGCCCTCGGATACACCCAAAATAACGGGCGATTTAAGCTCTTCGGCAGTCTGCAAAATGGACTTTGTCCACTCCAAATTGTTTATATTGAACTGCCCGACGGCATACTTGCCGTCCCTTGCCTTTTCCAGCATTTCCTTTGCCGAAACCAACGCCATAAAAACCTCCGAATCATACAATTATTTTGGCAAAATATTTACCATAATTAAGTATAATTGATTTCAGTTTATTTTTCAAGTCTATTTTGAAAAAATATTTTATAAATATTGTAAAATCACTTTTCAAACGCCTTAATTTTGTTTATAAATGAAATGGTGAAATTCAATTGACTTAATCAAGATTATTTGTTATAATGATTTCGGTTTAAAGAGAATAAGTTTTTCGGAGGAAAATATAAATATGGCAAACGTAAAAGTTGCAATCAACGGATTCGGTCGTATCGGTCGTCTCGCATTCAGGCAGATGTTTGATGCCGAAGGCTATGAGATAGTCGCCATCAACGACCTGACCAGCCCCAAGATGCTCGCTCATCTTTTGAAGTATGACTCGGCTCAGGGCAGATATAAGTATGCAGATTCCGTTGTTGCGGGCGAAGATTCCATCACCGTCAACGGCAAGACCATCAAGATTTATGCGGAGAAGGACGCCGCAAATCTTCCTTGGAAGGATCACGATGTAGACGTCGTTCTCGAGTGCACAGGGTTCTACTGCTCCAAGGAAAAGGCGTCTGCGCACATAACTGCCGGCGCTAAAAAGGTCGTAATTTCGGCTCCCGCAGGCAACGATCTTCCCACAATAGTATTCAGCGTCAACGAAAATACCCTTAAGGCAAGCGACACCGTTATTTCGGCTGCAAGCTGCACCACCAACTGCCTTGCACCCATGGCGGACACCCTCAACAAGCTCTGCAAGATCAAGAAGGGCTATATGACCACCATTCACGCCTACACGGGCGACCAGATGGTTCTTGACGGACCTCACAGAAAGGGCGATTTGAGAAGGGCGAGAG
>CANRKX010000016.1 GCA_947631325.1 uncultured Clostridia bacterium | reverse complement strand
CGACTCGTGGAGTTCAATCGGGCTTTTTCGGCTTGCAAAATGATTATAATTAGTATAGAGTATATCAAAAAAAGGGGCAAATCCTCGGGCAATCCCTTAAAGATTTTCCCCATATTTCGACGGGGCAGGCGGAATTTTTACTTTATCCTACCCCAAGGAGCAGAAAATGACAAAATTCGACGTATATTGCGATTCGGGCGCAAACATTCCCGACGAACTCGTGAAAAAGAACGACATCCGCGTCGTCCCCTTCGTCATCTCGGTGAACGGCGACGACAGGGTGTGCAGACAGGGCGACGAGCCGTACAGCGAAGTCGCCAAACGCTTCTATGCCGCCATGCGCGAGGGCGCCGAAGTCAAGACCTCGCTCATGACGAGCGACGTAATAAAAGACGCCCTTCTCCCCTCTTTAAAGGCGGGCAAGGACGCGATAATGTTCTTCATTTCTTCGGGCATAAGCGGCACCTTCGAGCAGGCAAAGGCGGCTCAAAAGGAGCTTTTAGAGGAGTTCCCCGACAGAAAGGTGGTCGTGTGCGATAGCGCCAACGCATCGATGGGCGAAGGCTTGCAGGTATTGCACGCCGCAATGCTGCGCGACATGGGCGAGGATGTCACGACCTGCGCCGAGTGGGTCAAGGACAACGCCTATAAGATAAACAGCTATCTGACGGTGGGCGACCTCAAATATTTAAAGCGCACGGGCAGAATTTCGGCGACGCTCGCCATAGCGGGGACGCTGTTGAATATCAAGCCCGTCCTCCGCGCAGACGGAGCCGACAACGCCAAGATCGTCTCGTTCGATAAGGTCCGCGGCAGAAAAAAGGCAATCGCCGCCCTCGCCGAAGCCTATTCGGAGATAGCCGAAAGCCCTTCCGAGCACGTCGCGGCTATATGCCACGCCGACAGCGAGGAGGACGCGTTGGAGCTTGCCAAGATGATAAAGGAGCGCGGCGCAAAGGACGTAATTGTCGAATATTATGATATGTGCACGGGCTCGCACGTGGGTCCCGGCACCGTCGCCCTCTTCTTCTACGGCAAGGATAGGCGAGGGGAGGAGAAGAAAGAAAAGCACCTCTTCCGCAAAAAGGCGGCACAAAAGAGCTGAGGTTGATAAAAAAGCGGACTTATGTCCGCTTTTTTCGTGCTAACGCAGCGCGGTGCATATCTGCGTCGCATAACTGTGTCGCGCCTCGTCCCAACCTGTCATCCTGAGCGGAGCACGGCGTTAACGCCGCGCTCCTGTCGAAGGATCCCATCGGGTATGCGGCGATCACTTCCAATTATTTTTTCCTTATTATTCCTTGTCTCGCTCGTTTCTCCGAACCGCGGCTCGTGATGAACATTTAAAACCGCCCGTCCCAACCTGTCATTTCGACCGATTGAGAGCGCAACGCGCTCGATTGAGTGGAGAAATCCCATGGTGGTCTCGGTTACTATTTCTAATAATCCCACCTCATTATAACCTTCCCACTTTTTAAGGGACGAACACAAAATTCTTAAAACAGCGGACACCCGCTGTTTTTTTGTGTGAGAAGAGTGCGCGCATACGTCCGCGCGCACGATGACCGAGACGGCTGCCTTTCATTACAGCCGTCGAGAACCGCTTGCGGGAAACGGCAGAGCGATTAAGAACCCCGCCTCTCCCAACCTGTCATATTGAGCGGCGCGCGGCTTAATAGCCGCGCGCCTGTCGAAATATCCCATCGGGTTATGCGGTGCCTATTTCTAATACTCCCACCACATTATAACTTTCCCCTGCTTGCGGGGGAGAGTACCCGAACCGCTAAGGTTCGGGGGAGAGAAGGTTTTTTTCGGCAGTATTTTTCACACTCCCCCCTTCCCCAAAAACCTCAAAAATCCCTCAATTCCGTCAACGATGTCAAAGTACGCCCTCTCGAAATCCCGCGTGTACCACGGGTCGTCAACGTCTCTCGGTCTGTCGCAAAAATCGCACAGCTTGAATATCTTCTCCGAAAATCCCCCGCCCGTCAGCCTCAACACGTCAAACAAATTCCCGCTGTCCATCACGAGGATATATCCGCAGTTCTTCACGTCGGCAAGCGTCAACTGCCTTGCGCGGTGGCTCCCCTCCACGCCGTGACTTTTCAGCGTCTTTAAGGCAGGCGGGTATATGGGATTGCCCTCTTCGCAGTCCGAAGTGCCGAAAGATATCGCCCGCATCTCCCCGTCAAATCCCCTCTCGGCGGCGATTTTATTGAATATGAGCTCCGCCATCGGCGAACGGCAAATATTGCCGAGACAAACAAAGGCAATATCCATCAGTCGCCTATCTTCAACTTCTGCCAGGGGGTGCCGTCGGGCACGTATCCCTCGATATAGTCCAGAATTTCGTCCGCGTCCTTAAAGTATGAATACATTTCGTAGCACTTGAAAGTTATGAATTTCTTGTCCGTCACCGACTTCATGAACTTTTCGAGGTCGTCGTAATATCCCCCTATATTCATTATGGCGATTGGTTTAGAGTGCCTGCCGAGCTGTTTTAAAGTCAGCACCTCGAAGAACTCCTCAAAGGTTCCGATCCCCCCGGGTACTATAATGAATGCGTCCGCAAAGTCCTCCATCTTCTGCTTTCTTTCCGACATGGTCTTGGTAAAGGTCACCTCGTCACAGCCGTCGTATAAAACCTCCACCCCCTCGTCGCGGAAGAATTCGGGGATAACCCCGTGAATATATCCCCCTCCTCTCTTGACCCCGCGCGCGGCGGCGCCCATCAGCCCCGTCGCCCCGCAGCCGAAGACGAGGGAATGACCCCTCTTCGCCATCTTCTCGCCGAGCTCCTCGACGCAATCTATATATTTTTTCTCAATGTGCGCGCTCGACGCACCGAAAACGCAGATTTTCATATTGCCGCTCCCTTTTGTTTCAGGGTATATTATAGCTTATGCTCCGCCAAATGTCAACGCCAAAATCCCGCCCGCTCTCCGCCAATTTTCCCCCGCCGCACCCCCAATCCCCGTCCAAATCCCCACTATATATCTCTCCGCCCGATAACCTGTTATTTTTTAATTGACAAGGGCAAACTAAACATATATAATATGTAGGTGAAAACTTTCGGAGGAAAATTATGGAAGAAGAACAGGCAGGCGTAACGTTGGGCGATATATTCCGCGTCATCGCGTCGCAGAAGTGGCTGGCGCTCATCATCGCCGCGGTCATCGCAATCGCAGGCTCTCTGGGCTTGCTTTTCGGGTATAACGCCGCCAAAACTCAATACACAACCACATTCAACGTCAACTTCGCGGGTTCGGACTCGGGCAAATATCCCGACAACGTGGCTTTCGATTATCGCGATATCGTCTCGCGCGATTCGGTTGAAGACGCCCTTTCAAGCTCCGACGAATTCAAGGATATCGACGAAAACAAGCTCGTCCGCTCGCTCTCCATAACGAAGATTTATGAGGAAGTCACCAACACCCTCGTCGAAACCAAGTACCAAGTCTCGGTAAAGGCTTCCTGCTTCAACAGTGAAGATCAGGCTTCCGCCTTCCTCTCTCAGATTATCGAAAAGCCCATCCGCCACGTCAGGGATTGGGCGAAGAGTCTCTCGCACGACGCCGACCTCAAAAACTATGACTCAGCTAAGAACTTCGACGATAAGATTAAATATCTCAACCTTCAAGCCGAGTATCTCGACGAAAGCTACAACTCCCTCCTCACTTCCCAAGACCTCAATATAGGCAAGATAACCGACAGTTACAGGTCAGTCTCGGGCAAGCTCGACGAGATACAGAATGAAATCACCTTCGCCTCGTCCGAACTCATCGACAACCGCTATGTAATCGACATGGCAAGCCTTAAAAATTATGCCGAGAGCTATCCCACCATTAAGGAAAATCTCGATAACAACAAGAAGATTTGGAATATGATGTTCGGCGAAAAGATTACGCCCGACAGCATCGTCGGCGACGGATTTATTTCGAGCGTCTATGAGCTCGCAAGGCAGATAACCTCCGACGAAAACGAGATTAAGACGATTGCCGAATATCTCGAAAAGAACGGTTTCGGCGACTGCGTCTCCCGCGATCACGACAGCAACATAATCAACATCACCGTTCCCGAGGGCGAACTTACACAAAAGGAGGGCATCGCCAACTTCGGCAAGCGTCTCGACGCGGTGCGCAACGAACTTCAAAGCATCTCCGACGAGTACGGCGATATGTTCGTCGAGCTCCACAACGAAGCGGCGAAGATAACCCACGAGGGCGCCTTCTTGCAGACCGACGGCGGCATGTCCGCAGTTGTTGCAATAATTTTAAGCGTTGTCGTCGGCATAATCGTCGGGTGCATAGTCGCCCTTATCAAGGCAATGCCCGCCTATCTCAAAAAGAAGCGCGGTTTAACAACCGACGGCGCAGCCGACGGCGAACTTCCCGCCCCCGAAACAGCCCCCGCAACCGACGGCTATTCAATTAATTCAGACGGCGTCTCAACCGACGAAGACGCGAATACAGATTAAAAACGGCTAAAACTCATATAAAAACTTTTTAGCGGCGGCGTTCATATCGAACGCCGCCGCTAATATATTATTGTATGAAAAAATTTTTTATCCTGTTCGCGACCCTTCTTTGCTTCCCCCTCTTCCTTTCGGCTTGCGCCAAGCAAGTCGACTACTCCCGATACGTCTCCGAACGCCGCAGTGAAATATATTTATATCGCGACGACAGCCTGTCTCTCACGATCAACTGCGTGTGCCGCGAACAGCCATACAATGCCGACGGCATATGCGGCGAGGGGTGCGACCTCGTCGAAGTATTCGTAAAGTTCAAAAAAAATCCCCAAACCGCCCAAATTTCCATCTCTTCCTTCTCGGGCGAAATGAACTATGAAGCCGTAAAGGACGGCTTTTCCATTGTCTTTTCCTCCGCCCCCTTCTCGTCCGACGGCGTGGATTGCACCCTCACTTTCGACGATACGACCTCCTCCTTTTGCGCCCTTCCCGTAAAGGATAAGGGTGTGATATCCTCCGACGAAGCCCTGTCGATAGCCGTCGAAAACTCCCCGCAGACCTTCCAAAATCTTCAAAGTAACGGCAATTTTTTGGGCGAAATATCCATAAGATTGATATATGACGACGCCTGCTACTACTATGTCGGCGTGTGCGACAGGCAGAGCAAGGTCACCGCCTTTTTGATTGACGGCTCTTCGGGAAGGGTGATATCCACCAAAAATTACAGTATCTTTTCAAACGCGATGCGCTCGGTGTAATTTCTCGAAACGTATATTATTCCGCACCGCGAAAACCCCTGCTCTTTCAATAAATTCAGCATAGGTCCGTTTTTCTCATGGGTATCCATTCTTATGCTCGTCCTGCCGCGCAGCTTTGCAAGTTCGGGCGCGGCGACGCTTAAAATGTATTTTGCCGCCCCGCTCCCCCTGAAAGGTTCTGCAACGGCAAGCCTGTGTACGGCAAGATAGTTGCCGTCCGTCAGCCATTTTCCCTCTATCTCGTCGTAATTTCCCTCGTGATTGACGACGGAAAACACCGCGGCAATGTTCCCGCCCGAGATAACTTCATAGATAATCCCCCCGAAAATTCCGCCTTTAATGTCGTTTTCGGCAGGGAAGCCCTTGTCCCACTGCGGATTGCCGTGCGCCGCCATATATGCCTGTGCGCCCTGATAAATTTCCATCACCTCGTTTAAGTGTGAAATGGTCGATTGCGCGTAAGTAAACTCCATCTTATCCCCTCAAAAATTCCACGATTATTGAATTCTGCACGAACAGATATCTGTCCTTGATTTTCAGCCTTCCCTCAAAAATTTCAATATATTCGCACGTTTTTTTGATAGCCGCCCCGTAATCCTTCAAAAAATCTCCCCCGAACTCGGCGTTGAACTCGTCTATATTAAGCCCCTCCGCCGTCCTCAAAGCCAACATTATCTTCTCTTCCTTTTGCCCTTCTTTGTCGATTTTTTCGCTGTCGATAACGGCAAGGTGACCGGATAAAATACACTTGAAATATTCGTCGAGGTCGAAGGTATTCGTAAGTCTCACGTTATTTATGCACGACGACGCCGCCACGCCGAATCCTATGTATTCCCCCCGCCGCCAATAGTTTAAATTATGCCTGCTTTGAAATCCTTTTTTTGCGAAGTTTGAGACCTCGTATCTCAAAAATCCCAGCTCTTCGAGCCTCTTATATCCCTCGTCGTAGAGCGCCGCCACCTCGTCGCCGTCGGGCAGTTCGCCGTTGAGATAATCTGAATATATGGGCGTTCCGTCCTCGGGCGTCAGCGCATACATGGATATGTGTTTCGCCCCGAACGCCGCCGCCACTTCAATCGTCTTTTTCACGTCGTCCGCCGTCTGGTCTTTAAGCCCGATCATCACGTCGGCGTTGAAATTCTTGCCCTTCAAAAGCTTTGCGCAGGTTATAAATTGGTTTAAAGTGTGCGTCCGTCCCAATTCCCGAAGCTGTCCGTCAATCGCCGACTGCAGCCCCACCGAATAGCGGTTTATGCCGCACTTTGAATACATCTCAACCTTCCCCGCGCTTATGGTCCCGGGGTTTATCTCTATGGTTATCTCGGCGTCCTCTTTTAACTTGAAATTCTTCCTCGCCGCCGCCACGAGCATTGCGATATAGCTCTCGTCCACCACCGACGGCGTTCCCCCGCCTATGTACAGGGTATCGAATGTATAGCTTTCCAGCTCCTTTTGTCTTAACGCCATTTCGCGGTAGACGCACGCCATATAGCTCTCGGCAAAGCACAGTTTGTCGGGGAAGGAAGTGAAGTCGCAGTATCTGCATTTGGATTTGCAAAAGGGTATATGTACGTATATACCTGCCATCAGTCGACCTCCCACCTGAATTTTTTCATATCTATCTCGCCGTCCGCCGAAAATTCAACCCCCTCGGCTTCGAGCATTGCGCGCTGAACTTCGGGGCCGCCGAAGGCAAAGCCCGAACTCACTTGTCCGTTTTTGAAAACCACTCTGTGGCAGGGAATTTCGTCGGGGCACGGATTGCAGTGGAGCGCGTAGCCCACCTGCCGACTTAAACGCGGACAACCCGCAAGGCGCGCAACGTCGCCATAGGAGAGCACCTTCCCGCGCGGAATATTTTTTACTATCTCGTAAACCCTGCCGAAAAAATTCATGTCAGTCCTTGTTGGTCTTTAATATCTGCATAAAGACTTCGCTCGGCACCTCAACGTTGCCAATCTGTCTCATGCGCTTTTTTCCCTCTTTCTGCTTTTCAAGCAGTTTTTTCTTTCTGGTTATATCGCCGCCGTAGCACTTGGCAAGCACGTCCTTCCTCATCGCCTTTACCGTCTCTCGGGCGATTATCTTTCCGCCTATCGCCGCCTGCACGGGAACTTCGAAGAGCTGCCTTGGGATTGCGTCTTTAAGATTTTCGCATAGCGTTCTGCCCCGCGCGTACGCCGAGTCCTCGTGAACTATCATGGACAGCGCGTCGCACACCTCGCCGTTTAAGAGTATGTCGAGTTTGACGAGCTTGCTCTTTTCATAGCCTTTAAGCTCATAGTCAAAGCTCGCATATCCCCTCGTCCGCGACTTCACCGCGTCGAAAAAGTCGAATATAATCTCATTTAAGGGCAAATCGTATTCAAGTTTCACCCTGCTCTTGTCGAGGTAGGTCATCTGCAAAAAGGTTCCTCTCTTCTCGCGGCACAGGTCCATTATCTGCCCGAGGTAGTCGGGCGGCGAAAATATCTCCGTCTTTACGATGGGCTCTTCCATGTATGAAATTTCCGACACGGGCGGAAGATGCGAGGGGTTGTCCACAAACATCTCCGTCCCGTCCGTCTTAACGACTTTATAGCTCACCGACGGCGCGGTCGTAATTATATCAAGTCCGAATTCCCTTTCAATCCTCTCCTGAATTATCTCCATGTGCAGAAGTCCCAAAAATCCGCACCTGAACCCGAACCCCAACGCCTGCGAGGTGTCGGGCTCGAATATAAGCGAAGCGTCGTTTAATTGAAGCTTCAAAAGTGCGTCCTTCAAATCGCCGAACTTGCTCCCGTCGAGGGGATATATCCCGCAGAACACCACGCTTTGAACCTTTTTATATCCGGGTAGCGGCTCGTCGGCGGGTCTCTCCGCCCCCGTCACGGTGTCCCCCACCGCCACGTCCTGAATTGACTTGATTGAAGCGGCGATATAGCCGACCTCTCCCGAAAAAAGTCCGTTCTTTGGCACGAGCGCGGGGTTGAACGCCCCCGTCTCGGTCACTTCGTACACCCTGTCCGAGCGGAAGGTCTTTATCTTATCCCCCGCCTTGACGCACCCGTCCTTAATCCTCACGAATAAGATAACGCCCTTGTAGTTGTCGTAATAGCTGTCGAACACGAGCGCCTTCAACGGCGCGTCGTCGTCGCCCGAGGGCGGGGGGAAGTACTTCACCACGTCCTCCAACACTTCCTTTATGTTTATGCCTTCCTTCGCCGAGACGAGGGGGGCGTATGACGCGTCCAGCCCTATAACTTCCTCAATCTCCTTTTTCGCCTCGTCGGGGCGGGCGGAAGCGAGGTCTATCTTGTTTATGACGGGCAAAATCTCAAGGTTGTTTTCGATTGCCAGGTAGACGTTCGCCAGCGTCTGCGCCTCCACCCCTTGGGTGGCGTCCACGATGAGTATCGCCCCCTCGCATGCTGCGAGCGAGCGCGAAACTTCATAGGTAAAGTCCACGTGCCCCGGCGTATCAATTAAATTAAATTCATATTCCACCCCGTCGTCTGCCTTATAGAACATTCTGACGGGCGCAAGCTTTATGGTTATCCCCCTCTCGCGCTCTATGTCCATCGAGTCGAGAAGCTGTTCTTCCATGTCCCTTTCGGAAACCTGCCCCGTGCTCTCCATCAGCCTGTCCGCCAAAGTGGATTTTCCGTGATCTATGTGCGCAATAATGCAGAAATTGCGTATGTGTCGCTTATCAATCATGCTTTTATTATATAAAATCGGGGCGTTTTTTGCAAGGATATCCCCCCTTTAATTTATAAAAGATAGCTTTTTTTTATTTTATATTGACAGATAAATGATAAAATGTTACAATATTTATGTTAGGTCTGTGCTGCCGACTGCAATCTATTGTATTGCAATCCCGCCGCATGTCCAAACTTTTCAGGAGGAATTTGAAAAAATGGCAAAAGACTTTAACGTTGCCGAACCCCAAAAGGTCATAGACCGCAATCAGAAGAGACTTATTCCCGTCAACATCGCCATTATGCTTTTGGCGCTCTTGGCGGCTCTCACCCTCGTGTTTGCACCCCTCATAACCATCGACGTCGGCGCAGTCTCCGACACTCTCGTCACCATGATAACCAAGAGCGACTCGTCCGAGAGCTCCTCGTCCTCGTCAAGCTCGTCGGGCAGTGCGGAGGACACGATAGCGACCGTATTGCAGAGTCTCAACGGCATGAAACTGAGCCTTTCGATAATGGACGTCACCAAAGTCGCCTTTGCCGAAGACCCCACCGAGCACATCTCGGGCTATGCCGCGGACGCAGTGTCACAGGTTGCCGATAACCTCGTCGGCACCGTCGCGGTAACGATGATTCCCCAAATTCTCGAAAGTTCGGGCGCCGACGTAGACACCGAAAATCTCGACGTCGAAGTAATTCTCGACAAGTTCGACGGGCTCGCAACGGCGCAAGATCGCACGGCGGCGGAGAACGCCGCAAAGGACCTCGCCGCAGAGCTTCAAAAACAGGCGAAGGACAAGAACGGCAACTCCCTAATCTCGACTTCGGATTTAGACAACGTGCAGGACTACATACTCGATTTATATGACGAGACCAAGGCAGAACTCGACAAAAAGGGCGAAGAGATGTCCATGGAAGCCCTCATATGCGTCACCGTCTCCAAGTTCATGAACTCGGCGGACGAAAACGGCGAGAGCGCGGCGGCAACCCCCGTGCCCACCGCTTCGCAGACCTCGGGGAGCTCGGAAAATAAGGTATACACCAACTATAACGACCTTGTAAACGGCTTATTAAAAAGCAGCGGCGGCTCAGAAGATTCGGGCATAGATCAGACCTTAAAGGAGTCGCAGAAGTATTTGAAGATTGCGTCGGGCGTACTCCTTACCTTCCCCGCCCTCTATCTTATACTGTTTATCTTCGCATTCGTGCACACCTTCACCAAGAATAAGCGCGTGTTGATGTGGTATGTAAAGTTATTGGGATTTATCCCCTGTCTCATCTTCGGCGTCGCACCCTTGGTTGCCGTTCCCATATTGGGGAGCCTGAATATAATGAGCGCGGATATGCTCGCCCTCTTCGGCGCGATATCCACCACCGCATGGGTGAGCGGCATATGCTATCTCCTTCTTTGGCTTATCTCCATCTTCTGGGCGTTCCCCATCAAGCGTCAGATAAGGCACGCCAAACAACATTTAAAAATGGAGAAGTCCGCCTCCGCATCATAACCCAATATCTTAATCCCCCCACTCCTCAATGAAGTGGGGGGTATATTATCTCCCTCCCAACCTGTCATATTGCGCGAGGGCGTAAGCCCGCTGCCCTGCCGAGGGTTCCCTTTGGGAAACGGCAGAGCGGAGCGCGGCTTAAACGCCGCGCGCCTGCCGAAATATCCCATCGGGTATGCGGCGACTATTTCTAATAATCCCACCTTATTTTGACCTTCCCCATTAGCAAGGGACGAACACAAAATTCTTAAAACAGCGGACACCCGCTGTTTTTTTGTGTGAGAAGAGTGCGCGCATACGTCCGCGCGCACGGCGCCCGAGACGGCTGTTTTCCTTACAGCCGTCGAGACAGGTGTCTTTTTCGTAACGAAGCGAGAAAAAGACGGATGAAGGTTCCCCCGTCTCCTTGCGGCGAGTCACCCGATTATCATCAACTCCTTCAACGCCCGCGTGTAGGCAATGTACCTCTCGTTCACGCTCAAATCCTCGTCCGCCACCGCCACGGCTGTGAACTCCAACCCCTTGCTCTCATATACGGTCATAAGGTTAATCTTCGTCTTTGAAATCTTCCCCGTCTCCCCAATCAGGTTATAGCTCTTCCTCGCAAACTTCTCCAAATTTTTCTTGGAACAAATCACTGCTTTCAACCCGTTTTTTTCGGATAGCGCCGCCGTCACCGAGCGCGCCTCAATCCTCTTGATTTCGCACCCGTCCAGACCTATTGACGCCATCTTTATCCCAAGATTTTTTGATACGTATTCAACTATTTCATTCGTATTGCGATAGTTCAAGTCCAGCTCAAAGGTCTTGAATCCAAGCTGTTTCCAGTCCGAAATTCCCCTTTCGGGGGTTATATTTTGTTTAAGATCTCCGAATATATTGAAAACCGCCCTGTCGTTTACGGCTCGCAACACGCCGTACTCTGCGGGCGATATATCCTGCGCCTCGTCCACGAATAAAAATGAAAACTTCGGCGAAAGGTCGTATCCCAATTTAGTCAGAATAAGGCAGAGCGCAAAGGGATCCGTGCGGTTTAAAATTGTGGGCGCGCCCATTCTCGCCTTCGCCTTTTTCACCGTCTCGCGGTAGAAAAATCTCAAAACGTCCACCGTGTTCTCGCACTTCCCTATCGATACAAGGTCGTCGTCGCCGCGCAGCACGTCGCAAAAGTCGCACACGGCGAAAAATCCCCCTCTTATTCTCTCCACGCACCCGCAAATTTCCCCTATTTCCTCAATCAGCCGCTCGCGCTTCTCAATTCCCGTCGAATAGGTCAGAACCTCGCTCTCGCCTATTATCATCTTATAGCGTTTGAGCTCGGCAATTTCCTTTTTCACCGTCTCGGATAGCTTTTGAAGGTCGGATATTGCCGCCCCGCAAATGCCGTCCGCGTACTTCCTCAAAAACCTTATCGACTTATAGAATGACAGAAACTGCCTGTAAAAAAAGGCGTATTCTCCCATCCTCTTATCCCCCGTCAAGCCGAGAAATTCGCGCACGTCGAGCACGCAGTTGAACATATATCTGAACTGCTTGGTATAGTACAGCCCGCCGTCGGGCTTTTCCTTTATCTCGCCCAAAACGCACCGCCTCACCCTCAGGCTCGCGTTTTTTATCTTCTCGTAGTCGTCCGTCTGACTATCGCACGCCGCAATCACCCCGCCGACCGCCTCTTCCGCGTCCGCCGATGCGAACATGCCGAATATCCCGTCGTACACCTTCCCCAGCTTCTTCTCCACGTCCGAAAGGAATTTGGGGGAATATATATATGTCAGATAGCTTTCGGGCAGCTCGGCGCGATAGTCTATCTTTTTATCTATATCGAGACCTATGCTCTTCAACATAGCCGAAAAGTAGCTGTCGAGGGTGCTCGTTCTCACCTTCTCCAACTCGAGCACGGCGGACAGTTCGTCGATAAAGTCGTTGAAGGAGTCCGAGGGCGTGATTACGAGCACGTCCGACGGCTTTATCTTGTCGTCGTTGTACATGACGTATGAAAGGCGGTGCAGCATAATCATGGTCTTGCCGCTTCCCGCAACTCCCTGCACCACAAATTGCTCCTCTCTGGGCAGGGTGATAAGATCGTATTGCTTCTCCTGTATTGTCTCTATGATATCGCAGATTTCCTGCTTTTCCTTGCGCCCCGCCAAAATTTCGCGCAAAAAGGGGTCGAAAATCAAGCTCTCGTCCCTTCCCCCAATCTCTTCGGGGGTGAGGTATTGCGACAGCGATAAATACTCGTTCTTCATGTCGAAGAGCTTTCCGTTAAGCGTCCTCAACGCCCTTCTTAAAATCAGCGTATAGTCATATTCGTTTATCGAAAACGCCGTTCGGCTCTTTTGGTAATATCTCTGCGCAAGCGGCGCGCGCCAGTCCACGATCTCCAAGCCCTCGTCGCCCTTTTTGCCTATATAGTAGCTGTTATATCCCTCCTTTTGGTCGACGAGGTCCATTCTCGCAAAGTAGGGCTCCTCAAAAAATGGCTTATAGCTATTTCTCTTCTGTTTTAATTTGGATATCTCGGCGTTTATCTCCAACGTCCGCTTGTATTTTTCGGCGTCATGTTCGGGTGAAGATATGAGTTCGGCTCTTTCCGCCCTCAAAGCCTCCATTTTTTTTGCAAGCGCGTTTAAATACAGCGCCTTCAACATGAGCAATACGCCCTTTAAATGCTTTTGCTCATATTCGCGCTGTAAGTCGCCGTCCAAAAGTTCCAAAAAGAACTGTTTGTCGGGTTGCTTATGCGGGTCTATTAACTTTTTAATCTCCCCCCAATCCGCCATATCTATCCTTTTTTTATATTTTCCCCTCTCTCAAATTCAAAGATATCCGTATCTTTTTGTATTGCTTTTCTATGATATTCGGAAATATCTCTCTCTTATCAAGTAATTATATCACCCTTCTTTGAAAAAATCAATACCGCCGACAAAATCTGTTATTTAATCCCCCCTCGCTTTTTCCCACCTGTCCTTCCTCTCTATTTATACCCCCGTCATAAGTTGTCATTCTGCGCGATTAATAATCCCGCCCGTCCCAACCTGTCATTCATTATGAATAATAACCCCGCTTTTCCTATGCTGTCATTTCGCGCGAGCGAAGCGACGCCCTGCCGAAGGTTCCCGCTTGCGGGAAACGGCAGACCGATTGAGTGCCCCGCCCGTCCCAACCTGTCATATTGAGCGGCGCGCAGCTTAAAAGCTGCGCGCCTGTCGAAATATCCCATCGGGTATGCGGTCTGCATTTCAAACATTTCGTTGTCCTCATTATAACTTTCCCCCTTTCAACGAAAAGGGGGAGAGTACCCGAACCATAAGGTTCGGGGGAGAGAAGGTTTGCTCTCCTTTTATATCCCCCCCAAAAAAACCGCAGGGCTTTTCCTCAAAGCCCTGCGGTTTTCTCTATCCTTCAACTTTCCCTCTCACTCCCACTCAATGGTTGCGGGCGGTTTGGAAGTAATGTCGTAAACAATCCTGTTCACGTGCTTCACCTCATTCACAATGCGGTTGGAAATGGTCTCCAACACCTCATAGGGTATCCTCGCCCAGTCCGCCGTCATCGCGTCAAGAGAGGTCACCGCGCGTATCGCCACAACGTTCTCGTATGTGCGGAAATCCCCCTGCACGCCCACCGTCTTGCTGTTGGTTATAACGGTGAAGTACTGCCAGATCTTGTCGTCCAACCCCGCCTTCGCAATCTCGTCGCGAAGAATATAGTCGCTGTCGCGCAGGGTCTCCAACTTCTCCCTCGTCACTTCCCCCATTATTCTTATGGCGAGTCCGGGACCGGGGAATGGCTGTCTCATCACGACGCTCCTCGGCAGCCCCAGCTCAAAGCCCACCTTTCTCACCTCGTCCTTAAAGAGGTCGCGAAGGGGCTCGATTATCTCCTTGAAATCGACGACCGACGGCAACCCGCCGACGTTATGGTGACTTTTTATAACTGCACTCTTGCCCTTGCCGCTCTCAATTACGTCGGGGTATATAGTGCCCTGAACGAGGAAATCCACCTTTCCTATCTTCTTGGCTTCGACTTCGAAAGCCCTTATGAATTCCTCGCCGATTATCTTCCTCTTGGTCTCGGGTTCGGTGACCCCCTCGAGTTTTTTCAAAAATATTTCGCCCGCGTCCGCCTTTATGAGGTTCATCTTAAGCCCGTCGCGGAATACGGTCATCACCTCTTCGGCTTCGTACTTGCGCAAAAGCCCGTGGTCCACGAACACGCAGGTAAGGTTATCCCCCACCGCCTTATGTATGAGCGTCGCGGCAACGGCGGAATCCACCCCGCCCGACATGGCGCAAAGCACCTTTTTGTCGCCTATCTTCTCGCGCAGCTCCCTCACCTTGTTTGCGACGAAGTTTGACATTGTCCAGTCTCCCTTCGCCCCGCACACCTTATAGAGGAAGTTTTCAAGTATCTTCATTCCGTATTGGGTATGGTTGACCTCGGGGTGGAACTGCACGCCGTAAATGCCCCTCTTCTCGTCGCCGAACGCCGCATATGGGCAGTTGGCGCTCTCGGCGATTTTTTGGAACCCATCGGGCAGTTTGGTTATTCTGTCGGTATGGCTCATCCAGCACACCGCGCTTTGGGGCATGCCCTCGGTCAAGGGCGATTTTTTGTATGTAACTTCGGCTTTTCCGTATTCAGAAGTCGTCGCCGACTGCACCGTTCCGCCCAAAAGATGCGCCGTGAGTTGGCAGCCGTAACATATGCCGAGCACGGGTATGCCGAGAGCGAATACGCCCGCGTCTATTTTGGGGCTGTCCTTTTCGTAAACGCTGTTTGGTCCGCCCGTAAAGATAATGCCTATGGGGTCGTATTGCCTGATTTTTTCAAGCGACATTTCGGAGGGCATCAAATCGCAGTAAACGCCCAACTCGCGCACTCTTCTTGCAATCAACTGGTTGTATTGTCCCCCGAAGTCGAGGACAAGAACTCTCTGGTGATTCATTTGAATATTTATATCCTTATTAGTTATTCCTATCAACTTTCGCGCTTCGTATAAACTTCGCGATACAGTGTTTGTGAAAAATTTTTCTCTACACAGCGAAAAATTTTTCTACCAAGCGTCGGGCTAACGCCCTCGCGCAAGCTCCGCTTGCCTTCGGGTCACGTACGTCTTTGTACGCTCCCCTTGTCAATGCTCGCTTTCCTTGTCTCGCTCGTTTCTCCGAACCGCGGCTTCCTATGAGCAACGCTTATGATGAGCAATGCTTATGATTAACAATAACAACCGCGCCCGTCCAAACCTGTCATTAAAACCAAATATGAACCGCGCTCGTCCAAACCTGTCATATTGCGCGAGGGCGTAAGCCCGCTGCCCTGCCGAGGGTTCCCTTTGGGAAACGGCAGAGCGAAGCGAGACTTGTAAGTCGAGCGCAGTCTGCTAACGCAGCGGTACGACGAAATATCCCACAGGGTATGCGCTCTTCCCAACCTGTCATCCTGAGCGGCGCGCGGCGTTAACAGCCGCGCGCCCGTCGAAGGATCCCATCGGGTATGCGGCGACTGCTTCTAATAATTCAACCTCATTATAACCTTCCCCCTTTCAAAGGGACGAACACAAAATTCTTAAAACAGCGGACACCCGCTGTTTTTTTGTGTGAGAAGAGTGCGCGCAAACGTCCGCGCGCACGGTGCCCGAGACGGCTGTCAAACACCTTACAGCCGTCGAGACAGGTGTCTTTTTCGTAGCAAAGTGAGAAAAAGACGGATGAAGGTTTTCCTCACAAAAATTTAATTCTTCGGCGAATAATTCGGCGCCTCTTTGGTTATCGAAATGTCGTGCGGGTGGCTCTCCGCCAGCGACGCCGCCGTCATCTTCACAAACTTCGCGTTCTTGCGCAAATCCTCGATTGTCGCACAGCCCGTGTAGCCCATGCCCGCGCGCAATCCGCCTATAAGCTGGAAGACGCTGTCGGACAACGCCCCCCTGTAAGGCACCCTGCCTTCAACGCCCTCGGGCACGAATTTTTTGTTGTCCGATTGGAAGTATCTCTCCTTCCCGCCCTTCGCCATTGCGGGCAGCGATCCCATTCCTCTGTAGCTTTTGAAGCTCCTTCCTTGGTATATTTCAAGTTCTCCGGGCGACTCTGCCGTCCCCGCAAACAGCGAGCCTATCATAACCGCGCTCGCTCCCGCGGCGATAGCTTTGACGATATCGCCCGAATATTTTATGCCGCCGTCGGCAATAATGCGCTTTCCCATTCTGTCGGCTTGCTCAGCACAGTCCAAAACGGCGGTGAGCTGGGGCATGCCTATGCCCGCAACAATCCTCGTCGTGCAGATAGACCCGGGTCCTATTCCAACTTTAACGACGTCCGCGCCCGCGTCAATCAAGTCTCTCGTCGCCTCCGCCGTAACCACGTTTCCCGCCACGAGGGGAAGATTGGGATAGGCTTTCTTGACCTTCGCCACGGCGTTGACAATGCCCTTGGAGTGCCCGTGCGCCGAATCGAGCACGACGATATCGACTTTGGATTTAATGAGTTCCTGCACCCTCTCCAGAACGTCGGGCGACGCGCCGATTGCCGCACCCGCCAACAGCCTTCCGTTCTTATCCCTCGCGCTGTTGGGGTATTGTATGGATTTTTCTATGTCCTTTATGGTGATAAGCCCCTTCAAATATCCCTGCTTGTCCACAATGGGCAGCTTTTCTATTCTGTGCTTGCCCAAAATAGCCTGAGCCTGTTCGAGCGACGTTCCCTCGGGCGCGGTGACGAGGTTCTTCTTCGTCATCACGTTTGCAATGGGCTGTTCGAAATTATCCTCAAAACGCAGATCGCGATTGGTGAGAATTCCGACGAGCTTTCCGTCCGTCGTTATGGGCACGCCCGAAATTTTGTATTTAGCCATCAGCTCGCAGGCAGCCGAAACGGGTTGCTCGGGGGTGAGGTGGAAGGGGTCGGTTATGACGCCGTGCTCGCTCCTTTTAACCTTGTCGACCTGCGCCGCCTGCTCCTCAATGGTCATATTTTTGTGGATTATGCCCACGCCGCCCTCGCGCGCCATGGCAATTGCGAGCTTGCTCTCGGTGACGGTATCCATCGCCGCGCTCATGAGGGGAATGTTCAAGTTGATTCCCTCGCACAAAGTCGTGTGCAGATCGGCTGTAGCGGGCAGCACTTCCGAAGCCGCCGGAATCAGCAATACGTCGTCGAATGTCAAAGCTTCTTTTACGATTTTGTTGCTCATTTTTATCTCCTGAAAGTATATTATATATCTTAATTATCTATCTTATCTAAAATATTTTTTTTCTCACACAACGCCGCGCTTGTCCAAACCTGTCATTCTTTATGTATAATAACCGCGCTCATCCAAACCTGTCATTCTGACCGAATGAGAATCCTGCGAAGCAGGTTCGATTGAGTGGAAGAATCCCCCCGTGGTCTCGGTCTGTACTTCTAATAATCCCACCTCATTATACCTTTCCCCCGCAAGCGGGGGAGAGTACCCGAACCCCAAGGTTCGGGGGAGAGAAGGTCCCTCACTTCACCGCACTCAAAATATTTCTGACCGCCGCAAGATAGCTCTCCTCCGCCGAGTCCGCGGCAACGCACGCCGCCACCGCGTCATATAGCTTCCCCGCAGTCTGCGCGTCGCCCGCCGCCTTTATGTCCTCGGCAAGGTCGCCCGCCGCGTTGGGCACGGGGAACCCCGCCGCCCCCTCGAGCGCGTATTTCGCAGTGTCGATTGCGCCGTCCGCCTCACCCGAAGCAAACTTGGCACACGCCAACGCCCCCAAGACGTATTGACGGTAGTCGTATTTTTTCCAAACGCCCTCGGTCTTGGTCTTGCAGTATTCGTCGAACGCCTGCCTGTCCTCCGTCAGCCTGTTGCCGAAAACGACGATATTTCTGTCCTTCCCCGCCAAAATGCTGTCCTCAAGACAGCGCGCCAAGTCCTCTTTATCGCCCGAGTATGAATAGCGCAAAGACGCATAGCCCGTGGCAAAGGAATATGCGCCTATATTTTCGCAAGCCGTCGCCATATGTTGGGGAAAGCCGAGGCTGGCAATCCCGAAAGCGACGAACAGCGCGATAAAGAGCGCAAGAAAGGTCTTTAATGCAGTTTTCAGAATTATATTGTTCAAGCTAAATAAGCCCGTCCTTTCGGCTTTTTGGGTATTTTAACTATTTTATCACACGCCCGCAAAAAAATCAACTGAATTTTATATGATTATCATCTTATCAACTCCGAACCGCGGCTTCCTATGGGCGACGGTAGAGAGTGTCATCCTGAGCGGAGCGAAGCGAAGTCTGCTATCGCAGCGGTACGACGAAGGATCCCATCGGGTATGAGGTCTGCATTTCTGATAATCCCACCACATTATTATATCTTTCTCCGCATATCCCGTGGTCTCGGTTTGCACTTCTAATATTCCCACCTCATTATAACCTTCCCCATTCGCAAGGGACGAGCGAGGAGTTCCCAAAACAGCACAGTGTGCTGTTTTGCCGAGCGAGATGAGCGAGCGCATACGTCCGCGCGAGCGGTGACCGAGGCGGCTGCAAAATACATTACAGCCGCCGAGAGGACCTCCAAAGGGGGAAAATGATATTACATTTTCTTTTGAAGGGGGTGGTGCTTATGGACGAGCTTCGCGAGACTCTCGCAAAACTTGTCGAGCTTATGCAGTTTTATGCTAAGCTTGCTTCATTACTCGACGAAATCGAGTATCTGGTAATTAAGCGCACAAAAAAATAACCGCCATTCGTTTGACCACATTGGCGGTTATTTTAAATAAAAGCTGAGGTCAACCGCTTTGGGTTCCCTTTGTGATTTTATTTTAAGACATTTATTGATAATTGTCAAGCAAATTGCCATAATTTTTTATAGCCGCCGCACGGAGCCCCTTCCGCGCGGCGGCTATTAATGAATTATCGGTGTCAACCCCGCTTTCTGCCGCAGAGATGCAAGCAAGACAAGGAAAACGAGCATTGCCGACGGGGAGTTTACTAAGGCGTAAATGACCCAAGGCAAGCGGAGTTTGACACCGTATTGCGCCGCCATATATGCGGCAGAATGGTGGACGAGTTGGGACTTGCACCCAAGTCTTACACAGTTCAAAAGCGCTTTCTACATACTTATTCCGCCTTTAACTTGAACGCGCCGCCCGACGGACGGGAGGGCTGCGCCGCATGCCGCAAAAATCACGTCTTTCAGCGCGCGGCAGTACGCCCAAAGACCTTACCCGTTAAATTGACGCCCCGCGGCGGCAACGGGCTCCGCCGCAGAACGGACAGCTTAAGTTAAGCTGCGCAAGCCATGCCCGCCACTCTTGCCGAGGGGAAAGCAACGACTTTTTCAGAATTTTTTTCTGCGTTTGAATTTAAGTTTTCGTTTTTACGAAGCCGAACCTTCGGTATGCTTTTCGCTTCATCGCTGCGCAATCGAATCTGAAACTCGCCCGTGCGCGCGGCGTTCCCGCCAAAAGATAGCCCCCCGCTCCAAAACGGGTCGCCCCTTTAAACCGCAATTTTATCCTTTCAAAGGGATAGCCCCGCTCCCACAAAAGCCGCCCTCTTTTATCGTTCGCTCTCCTTTCCCCAAAAGACAGCCCGCCGCTAAAAAAAAGATAGCTTCCGTTCTTATCAAAGCCACTCCTTCAAAAAGGAATAATTGCCGCTTAAATATATTATAACCGCCCCGCCCCAAAAAAATCAAGCGATTAATTTTGTTTTTTATTGACATTTTTGTCCGAATGTTTTAAAGTTAAGGTGTATGATTTACACGGTCACCTTCAATCCCTCCCTCGACTACTATGTCAAGGTGAACAATATAAAAAGCGGCATTGTCAACCGCACCGTGGGCGAACGCCTTGCCGTCGGCGGCAAGGGGCTCAACGTCTCCCTCGCCTTAAAGGAATTGGGCGACGACACCCTCGCTCTCGGCTTCGTGGCGGGGTTCACGGGCAAGTATATCCGCGACAAGGTGACCGAATTGGGTCTTTCGTATGATTTTATCGACGTCGAAGGTCAGAGCCGCATAAACGTCAAGGTGAAGAGCAACACGGAGACGGATATAAACGGCACGGGCGCGGAGATATATCAGAACGACGTCAACAAACTCATAAGAAAATTAAAGGGTCTTTTGAAGGACGGCGATTGGCTCATAATCTGCGGCAGCGTCCCCTCCACCCTCGACTCCTCGACTTACGCCAATATGTTGAAGAAATTGAAGCCCTCGCTCACAAACGTCAACTGCGTCATCGACGCCTGCGGCGGGCTTCTCACCCAATCTTTAAAATATCACCCCTTCCTCATAAAGCCCAACGTCTATGAAATGTGCGAGATTTTCGGATTGACTTCGGTGCCCGACGTCGAGGGCGTATTCGTCTGCGCGCGCAAACTTCAGGAGATGGGCGCAAGGAACGTCATCGTCTCCATGGGCGGGGCGGGGGCTGCGATGGTTACGGAAACTCAGCAATCGCTGTATGTACGCGCCGCCCGCGGTCAGCTCGTCAACTCGGTGGGCGCGGGAGATTCCATGGTCGCGGGATTTATCCACGAATATATAAAGTCTGGCAACTACTTTTCGGCTTTAAACTTCGCAACGGCGGCGGGGAGCGCCTGCGCCTTCACCAAAAACCTCGCCACCCGCGAACAGATTGAATACGTCGAGAGCCTGATGCTGTGAATTACGAGCTGTATTTCACAACTTCATCTCAAAAATACGGCGAGCTTGAATGCCGTTTGTCAAGGCATATTCCCGCACCATTTGAGATTTTGCACGAAAAATCCGGCAAGCCATACATCTTTGGCAACCCCATCTTTTTTTCTCTTTCGGATAGCGGAAATATCGCCGCCGTCGCCCTTCATCGCCGCCCCATCGGGGTGGATCTCGAACTCATTTCGGGCAGAACATTTTCAACCGTTTCAAAAAAATTCTCTCCCCGCGAGTTAAAAGAAATAGATAACGAAATTGCCTTTTTAAGGCACTGGACGGCTCGCGAAGCCTATGTCAAGATGATTGGCGAAAGCATATTTTCATATGTAAAGAAGTTGGAATTTTTCGGCGGCTCGCTCTATCTCTTGGGGCAAAAGCTGCCCGTAAATATTGATTTTTACGAGGACGGACGGAGCGTCTGCGCCGTCTGCACGGAGAGCCTATGAAGTGCTTTGTGATTGCAATGGATAAGGAGTGCGCCCCCCTACTCTCGCGGGCTTCGATCGTCTCCGACAGCGTATTGAGCGGCAGGCGGGTCTATCGCTGCAACCTCTTCGGCGAGGAAGTCGGCGTCGTCGTCTCGGGCGTGGGCAAGGTAAACGCCGCCTGCGGCACACAGCTCGCCATCGACCTTCTCGGCGGCGACAAAATCATAAATATAGGCGTAGCGGGCGGGCTCAATAAGTCGGTTGAAGTGGGAAAAATCTACTCCATATCCCACGCCGTGCAGTATGATTTCGACCTCTCACAGATAAACGGCACCCCCGTCGGCACCCTCGACGAATATGAAGAAAATTATTTGAAACTCACCCCCTCCCCCCTCTTCCCCGCCAAAAAACTCGCCTCGGGCGACAGGTTTGACGACAACCCGAAAGACTATGAAATATTGACAAAAGTGTTGTCCGCCGACATCCGCGACATGGAGGGCGGTGCGATAGCCCACGCCTGCGCCCGCGCGGGGGTTGAGTGCTATTTATTCAAGGCGATTTCGGATATAGCGGGCAGCGGCTCCACGACCGAGCAATACGTCAAAAATCTCGATATATGTTTAAAAAACGTAGCCGCAAACATTCAAAAGATTGCGGCGTCGGTATAAAATAATGATAGCTCTCGGCGGCGGCTGGGACGAGCTTCTCGCCCCCCTGTTCTCTGACGACAGGTATAAAAAAATCCGCGAATTTTTAAAGTATGAATATTCCCACTACGTCGTCTATCCCGACATGTACGACCTGTATAACTGCTTCCGCTTCACGCCGATATCAAAGTTAAAGGCGGTCATATTGGGTCAGGACCCCTATCACGAGCCCAATCAGGCACACGGGCTGTGCTTCTCGGTAAAAAGCGGCGTCGCCCTTCCGCCCTCGCTCATAAATATATATAAGGAAATAGAGAGCGATTTGGGCATAAAGGAGCCGCCGTCGGGCGACCTCACCAAGTGGGCTCAAAGCGGCGTCCTCCTCCTCAACACCACCTTGACCGTCCGCGAGCACGCCGCAAACTCCCACTCCAAGTGCGGCTGGGCGTGGTTTACGGACAGCGTGATAAAGATTATTTCGGACAGCTGTCAAAACGTAGTCTTTATGCTCTGGGGCGGCAACGCCCGCTCAAAGGCGCCCTTAATTGATAGTGAGAAGCACCTCGTATTGCAGTGCGCTCACCCCTCGCCCCTCTCGGCTTACGGCGGCTTTTTCGGCTGCAAGCACTTTTCAAAGGCTAACGCCTACCTTGAATCCCACGGAAAACAGCCCATAGATTGGGACTTGAATTGAGGGCTAAACGCCCCGAATTTATGACGCGGCAGACGCCGCAAACGGAGAAAAAATGAAATATGTAGTTGTTTTGGGCGACGGAATGGCAGATTGGAAGATAGCCGCCCTCGGCAATAAGACCTGTCTCGAGGCGGCAAAAACCCCCGCCTTGGACAAACTCGCCCCCCACTCCGAAGTGGGGCTGTGCAAGACCGTGCCCGACGGCATGAAGCCGGGTTCCGACGTCGCCAACATGTCGGTCATGGGCTTCAACCCCAAGGACTATTACACGGGTCGCTCCCCCCTCGAAGCCGTCTCCATGGGCATCGAGCTTAAAGACACCGACGTGACTTTAAGGTGCAATCTCGTCACCCTGTCCGACGAAAAGAATTATGAAGATAAGACCATGGTGGACTATTCGGCGGGCGAAATCTCCACGGCTGAAGCGGCGGAGCTCATAAACTTTTTAAAGACCAAGTTCGACGACGATATCTTCACTTTCTATCCGGGCGTGTCCTATCGCCACTGCCTCGTCGTCAAAAACGGGTCGATAGGTCACGACTTGACTCCCCCTCACGATATCTCCGACAAGCCCGTAAAGGGTCACCTTCCCAAGGGCAAAAATGGCGATATATATTTAAATTTTATGAAAAAGAGCTATGAGCTCTTAAAAGATCACCCCATAAATCTGAAGAGGATAAAAGAGGGCAAAAACCCCGCCAACAGCATATGGCTATGGGGCGAGGGCACCAAACCCATGCTCGGAAACTTCGAAAAGCTTCGCCACTTGAAGGGCGGAGTAATCTCGGCGGTCGATCTCGTCAAGGGCATAGGCATGCTCGCGGGGATGAAGATTATCGACGTCGATGGCAGCACGGGCGACTACAACACCAACTTCAAGGGCAAGGCAAACGCCGCCGCCGACGCACTCCTTCAAGGTCTCGACTATGTGTATATCCATATGGAGGCCCCCGACGAGTGCGGTCACCACGGCGACCCCGCCCACAAGATATATTCCATTGAAAGGATAGATAGTGAAGTGGTTGCAACCCTCTTGGAGAGGTTGAAGAATGAAGAGTTCGCAATGCTCGTCTGCCCCGACCACCCGACGCCCTGCGCCTGCAAGACCCACGTCTCCGAACCCGTGCCCTATTTGATTTATTCAAACGTAAAGGACTTGGGCAACGGCGCAACCCGCTACACCGAGCCCGAAGCCGCCAAAACAGGCGCCCTCCTCCCCGAAGGCAGGCTTCTCATCGAGCATCTGCTTTCCGTAAATCCGTAAAGCCCAAAACCGAAAATATCAATATATATTTAAATTTCCGCAAAAAATAAGCCGCGGCGCGCTTTAAAAATCAAAGCGCGCCGCGGCTTCACGTTACCGTCAACCAAATCAGCTCTCTCCCCTGCCTGCCGCAATTCTCCTGTCGATTATCTTAAACACCTCGTCCCTGCCCTCGCCTGTCTCGGCGGAAGTGCACACGATATCCCCCTCTCCGCAGCCGTAAATTGCGGCAATGTTGCGCCGCGACTTCATCTTCGCCGCCCGCGAAAGCTTGTCCGCCTTGGTTGCGACGACGGTGAAGGGAATGGCAAAATAGGTCAGATATTCAATCATCTGCCTGTCGTCGGCGGTGGGGTCGTGTCGGATATCGGCAAGCGCAAACACGTGCAAAATGCCCTCGGACTGCGCAAAAAAGTCCCCCATCAGCCTCGCCCACCTGTCCTTTTCGGCTTTAGCGACCCTCGCAAAGCCGTAACCGGGCAAATCGGCAAGCACGAATTCGCCGAAGTCGAAGTAGTTCACAAGCCTCGTCCGCCCGGGCTCCTTCGACACCCTCGCCAGCCGCCTGTTGCCCGCCAGCATGTTGATAAAGCTCGACTTGCCCACGTTGGACTTGCCGCAAACGGCGATAATCGGCTTCTCCGCGCCCAAAAACTGCGTCTTCGAAGCCGCACTTGTCAAAAATCGGGGATCTTTCATCTCACATTCCCACAATAGCGCTCTTAAACACCGCGTCCACGTTGTCCACGGGGATAAAGTTCAGCTTCTTCTTGACTTCTGCGGGTATATCCCCCAAGTCCTTCTTATTCCCCTCGGGAATTATGACGTCCTTCACGCCCACGCGGTAGGCGGCAAGCGCCTTTTCTTTTAGCCCGCCGATAGGCAGCACCTTTCCGCGCAGAGTTATCTCGCCCGTCATCGCCACGCTCGACTTGACGGGTTTTTTGGTGAATGCAGAAAGTATTGCGCAAGCCATGGTTATTCCCGCGCTCGGTCCGTCCTTGGGCGTCGCCCCCTCGGGCACGTGTATATGAAGATCGGTCGTATCGAATGTCTCTGCGGGAATTCCGTAAATATCCCCGTTGCTCCTTATATAGCTTATCGCCGCCCTCGCGCTCTCCTTCATCACGTCGCCGAGCTTGCCGGTCAAAAGAATATCGCCCTTGCCCTGCATGGCGGAAACTTCAATCGTCAGCGTCGTTCCGCCCACCGAAGTCCACGCAAGCCCCGTCGCCGCGCCCACTTCGTCTGCGCTCAACGCCAAATCCCTCTCAAATCTCTTGGGTCCCAAAATGCCCTCAAGCGTCCTCTCGGTCACTTTAACGCACTCCGTCTTTTTCGTGGCGATTTTGACCGCGGCTTTCCTGCACACCGCGTCAATCGTCCTCTCTAAATTCCTCACTCCCGCCTCGGCGGTGTAGTTTGAAATCATCTCGTCAATCGCCCCGTCGGATACGGTCAATTGCTCATCCCCCAGCCCGTTTGCCTTCTTCCTCTTGGGTATAAGGTATCTCTTCGCAATTTCCCTCTTCTCTTCCCCCGTGTATCCGTCCAGCTGTATGACTTCCATTCTGTCAAGCAATGGTCTCGGCACGGTATCGAGGGTATTCGCCGTCGTTATAAACAGCGTCTTGCTGAGATCGTACGGAAGTTCCAGATATCTGTCCCTGAACGTCGAATTCTGCGCAGGGTCCAGAACTTCCAAAAGTGCGCTCGCGGGGTCGCCCCGCCTGTCGTTTGCAAGTTTATCTATCTCGTCGAGAAGAAAGACGGGGTTGATAGTTCCCGCGTTCTTCATTCCCGCGATTATTCTTCCGGGGATTGCTCCGACGTATGTCTTTCTGTGTCCCCTTATCTCCGCCTCGTCGCTAACCCCGCCCAAGGACATTCTGACGAACTTTCTCCCCAGCGCCCTCGCTATGGACGTCGCAATGGAAGTTTTTCCCACTCCCGGGGGTCCCACAAGGCAGAGTATGGGTCCGTTCAACCCGCCCGTCAGCTGCATGACAGCCAAAAATTCGGTTATCCTCTCCTTGACTTTTTCCAATCCGTAGTGGTCGTCGTTCAAGATTTTGACCGCCGCCGCAAGGTCGTCGTTGTCCTTAGTGCACTCCGTCCACGGCAGGTCGAGTATCCAGTCGAGGTACATGCGCAACACGTTGTAATCGGCGGACGACGACTGCATCCTCACCATGCGCGAAAGTTCCTTTTTCGCCTTGTCCTTGACCTCTTCGGGCAGATTTTTTTGGTCTATTCTGCGCTCGAGCTCGTCCTTTTCCTCCTCGTCGTCGCCGAGCTCGGTGTGAATGGCGCGCAGCTGTTCGCGGAGATAGTATTCCTTTTGATTTTTATCTATATTCTGCCTTACCGTCGCGCTTATCTTGCGCTCTATGCGCATAATTTCAAGCTCTTCCCCGAGCGCGGTGTCTATAAGCGAAAGCCTCTCCACCGTCCTATTCTCTTCGAGTATTGCCTGTTTTCTCGCAACGTTGAGATTTATTGAATTGGCGGCGATATTCACGAATTTTTCGGGGTCGTCGCACCTCTCCAAAGCGGCGGCGACGTCCTTTTGGAACTTCCCGTCGTATCCGCTCGCCTCCTTCACCATCTCCTTTGCCGTGCGGAAGTACGCCTCCTCGATATTCTCGTCCGAGTGCACTTCCGAAATCTCTTCGACGTATGCAAGGGTAACCTCGTTCACCGACTGGGTCCGCGTGATTTTGGCTCTGTACACCCCTTCAACGGTTACCCTTATGTTGTTTGCGGGGAGACGGGAGACAGACTTCAACCTGACCACCGTTCCCACGGTGTAGAGTCCGTCCTCCTTGACTTCCTCGTCCTCGGTGTTAATCTGCGCCACGACGAAGATATCAGTCGATTGCGACGTCGCATAGTGCACGGCGGCAAGCGACCCGAGCCTTCCCACGTCGAAGGTTATAAGGGTATCGGGGAAGACCACTCTTCCCCTAATAGGCAGCAAAGGCAACGCGTCCGTTCTCACTCTCGCCATTTTATCTCCTTGTGACAACGCGCAACTTTCCCCTTTCCAAAGAAAAATTGCGCGATGTTATTTATCTTTATTTTGGTTATATATCCCTATCTTTTATCCAACTCAAAATAAAATCCCGCTCGTCCCAACCTGTCATATTGCGCGAAGACGCGGAACGCGTCGAAGTATGCTATCGCAGCGGTACGACGAAGAACCCCATTAATATGGCTTACCCAAGCGCAATTCATCCCAACCTGTCATATTGAGCGGCGCGCGGCTTAAAAGCCGCGCAAAGTCTGCTATCGCAGCGGTACGACGAAATATCCCACCGAGTATGCGGCGACTACTTCTAATTATTATCCCCCGCTCGTTAAGGTGACTGTCATCCCGAAGCCCTGCCGAAGGCTCCCGCTTGCGGGAAACGGCAGAGCGGAGACGCGGAACGCGCAAAGTCTGCTATCGCAGCGGTACGACGAAATATCCCATCGGGTATGCGGCGACTACTTCTAATTATTATCCTCCGCCTGTCCTAACCTGTCATATTGCGCGAGGGCTTTGCCCGAAGCCCTGCCGAAGGCTCCCGCTTGCGGGAAACGGCAGAGCGGAGACGCGGAACGCGTCGAAGTCGAAATATCCCCCAGGGCATGCGGCGACTACTTCTAATAATCCCACCTCATTATAACTTTCCCCCGCAAGCGGGGGAGAGTACCCGAACCGTCAAGGTTCGGGGGAGAGAAGGTCGCAGGGCTATGCGTACCCCCCCTCACGCACTCTTTTTATAAATAATCTTGGGCT
>CANRKX010000015.1 GCA_947631325.1 uncultured Clostridia bacterium | reverse complement strand
TTATTTATTCAAGAGTTGGATAATCAAAAAACTCCGGAAATTGTAAATAAATTAAACATTGCTGTTGATTCTTATAATGACATGATTAAAGAATTTACTAAATGGGATACCGTTAATGTAAAAAAATACAATTACATAGATATAGATATTATTGACTTTAACGAAAACGAAATAACAATTACTTCCAGGGGGGCATCTAATTCAAACTATTTTATTAACACCATAGGAAAGGTTAAAATTACTCCTACAAGATATACAGGCATACATAATTATGAAGATAATGTACATTATCTTGCAGATGCTTATCGGGTAAAATTTAATCATGACGACGAATACAAATCTTCTTTACAGAAAATAACCTCATTTGGTGATATGCATAAAAGCCATTCTATATATAGAAATCCTTATAATTATTATGATGATTGGCACCCGGGTGAATTTTATTACGGATAAATTTACAATATAGTAAAAATAGCAAGCAAATTATAGTGTGATTAATAGTTTTTCAAAGTGCGAGCGGCGCAAAATTTTGCTCCGCTCGCCTTACGTTATAAAAAGACAGACATTTTCGAATGTCTGTCTTTTTGTGAATCGATTACTTATTGTAATTGACAATGGTCGCAAAGTCTGTCTTTAAGGACGCGCCGCCGATGAGCCCGCCGTCTATGTCGGGCTGAGCCATGAGCCCCTTGCAGTTGCCCGCGTTCATCGAGCCGCCGTATTGGATAATGACCTTCTCGGCGCACATGGGGCAGAAGAGCTCGCCTATCTTGTCCCTTATGAACTTTATTGTCTCCTGCGCCTGCTCGTCGGTCGCCGTCTTGCCCGTGCCGATTGCCCATACGGGCTCGTAAGCTATGACCACTTTTGTCACATCCTCGATGCCCGAAAGCCCCACGGTGAGCTGGCGGGTGAGCACCTTGTTGGTCTTGCCCGTCTCGCGCTCTTCAAGCATTTCACCCACGCATATTATGGGGGTAAGCCCGTTTTTGAGGGCGGCGTGGGCGCGCATATTCACGCTCTCGTCGGTCTCGCCGAAGTACTGCCGCCTTTCGCTGTGCCCCACGATTACATATTTAACGCCGTACTCTTTAAGCATATCTGCGGATATCTCGCCCGTATACGCACCCGAGGGCGCCCAATGCACGTTTTCCGCGCCGATGGCAATGTTGCTGCCCGCGGCGGCTTTGACCATTTCGGGTATTAAAATGGCGGGAACGCAGAGGGCAACGTCGCAGTCGGCGTCAGCCACGAGGGGCTTGAGCTTTTGGATGAGCTCGGTGCCGCTCTTTACCGTCATATTCATTTTCCAGTTGCCCGCAATAAAGGGTTTTCTGCTCATAATTTTCTCCTTGACATTTTTTACTTGCATATTATATCACAATAATTTTGCAAATGCAACTTCGGTTTAATGTATGTTCTGAAATTCTCGCTCCCGCTTTCGCGGCGCATATATGCGTCGCATAACTGTGTCGCGCTGCGGCAACTTTCAGTCACGTACTTCATTGTACGCTCCTTCAAGTTTTCCTCGCGCTTCTTGTTCTGCTCGCATCTCTGTGCCGCGGCGTCCTATTAGTACAGCTTAGAATGGGCAATAATACCGCGTTTTTCCCGTGCTGTCATATTGCGTGAGGGTTTTGCCCGAAGCCCTGCCGAGGGTTTCCCGCAAGCGGAACCTCGGCAGGGCGGTGCTGCGCTCGGGCACAGCGCCCGCAATCACAATTAAATTTTCGTGAACTTACTTCTTATCGTTCAGGCAGGCGATGCCGGGGAGAACCTTGCCCTCAAACAGCTCGAGGGAAGCTCCGCCGCCCGTCGAAATGTGGGTAACTTTATCCGCAAAGCCGAGCTGCTGTATTGCCGCCGCCGAGTCGCCGCCGCCGATTATGGTGGTGCACTTGCCGTAAACGTCGGCAAGAGCCTGCGCAACGGCTATCGTGCCCTTTGCGAGCACGGGGTTTTCAAACACGCCCATGGGTCCGTTCCAGATGACCGACTTCGCCGAAGATATCTTCTTCGCGAAGAGCTTTCTCGTCTCCTCGCCGATATCCATTCCCATCATGTCTGCGGGGATTGCCGTCACGGGCACCGTCTTTACTTCAACGGGCGCGTCTATGGGGTCGGGGAAGGAGGCGGTCACAACCGAGTCGACGGGGAGAAGAAGCTCTTTTCCCAACTTTTCCGCCTTGTCCATCATCTGCTTGCAGTAGTCGATTTTTTCCTCGTCGAGGAGAGATTTGCCCACCTCATAGCCCTTTGCCTTGAGGAAGGTATAAGCCATTCCTCCGCCGATAATAAGGGTGTCGCACTTCTCGAGAAGGTTGGAAATGACGTTGAGTTTATCGGCAACCTTTGCGCCGCCGAGCACGGCAACGAAGGGACGCTTGGGATTTTCGAGGGTGTCAGCCATTACTTCGAGTTCCTTTTCTATGAGGAAGCCGCAGACGGCAGTCTTTATAATTCCGTATTCGACGATAGCGGCGGTGGAAGCGTGCGAGCGGTGCGCCGTGCCGAATGCGTCGTTGACGTAAATTTCGGCATCGCGGGCGAGAGCTTTGCAGAATCCTTCGTCCTTCTTTTCCTCTTCCCAGTGGAAGCGGAGATTTTCGATGAGTACGGCTTCGCCGTCCTTCAAAGCGTCGCGCTTTGCGTTTGCGTCGGGACCTATGACGTCGGTTGCGAATGTTACCTTTCCGTCAAGCAGTTCCGCAAGTCTCTTCGCAACGGGCGCAAGGGTGAGCTTTTTGGGCTCGTCTTTCTTTGCCTTTGCGATAATCTCTTCCTTTGTCGCCTCGCCTGCGTCCACCTTTTTTTGGTCCTTTTTATTGAGTTTTACTTCGTCGGAGAAGATGGAGTGGGGCTTGCCCATGTGCGAGCAGAGGGTGACGCGCGCACCGTGGTCGAGAAGATATTTGATTGTGGGGAGCGCGCCCATTATCCTGTTTTCGTCGGTGATGACTCCGTCCTTCATGGGGACGTTGAAGTCACAGCGTACAAGTACCTTTTTGCCTTTGAGGTCTTTCAGATCCTTTACGGACAGCTTGTTCATTTAAATAAACTCCTTGAAATTTTTTGTACGCACATAATTATAATGTAACGCCCCAAAAAAGTCAATGAAATTGCGAGCACATAAATTGATGCTCAAATCGTTTGTGCTGCGGACTTTTTTATGTTATACTTGAAAAAAGCCTTTCGGTGAACGATATGAATATATGTATTGCGGGATTGGGGCTCATCGGCGGCTCTATGGCTCTCGCCCTGAAGAGGGCGGGCTACTCGGTGGACGGCTGGAACCGTTCCAAAGAGCCCCTCGGATACGCCCTTGAAAATAACGTTATAGATAGCGCCGCGGCGAGGTTTGACGATTACGATATGGTATTTGTCGCCCTGCCGCCCAAAGCCGCCGTGCAATTTATAAACGGCAACGCCTTTAAAGACGGGGCGATTGTCTCCGACATATGCGGCGTTAAAGAATATATAGAGCGCGAAGTCTGTTTAAAGCCGCGCAACTTCAAATACATCGGCTGTCACCCCATGGCGGGCAAGGAAGTCTCGGGCATAGAGAACGCTTGCGCCGACCTCTTCGACAGGGCGAGCATGGTAATGACGAGGGCGCAAAATACGGATAATTCCGCCTTTGAAAGGGTGGAAAAGCTCGTCAAAGATATGGGCTTTGCAAGAATCGTCGAGTGTTCGGCGGAGGTGCACGACAGGAAGATAGCCTACACCTCGCAACTCGCGCACGTCCTTTCAAACGCCTATGTTAAGGACGAGGACATAGAGGAGTGCTTCGGCTTTACGGGCGGAAGCTTTCAGGATATGACGAGGATAGCCGGCGTCGACGAGAATGTCTGGGCTTCATTGTATCTCTTGAACGCCCAAAACCTCACCCGCAAAATTTCGGGGCTTATAGACTCGCTTGAAGAGATTAAGGACGCCATAGATAAGGGCGATTTCGACGATTTGGCGGCTGTTTTGCACCGCGGGCGCGAGCTGTTTGCGGCAGGCAAGGAAAATTTGTGCAAAAATAGGGATATTTTTGTAAAATATTTAAAATAATGCGTGGTTTTTTTATGACCCGCGTGTTATAATGATAGCGGAGGGCATATGCGTTGCTTGGTCTCACTGCACGGCGCGGACGGGAGACAGTCGGCTGTATTGGGCGAACTTGAAGTCTCCGGCGGAAAATTCCGCCTATCCTTTGCGCTTGACGGCGACGACTTTTCAATGGAGGGGAATGATAGGCATATCGTCCAATCCCGCCGCGGCTCGCTGATATCTGACATGACCTTTTCAACGGGCAAAGACACCGTCTGCGTGTTCGGCGAAGGTGAGCTGACCTGCGAAATCCCCGTCTATACAAATAGCATAGCCGTCGATTTATCCGACGGACTCGACATAACCATAAAATACGACCTCGGCGGTATTGAAACGATCTTCCGCGCCGCCGCAAGGTACATTTCACTTAAGGAGAAGAAATGAAAATCAAATATCTCGGACATTCATGTTTTAAACTCACCGAAAGCACGGGCACCTCGGTTGTGTGCGACCCCTATTCGCCCGAGGTAGGCTTTAAACTTCCCGAAGTGTCCGCAGACGCCGTCACCGTCTCCCACAGGCATTTCGACCACGACAACGTCAAGGCGGTGGGCGGCAAGCCCATGGTCATATATGAAGAGAGCAGCTATGAGCTCCCGGGCGTCGAGATAAACGCCGTCAAGAGCTTTCACGACGGGGTCCGCGGCAAGAAGAGGGGCGAAAACGTCATCTTCAAATTCAGAATGGACGGGATAGATATCTGTCATTTGGGCGACCTCGGCGAAGCCTGCACCACGGAGCTTCTGGAACTCATTCTCCCCGTTGACGTGCTCTTGATCCCCGTCGGCGGAAACTACACGATAGACGCGGAGACGGCAAAGGAATATGTCGACAGGCTCATGCCCGAGATAGTTATCCCCATGCACTACAAGACCAAGGACTGTAAGATAGATATCGACAAGGTGGACGAGTTTTTGGAACTCTTTGACGAGGACTGCGTCGAATATGCCGAGACAGACGAAATCGAACTTTCGCGCAACGATTTATCCGACGAGACGCGCATAATAGTTTTGGAGAAGGTAAAATGACGGGAGAGTCAATGCTCGCGGATATCCGCGACCGTCTCCGTTCCAAGGGAATACACGAGTTGAGGCAGATAGCGAGGGCTGTCGGCGTCGCCCATCCCGCGGACGGCAGAAAGGACAGGCTTATAAACGAGATTGTCCAAATCGCGAGCTGCAATCTTCAGCCCGCACCCCGTTCGGCGCGCGGCGCGCCCCCCAAGTCGGCGGAATACGACAAGAAGTTGGTTTCCGACATTGAGGAGTGCGTCGAGTATTTTTCTGCCGTAGACAGGGGCACGGACGAAAACGCCCCTTCAGACTTTGCCGCCTCCGACAAGAGCGAGCCCGACTTTGCCTGCAAGGGCGTATTGCAGGTGGGCGAAAAGTATGCCTTTTTGAGGACTTCGCCTTTCGCTTCTTCTAACGACGTGTTCGTCCACGAGTCGTATATAAGCAGATTTTCGTTGAAGAACGGAGACTTTATCGAGGGCGAGTGCCGCAATCGCGGCGAGGGGGAATTTGCGGGGCTCACCACTGTCAAATATGTGAACGGGCTTTCCCCCCAATCAATAGTAAGGAACGACTTTAGTTGCGCCGATGCCCTCTATCCCTCGAAACGCCTTAACTTTATCGACGAAAAGAGCGGGCTTTTTGAGAGAATGTGCGATATGTTTTCGCCCATGGGCTTTGGGCAGCGCGCCCTCATCTGCGGCGGCGCGCGTTCGGGCAAAACCACCCTTTTAAAGTCAATTGCCGCGGGAATATGCCGCGTCTATTCAAAATTCAGACCCGTAGTGCTGTTGATAGGTCAGCGCCCCGAAGAGATAACCGAGATAAAAAAAGAGCTTAGCTTTGCCGACGTTATCTTCACCGCTTTCGACCGCCCTCCCCAAGACTTTTCTCGCGCGGCGGACTTCGCGGCGGATATAATGAGGAGCAGGGCGGAGTGCGGGCTCGACGCCGTGCTTCTCGTTGACGGGCTTGAAAAATTATGGCGGGTTGACAGCGTTGCGGCTAAAAAACTGCTCGCCCTCGCAAAGAACACCGAGGGGGGAGCAACCGTCACCGTCATCGCCTGCCTTTCGGATGATTTTAAGGAGTGCGCCGAACTTAAAGAGAGCGTCAACTGTTATATAAAGCTCTCAAACGGACAATCCCCCGCGATAGATATATTGAATTGCGGCACGATAAGGCGCGACCTCTTGCAGTCTTTAAAGGAGCGTTCAGCCGCGGACAGACTGCGGTCAATGGCGAAAGAGGGCGGAAATATACAAAAGATATTTGAAGATTTTGAAAATAACGGCGAAATAGTTGAAGAGTATGGCAGATAAAAACCTGTTTATCGACAAAGTAAAAATAACCGTCAAATCGGGCGACGGCGGCGACGGAATGAATTCCTTCAAGTCGTATAAGGGCAAGCCCGCATGCGGTCCCGACGGCGGCGACGGCGGCGACGGCGGCTCCGTCTATATCCTTGCCGACGCGAGCGTCAACGACCTTCTTGCCTTCCGCTACACCTCGAAATATGTTGCGGGCAACGGCGAGAGGGGGGGCACAAACCGCTGTTCGGGCAGAAGCGGCGCGGACGTGATAATCAAGGTCCCCGTCGGCACCGTTGTAAAGGACTTCGAGACGGATTCGGTGATTGCCGATATGTTCTCCGACGGCGATAAAAAGCTCATCGTCGAGGGCGGACGGGGCGGAAAGGGCAACGTCAGGTTCACCACTTCAAGGCGGCATGCGCCCAACTTTGCCCAAAAGGGCGAAAAGACCCAACTTCACACCCTCACCCTCGAACTCAAAATTATTGCCGACGTCGGAATAATCGGCTTTCCAAACGTCGGCAAATCGACGCTGCTTTCAAAGATTTCCGCGGCAAGACCCAAGATAGCCGACTACCACTTCACAACCCTATCCCCCAACCTCGGCGTCGTCGCATATCACGACAACTCCTTTGTCGCGGCGGATATCCCGGGGCTTATCGAGGGCGCGGCAGAGGGCGCGGGGCTGGGTCACGACTTTTTAAGGCATATCGAGAGGACGCGGATGTTGTTGCACGTCGTCGATATCTCTGGCATAGAGGGGCGCGACCCCCTCGACGACTTCGTCAAGATAAACGGGGAACTTAATGAGTATTCCCAAAAACTTTCACAACTCCCTCAGATTGTCATGTTGAATAAGTGCGACATAGTCGGCGCAGACAAGAACGTCGCGGCGTTTCAAAAAAAGTACGGCAAAAAGTATAAGATATATCCCGTTTCCGCGATAGACGGAAAGGGGCTCGACAGCCTTTTATCGGGAATATTCGATATCCTTTCCACCCTCCCGCCCGTAAGCCGCGTGGAGGTGGACGAGGGCTTCACCTATAAAAAGAGCGGCGACCTCGGCTTTGAAATATATATGGACGGCGGCGTATATGTCGTCGTCGGGGATTTGGTCGATATGCTCTGCCGCAACGTCGTATTGAGCGACCCCGACTCAATGGCGTATTTTCAGAAGATATTAAGGGAAAAGGGAGTAATCGCCGAACTTCAGAAGATGGGTATAAAGGAAAACGACACCGTAAGCATAGGCGACGTGGAATTCGACTTCATTCCATAAAGGAGAGAAAATGTTGACATCGAAACAGCGCAGTAAGTTAAAGGCTCTTGCCGCCAATCTGCAACCAATAGGTCAGGTCGGCAAGGAGGGGATAGGCGAAAATATGCTCATATCCTTTTCCGATTGCCTTGAAAAGCGCGAACTGATAAAGATACAGATACTCGAAAATGCCGACGGCGACCCGCAGGATATCGGGCGTGAGCTGGCACAAAAGTTAAACTCGGAGTGCGTCATCGTCATAGGCAGAAAGGCGGTATTATACAGAAGGTCCAAAAGAAAGGATATCGACCACATTCAGCTCTGATTTATCACGAACGACAGCGCGGCAAGAAAGATAAGTATTGAGCCTGTCACAATGTAATATATCGGGTAAAATGTGAAGTAACTCAGGGCGAGCAAACCCGCGCCCGACCAGAAAAGGGGCGGGGATATCCTGCGGTTAAAGCGCGATTTGATGCGCTTTGCAAGCTTGGGCTTTGCGCCCTCTTCATAGGCGTATTTTTGGGGAAGAAGGCGTTTTTCCTTTAACAGGGAGTACACCCCGTCTATCGTCTCCGTCTCTATCGAAAAGTGCGCGGCAAGGCTTTCGGCTTCGGGCGATAGGTGATTGCAATATATCTTTTTGCCGCCGTCGAAGTTGTATTTTATGACCCGCGCCGCATCGTCTCCCGACAGCGGTTGCATGCCGAAGATGAAGAAGTTGGCACAGCCGTCTTTCACGATTTTTTTGCCCGACACTTTGGCGCCGTCCCCGAGGGCGGATAGGAATAACTTTTTTATATAGCCGTCGGAGGACAGCGAAAGGTGCAACGCCAACAGCCGTTTTTCCCTTTCATCGCGAGATAAAAGCAGGCTTTTTTTCTGCCTTTTGCCTATATATAAAAAGGCGAGCGCGCCGAATAACAGGGCGGCGGCAACGCCGAACACAAGCCCCCAGACAGGGCTTTTCGTGTAATATCTCACTGCGGTGAAGAACAGCAAAAAGGCACAGAGCCCCGCAAACAGCGCGTCGGCTATGAGGGGGATATTCAATCTTCTCATATATTGATTTTTGACGGGCGCACACAATTTTAAACTTATCGCAACTTATGAAGATAGCCATATACGGCGGGGCGTTCAACCCCGTACACAACGAACACGTCAATATAGCGAGGGCGGCGGTCGAAGCCTTGGGTCTCGACAAAATTTTTATCGTGCCCACAAACATATCGCCCCATAAAGGCGGCTGTATGACCGCCCGCGCGGGCGACAGATTGAAGATGTGCCGCATAGCCTTTGCCCAAATCCCGCAGGCGGAAGTAGACGACTTGGAGATAAGGCGGGGCGGCGTGAGCTATTCGTATGTGACGTGCAGAAGGTTCAAAAAGCTCTTCCGCGACGACGAGATATACTTCATCATGGGCGGCGATATGTTGAAGAGCTTTTTAAGTTGGAAAGAGCCCGCCGAAATAATGAAGTGCGCCACTCTTGCCGTCTGCAGGCGGGGCGGAGAGGATATATCGCGGGATATAAGGGAGTGCGGCGCTAAATTCAATCACGAGATAATCGACTTCGGCTATTCGGGCGGCGACGTGAGCTCGACGGCTGTCAGAACGCTCGCCGCGCTGGGCGAGGATATTTCCGACCTCGTTCCGAAAGAGATAGCAAAGTTCATAAAAGAGCGCAATTTGTATTGCCTGCCCGAAGTCTGGGGGGTAAAAAAACTGTTGACAAAGGAGAGGTGGGAACACACCGTTCGCGTCGCCCTGTTCGCGGCGGCAAACCGCAAGAAGTTCGGGGTGTTCGAGTATGACGCCATCGTCGCCGCCGCTCTGCACGACTGCGCCAAATATCTCGGCGAGGACGCGGAGGAGTTGAAGGGCTTCATTCCCCCCGACGGCGTGCCCGCACCCGTCGCCCACCAATATTCGGGGGCATACGTCGCAGAACACACCTTTAAAATCAAGGACGAAAACATTCTTAACGCCATCCGATATCACACGAGCGGGCGTGAAAATATGCGCCCCCTCGAAAAGCTCATCTTTCTTGCAGACATGCTCGAAGAGGGCAGAACGTTCAAGGGCGTAGATGTGTTGCGGCGTAAATTCCAAAAAGACGCGGATGGGTGCCTGTACGCGGCGTTAAAAGAACAGCTCGACTATCTTGAAAGCACGGGCAAACCCGTGTATCCCCTGACCCGTCGGGCATTCGAATATATTGAGGAAGAACAAAAATGACAAGTTTGGAAAAGACAAATACGATATGCAAAATTCTCGCCTCCAAAAAGGCAAAAGGCATTGTCTATATTGCCGTCAGCGACAAGACAAGCCTTTGCGATTACTTTGTAATCTGCGGCGGAAGTTCCAAGACGCAGGTTAAGGCGATTGCCGAAAATCTGCAGGAGAAGATGGAAAAGGACTTCGGCGAAATTCCGAGAAGATTCGAGGGCGTGCGCGAGGGCAGATGGGCTGTCGTGGACTATGCCGACGTCATAGTCCATGTTTTCGGCGACGACGAGCGCGATTTTTACAACCTCGAACGCCTTTGGGAGGACGGCGAAAACCTCGTCCGCTTCGACGCCTGATTTCCGATTTTTTCCGATTGTTAGACATTTCTTTACGATTTGTAATATTGCGCGTCAACTCGCTTGACAAAACGTGAAGAAATATGTATATTATTCATATTCCGAATGAATATTTTCGGCAAAAAATAATTAAAGTACTAATGGAGAAGTATGATGAAAGGGAGAAAGACACTGCTTTTAATGTTGCTCGCCTGCGCCGCCGTGCTTGCGGTTTTCGCCGCAGCGTCGTGCGCGAAAGAAATGCCTGCCCCCGTCGTATATAGTTTGAATTACACCGCCGAAGAGGGCGGATTTATCGTCGGCAACGCCGAGCAAAAGGTGGAAGAGGGCTGCGACGGAACGGAAGTTAAAGCCGTTGCCGCCGAGGGCTATCGCTTTACGGGTTGGAGCGACGGTTCAACCCAAGCGACGAGAAAGGACACACAAATTTCCGCCGACAAAACGCTCTCGGCGAAGTTTTCGCAGGTAATATATTACAGCCTTCACTATGCCGCCGAAGAGGGCGGATTTATCGTCGGCAACGCCGAGCAGAAGGTGGAAGAGGGCTGCGACGGAACGGAAGTTAAAGCCGTTGCCGCCGAAGGCTATCGATTTACGGGTTGGAGCGACGGTTCAACCCAAGCGACGAGAAAGGACACGCAAATTTCCGCCGACAAAACGCTCTCGGCGAAGTTTGAAAAGACTTTTAATATAAAATTTATCACGGCAAATTCAAAGTACGGCAGCCTTGTCGGAGAGTGCGAGCAAACAGTCGCCGCGGGCGCACTCTGCGCGCCCGTCAGAGCCGTGCCTCGGCACGGCTACAAATTTATCGGTTGGTCTGACGGTGAAACGGCGGCGGAGCGCAGCGTGACTGCAAACGAGGACGTAACCCTCATCGCCAATTTCGCGATAGAGATGCTCTCTTTGCCGATATTGCAGATCGACACCCTCAACGCCGCGCCCATATTGGACAAGGAAAATTATGTGACCTGTTCGGTGAGCGTTACTAACGCCGATTACGGCTTTGAATTTTCGCCCCGTTCGGCGCAGATAAAGGGTCGCGGAAATACAACGTGGACCATGCCCAAGAAGCCATATAAGTTGAAGTTCGATGAAAAGATTGACCTTTTCGGGCACGGGCAGGCAAAAAAGTGGACTCTGCTTGCCGACTATGCCGACAAGAGCCTTTTGAGGAACAGGCTTGCCTTTGCCGTCGGCGACGTGTTGGAGCTTGAGTACAACAACACCTCTCAACCCGTCGAGCTGTATTTGAACGGCGAATATATGGGCGAATATATTGTCTGCGAGCAGACAGAGACGGGCACGAACAGGGTTGAAATAAATGACGATGTCAATCTTGAAGATCAGGGATTTTTAATTGAATTGGATGGACACTTAGTTGAAGATTTTTATGTTCCTGACGGCATACTTGACAGAGATTGGTTCATCTTAAATGATATACCTTACGGCGTAAAGGGACCGGATACCGAAGATTTGGATGATTCCACAGCGGTCGCGGTCACGGCAAAAATTAAGAAAGAACTCAGTACCTTTTGGGGAATTGTTAAGTCGGGCGACTATGCGCAGATAGAGCAAAAGATAGACGTCGAGAGCTTTGCAAAGACTTATATCGTCGCCGAACTTTTTAAACAGCAGGATGTCAGCGCATCGAGTTGGTATCTCTACTATGCCCCGGGCGGTAAGCTTAAGAGCGGTCCGATATGGGATTATGATTTAAGTGTAAGCAATGTTGAACCCGCTGAAATACTAACATATGAAACGATATGGGCGACACAAAACGAATGGTACAAGGAGCTATTGAAGAATTCCGAATTCGTCCAACTCGTCGCACAGCTCCTCAATGATAATCAAGCGGCGATAAGGCAGAAGATTATCGAAGTAGTGACCCAAGCCAAGGCATGTTCGGACAGCTATTTGCGCAATTTCGTAAAGTGGGATGAACTTCTCGGTTACCCTTCGTGGCCCAGTTCACCCTCAATCAACGATATAGACACGTGGGAAGGGCAAGTCGATTTCGTCGTTGACTTCTTAAACAACAGCCTTGACTTTATGCTCAGTCAATATCCCGTCACCTGACGCCCTTTCCAAACACTCAAACAAGCCCAAACGCCCCAACACACCCCAAAACACTCCAATTCCCCCAAGTTCACTTTCTGAATTGGATTTCCTTGGGGTCGGAGTAGGTGCGCTTGGTACGCTTCTTTTCGACTATGTAATAAACCGGCTCCGGTTTCGGGGTCGGTTTTTGCTTTTCGGGCGGCTTTTTGGTCGATTGCAGCCCCATATACGCAAGTTTTATCAGGTGCACGAGAATAAAACAGAACAGAAAGGTCAATACAAGATACAAAATTCCCATAAACATATCCCGATAATAAATTATTTTCGGGATAAAAAATTGACGCTTTAAGGGCGATTTTGGGAGAAAAGGATTTAAAAGTGGAAGATAATTCGTTCAAGCAATTTACAGACAGCGAAAAGGCGCTATACGAGGAGTTCAAACGCAAGATAAATTTGCAGGCGGCGCGAGCACAGATAAAGAAAATAGAGTACAATCTGTCGGACGTCACCGCGGGTCTGTCGGCGCTTAAAGCGGCGTGTTCTGACGCTTCGGGGCTACAACTCGGCGGCATATGCGTCGCACCCAGCTTCGTCAAGGCATGCTCTGGGTTCCTCGGCGCACCTCTAAAGCGCAAGAGCAATTTGATTGCCTGTATAAGTTATCCCAACGGCGGCGACACGACATATATAAAGGTCAAGGCGTTGAAGCGCGCCATAAAGGACGGCGCGGACGAGGTGGAGGTGACCGCCCCCATCGCACAGATTCGCGACGGCAACTTCCAATATGTAAAGCGCGAATTCAAAAAATTGCGCTCCGCCGCAAAGAACAAAGCCCTTAGGATTTCGGCGGAGTGCTCGCTTTTGAATAAGAATGAGATGTTGCGCCTCTGCCTTCTCGCCGCCGACTGCAAAATCAATTCGATAAAGGCGGCTTCATGCGGCTATGGCGGAGAGGACGTGCAGATAATCGCACACATAAAAAACGCCGTCAAGGACAGGTGTACAGTCAAGGCGGAGGGGGTGACGAGCGTCTCCGAATTGAGCGCCGCCGTCGATATGGGCGCGCAGGTTGTGGGCAGCAGAAACGCCCCCGCCGTCGCCCGCTATATCCTCTCCACCGCAGACGCCCGTCAGGAATAAAAAAGCGCGCTATAATATAAAAAATATCGATATATAATAAAATTTACCGCACTATTACAAGCCGCCTTTTCGCGCGGGTTATCGCCGTATACAGCCAGCGCGCCCTGTCCTCTTTAAAGGCATAGCTCTCGTCGAACACCACGACGTCGTCGAACTCCGAGCCCTGCGCCTTGTGACAGGATATGCAGTAGCCGTATTCGAATCTGTTCAATGTATATGCGCCCACAGGCTTGCCGTCCTCGCCGAGTTTTTCGAAGTAATCGCCCCGCTTATATCGATAGAAGCCGTCGGAAAATATGCCCGTGTCGAAGGGGAGAGCGTCGGGGCAATACCCGTCGAGGAAGTCGGGCTTGAACTGCATAAAGCCTATCCCCTGCACCCTGTCGTAAAAGGGGAGATTGGCAAATCCAATTATTCCGTTGACGAGGTTAAATCTCTTGTCCTCGTCTATGTACGTCTCCCAATTGTTCTGCGTGCATATGAGCTTGTCGCCCGATTGGGGCAAATCCTCAAATCCCAAATATCCGCGCACCTCGTCGTTTATTGCGGTGCGCGTCTTGTTTATTCCGCAGATTATCTGGTCGGCGGCTAAAAGGGTGCGCTTTCTCGTCTCGCCGATAAATCTTCTTCTGTCAATTACCGCAACCGTTCCGCCGAAATTGCCGTACGGAATATATCCGCCCTCGCGCGCCGTCAGCGATAGTTTGATTATGGGGTCGTCAATCTGTTGGCGGACTATCGTCTTTAAGGTGAAATCGGGGTCTTTAAGGCAGCTGTTGAAGCCCTCAACGGGCGGAAGTTGGGCGTTATCGCCGCACAGCAGCAGTTTAACGCCGTACGCCGCGAGGTCGGCTATGGTCTCGTCGGAGACCATTGAAGCCTCATCCAACACAATCAGCTTTATGCTCTTCCCGATATTTTCCCGTTTTTTGAAACTCAATCTCTCAATCGTTATCTTTTTGCCGTTCAGCTCAATCTCCGCTTCTTCGGTTATGGATTGATATATGAGCTTATGGAGGGTGGTGGCGGCAATTCCCGAGCGTATGAGCACAGTTGCCGCCTTGCCCGTGGGGGTGACGAAAGCCGCGCTCTCCTCGGGCTTCAATTTAAGGGTATTTTCCACCGTATTCTTCAACACGGTGGTCTTTCCCGTGCCCGCATAGCCCGCAAGCACGAAAATCTGCCTTTCCGAATGGAAAAACCAATCTGAAATTTTCTTGTCAGCCATTATCTGGTCGTCTGTCAAACTGTATGCCACGTCTATATTATACATTACAAACTTTAGTTTTTGCAAGCGTTTGGGGCAATTTTTTAAAAAAAGAGTGCAAAAAGGCAGTAAATTTCAATATCGCTATTGACTAAACGGCTAATTTGGACTATAATCAATAGTGGAATTTGCTTTAAAGCAAAAATTTGGAGGAAAATATGGGATATAAGACCAAAGAGTGGCGCAATCAGATGCGCGTCACCGTCGACTACAATTACATGATGGCGAAAAACCTCGGCGATAAAGGCATAACCGACGCCGACATCCGCGCCGTCAAGGAAAAGGCGCAGGAAGCGTTCGACTATGTTGCCGCCAACCGCGGCAGGGACGACCTCTACATGGGTTGGACGGAATTGCCCTACAATCAGGACGCCATCGTCAACGACATTCTCGCAACCGCAAAGGAAGTGCGCAAAAAGTTCAAGTACTTCGTCGTATTGGGTATTGGCGGCAGCGCGCTCGGACCCATAATGGTTTTCAACGCACTCAAACACCTTCACTACAACGAATTGCCCTTGAAGATGAGGGGCGGTCCCAAGTTCTATGTTGAGGACAACGTCGATCCCGTCAGAATGCAGGCTCTTCTCGACGTCATAGAACCCGAAAAGACATGCTTTAACGTCATCTCCAAGTCGGGCGCGACGAGCGAGACGATGACGCAGTTCTTGATTATTGCGGATATCTTGAAGAAGAAGGGAGTAAATCTCTCAGACAACATGATTTTCACGACGGACGCAAGCCGCGGAAATCTCATAAAGATAGACAATTCTTTCGGCGGAAAGTTCAAAAAGTACGTCCTTCCCGACGGCGTCGGCGGCAGATTTTCCGAACTCTGCCCCGTGGGGCTTCTTCCCGCGGCGGTGCTCGGCATTGACATAAAGGGCATGCTTGCGGGCGCGGCTTATATGGATAGCCTTTGCTCCAAGCCCTCAATTTCCAAGAACCCAGCGCTCGCGGTCGCCGCGCTTCAATACATAACGATGAAGCAGGGCAAGAACATAAACGTGCTCATGCCCTATTCGGATAACTTAAAGCTCATGGCGGATTGGTACTGCCAGCTCTGGGCGGAGTCTCTCGGAAAGGCTGTCGATTACAGCGGCAACATCGTCAACGCGGGCACGACGCCCGTAAAGAGTCTCGGCGTCACCGACCAGCACTCTCAGGTTCAGCTGTATATCGAGGGACCTTACGATAAGGTTATAACCTTTATATCTGTCGAAAAGTACGCCACCGAGATGCCCATAGCTCACGGCTGCGAGGATATTCCCGACGTCGGCTTCCTCGGTGGACATACCATGCAGGAGCTTATACAGGCGGAAAACAAGGCGACGGCTTACGCCCTGATGAAGGCGGGCAGAATGAATTACACCATAAATATGCCCGAAGTAAACGCCTTCACCCTCGGCGAGCTCATGTTCCTTCTCGAAATGCAGACGGCGTATGCGGGCGCAATGCTCAATATCAACACCTTCAATCAGCCGGGCGTTGAGAACGGCAAGAAGGCGACCTTCGCCCTCCTCGGCAAAAAGGGCTATGAGGAGAAGAAGGCGGAAATCGACTCCGCTCCCTCACAGGACGAAAAGTATATAGTCTGAAAATAGATCAAAACGTATCGCGGGGCGGCAATTGAGCCGCCCCGTTTGGTAAACGGTGAAAAAATGGATATAGTTTGGATTGTAGTGATAGCGGTATGCTGTGTCGCGGGGTTGCTGTTGCTTTTATCAATGTCTCTCGCCCTCGTCATAGTGAAGTTGCCCTTTTCAAAGAGGTGCGACAAGAACCCCCTTTTGAAGTACTTCACCGCCGCCGACTTCAACTTAAAGGCAAAGCCCGTCGAAACGCCCTATTTTTCCAATAAGAAAAAGAAGTTGAGTCTGCGCGGCTATCTCTATACTTCTTCCGACGGGGAGAAGAGGGAGAAAGTCATAGTGTTCTGTCACGGCATGGGCGCGGGTCAGATAGCGTACACCACCGAAATCGCCCGCTTCGTGTCCGACGGATTTGACGTCCTCGCCCTCGACAACGAGGGGTGCAATCTCTCAGACGGCAAAAAAATCGGAGGTCTCCATAAGGGCATTGCCGCCGCCGAAGCCGCAGTTGACTATGCCGACGGATTGGGATATCAAAAGATATATCTCGTCGGTCACAGCTGGGGCGGCTATTCGGCGCTCTGTGCGTCGAGGTCGAGAAGGGTGGAAGGCGTCGTCGCAATGAGCGCGCCCGACAGACCTTCGTCTGTTTTGTCTGAGGGCGCAAGGGGCGCGCTGCCCTCCTTTTTGGTCGCGCTCGCCCATCCCTTCATCTTGCTGTTTTTGTCGGGTAAAAATATATCCGCCGCCGAGTGCGCAAGGTATGCCGACGCGCCCGTTTTATTGATTCAGGGCGATAAGGATAATACCGTTCCGCCCAAGTGCGCGGCATATTATAAGGCGTTCGGTCAGAATATAACGAAACTTCTCGCCGAGGGCAAGGCGCACAACCCCTATAATACCCAAAAGGCGGAAGAGGAGCTTCAAAAATTGATGTCAAAGCTCTCGGAGGCGGGCAAGACCAAGAAGCCCGACAGGGCGTTCTTCAAAAATTTCGACTTTGCCGCCGCCACCGAAGAGGACGATAAAATTATGAACAGTATCGCCAAATTCCTGTCCGAAAATTAGCTTTTAAAATGAGTTGACATATCGCGCCGTTTAGGTTATACTTTAAGCGAGTATGGCGCGTCAGGGTCATGCAAATATTGAAGCGGGTCAGCCCGCATTATTGATTGAGTTAAAAGCTCAAATTTTATAAGTTGATTACTTTATAATCAAAGCCGAAAGGCGTCACTTGTGAAACGGTCAATAAGAGTAGTAAAAGTATTTGCTATATAGACTCTGCGAAAGTTACAATCAAGAATGTATACGCGCATTATAATCTGCGCTATCCAAGGCGACCTTTCGGGTCGCCCTTTATTTTTTTAAAAAATACGTAAGAGAGCAAGCCATGTCCGAACAGAGGCGCGCGCCCCTATACGAGGCGCTTGAAAATTTCAGAAAGAAGAGGGTTGTGCCTTTCGACGTGCCCGGTCACAAGCGCGGGCGCGGCAATCCCGAGCTTGTCGAGCTGTTGGGCGAGAAGTGCGTGGGGCTGGACGTAAATTCCATGAAGCCCCTCGACGACCTCTGCCACCCCTCGTCTGTCATAAGGGAAGCCGAGGCGCTCGCCGCCGATGCCTTCGGCGCCGCCCATTCTTTCTTCATGGTCGGGGGCACGACCTCCGCCGTGCAGAGTATGATTTTTTCTGTCTGCAAGGAGGGCGACAAGATTATCTTGCCCCGAAACGTGCATAAATCAGCCATAAACGCCTTGATTTTGTGCGGCGCGGTGCCCGTATATGTCAATCCCGAAGTGGATACAAGGCTGGGCATCTCCCTCGGAATGGAGCCCGAAAAATTCAAAAAAGCCGTCGAGGACAATCCCGACGCCGTCGCCGTCTTTGTTAATAACCCCACGTATTACGGCATCTGCTCGGATATGTGCTCAATTGTCAAAATCGCCCACGAGCACGGCATGAAAGTGTTGTGCGACGAGGCGCACGGCACCCACTTTTCATTCAACGAAAATCTCCCCATCTCGGCGATGCGGGCGGGGGCGGATATGTCCGCCGTGTCCATGCACAAGTCGGGCGGAAGTCTCACTCAGTCCTCAATACTCCTTTTGGGCGAGTCGGTGAACGCCGACTATGTCCGCCAGATAATAAATTTAACCCAGACGACGAGCGCGAGCTATCTTCTTTTGTCAAGTCTCGATATATCCCGCCGCAACCTCGCCCTCCACGGTAAGGAGAGCTTTGAAAGGGTAATGGAGATGGCAAGTTACGCCCGCGCCGAGATAAACGGTTTGGGCGGCTATTACGCCTACGGCGAGGAGATGATAAACGGCTCCTCTGTCTTTGATTTCGACGTGACGAAGCTCGCCGTCTACACCCGCGACTTGGGGCTTGCGGGCATAGAAGTTTACGACATACTCCGCGACGAATACGATATACAGATAGAATTCGGCGATATCTCTAATATACTCGCCTATGTCTCGATAGGCGACAGAATTCAGGACATAGAGCGGCTCGTCGGCGCGCTGTACGACATTAAGCGTACCCATAAAAAGGACAAGACGGGAATGCTCTCGGCGGAATACGTCTCTCCCACGGTGGTCGTTCCCCCGCGCAAGGCGTTCTATGCCGAAAAAACTTCCCTTCCCCTATCTGAGGCGGAGGGCAAGATATGCACCGAGTTCGTCATGTGCTATCCGCCCGGAATTCCCATTCTCGCCCCCGGTGAGCTCGTGACGAGGGAGATTATAGAGTATATCGAGTACGCAAAGGCAAAAAACTGCAATATACAGGGCACCGAGGACTTCAAGGTCGAACGTCTCAACGTGCTCAAATGAGGTAATATTATGGAAATGTGGTTTTCGGACGTGCACACGCCCAACATCAAACTCAATATCCGCGTAAAAAAGCAGCTGTTTTCGGAGAGAAGCGACATTCAGCAGGTGGACGTGTTCGATTCCGAGGATTTGGGCAAGTTCATCTCGCTCGACGGCGAAGTGGTCTTTTCTGAAGCCGACGAGTTCATATATGACGAAATGGTCACCCATGTGCCCATGGCTGTCCACCCCTGCGTCAAAAAGGTGCTTGTAATAGGCGGCGGCGACGGCGGAGTGGCAAAGGAACTCTGCCGCTATCCCGAGATTGAGCGCATCGACGTCGTCGAAGAGGACGAAATGTTCGTCTACGTCTCCAAAAAGTTCTTCCCCGAGACGGCGGAGGGGCTTTCGGACAGTCGCGTCAATCTGTATATTCAGGACGGTCTCAAATTTATAAGGGGAAAGGTCGGGGAGTACGACTTAATTATCAACGACTCCACCGATCCCTTCGGACCCACCGAGGGGCTGTTTACGAGGGAATTTTACGGGAGCTGTTATAAGGCGCTCAACGACGAGGGGATTATGGTCTATCAGCACGGCTCGCCCTTCTATGCCGAGGACGAGGAGGAGTGCAGAAAGATGCACCAGAAGGTGTTCGAGTGCTTCCCCGTTTCCAAGGTCTATCAGGCGCACATTCCCACCTGTTCTTCGGGCTATTGGCTGTTCGGCTTCGCAAGCAAGAAGTATCACCCCTTAAAGGATTTCAGCGCGAAGAGGTGGAACGCAAGGGGAATAGATACGCAATACTACACCACCAATCTTCACACGGGCGCGTTCATGCTGCCCAAGTACGTTGAGCAAATTTTAATGACTGCCGAGGAGGAAAAATAATGAAACTTCTTATCATAGGTTGCGGCGGCGTGGCGCAAGTCGCCATAAAAAAGTGCTGTCAAGCCGACGACGTTTTTACGGAAATTATGATTGCAAGCCGCACCAAATCCAAGTGCGATAAAGTTGCGGAAGAGATGAAAAATAAGACGTCGGCAAAGCTCTTCACCGCCCAAGTTGACGCCGAAAAGGTGGACGAGCTGTGCGCTCTCATAAAGAGTTTCAACCCCGCCGCGGTCTTAAACGTCGCCCTGCCCTATCAGGACTTGACCATTATGGAAGCTTGCCTTCAATGCAAGGTTGACTATATCGACACGGCAAATTACGAGTGCGAGGACACCGACGACCCCGTCTGGCGCAAAAATTATGAAAAGCGGGTAAAGGAAAAGGGCTTTACCGCCTATTTCGATTATTCCTATCAGTGGGATTACTTCGAAAAGTTCAAAAAGGCGGGCATATGCGCCCTTCTCGGCACGGGCTTCGACCCCGGCGTGACGCAGGTGTTTTCGGCATACGCCCAAAAGCACTATTTCGATACCATTGAAAATATAGATATTCTCGACTGCAACGGCGGCGACCACGGCTATGCCTTCGCCACCAACTTCAATCCCGAAATAAACCTTCGCGAAGTGTCTGCAAACGGCTCCTATTGGCAGGACGGCAAGTGGATTGAGACCAAGCCGCTCGAGATAAAGAGGGAGTACGACTTCGACGGCGTCGGCAAAAAGGATATGTATCTTCTCCACCACGAGGAGATCGAGAGCCTTGCAAAGAACATAAAGGGCGTAAAGCGCATAAGATTTTTCATGACTTTCGGCAAGAGCTATATCGACCACATGAACTGCTTAAAGGACGTCGGCATGCTCTCCACTCAGCCCGTAAACTTCGAAGGACGGGACATAGTGCCCATCCAATTTTTAAAAACCCTCCTTCCCGACCCCGCCACGTTGGGCGCGCGCACCAAGGGCAAGACGAATATCGGCTGCATCTTCACGGGCTATAAAGACGGCAAGAAGAAGTCGGTCTATATCTACAACGTCTGCGACCATCAGGAGTGCTATAAGGAGGTGGGCTCGCAGGCAATCTCGTACACGACCGGCGTGCCCGCAATGATTGGCGCAATGCTCGTTGTAAAGGGTATATGGAAAAAGGCGGGCGTCTATAACGCCGAAGAGTTCGACCCCGACCCCTACATGGAGGCGCTTAATAAGTACGGGCTTCCTTGGAAGGTAGAGGAAGACCCCGTTTTAGTCGACTGATATGAGAGAGTGTGACATTCCCACCCCCGTCTATGTCGTTGACGAGGATAAATTAATTGAAAATCTCGAAATTCTCGCGGGCGTAGAGGAGCGCACGGGAGTGAAGATTTTGCTCGCTCAGAAGGCGTTTTCGTGCTATCATTTTTATCCGTTGATTGCAAAATATCTTGCGGGCGCGACGGCGAGCGGACTTTTTGAAGCCCGCCTTTCCCACGAGGAAATGGGCAAGGAAAATCACGTTTACTGCCCCGCCTATTCCGATGACGAGTTTGACGAGATTGTCTCTCTTTGCGACCATATAGTATTCAATAGCCCCGCGCAGGTCAAAAAATTTGCCCGAAGAGCGAAAAATAAAAGCTTGGGGCTGAGGATAAATCCCGAGTTCTCTACCCAAAAGACGGCAATTTATGACCCCTGCGCTTTCGGCTCTCGCCTCGGCACGACTTTGGAAAACTTCGACGAGGAAATTCTCCCCCTTTTGGAGGGGTTGCACATGCACACCCTGTGCGAGCAGGACGCCGACGCCCTCGATAAAACCCTCAAAGAAGCCGAAAAAAAATTCGGCAAATACTTCAAATCAATGCGTTGGCTCAACCTCGGCGGCGGTCACCACATAACGCGGGCGGGCTACGATATACCCCTGTTGGAAAAGAATGTAAAGGGCTTGCAGGACAGGTATGGCGTAGAGGTCTATCTCGAACCGGGCGAAGCCGTCGCCCTCAACGCCGGCTATCTCTACACCCGCGTGCTCGACATAGTAAAAAATTGCATATATATTGCTATTTTGGACTGCTCTGCCGAGTGCCACATGCCCGACGTCATAGAAATGCCCTATCGTCCGCCCCTTTTCGGCGCGGGCAATGAGGGCGAAAAGAAGTACACGTTCAGGCTGTCCTCAAAGAGCTGTCTTGCGGGCGATATCATAGGCGATTATAGCTTCGATACCCCCTTGAAAGTTGGCGATATTCTCCGCTTTGACGACATGGCAATCTACACAATGGTCAAAAACAACACCTTCAACGGTATGCCACTGCCCGCAATCGCTAAAAAGAAGGGGGAAAATTTCGAGATAATCAAGTCGTTCGGCTATTCCGACTTCAAATCGAGACTATGAAAGAGAGTTTGAATTTAACGGGCAATTATTTCCCCGCGGAATTTTCAAAGCATTTCGCAACCGTAATGATTTGGTGCGAAAGAAAGGGTAGTTGGGTGCGCGGCGGCGAGCTTGCAAGACCCGCCTTTTCCGCCGTTATTCGCGCCATATGTGCGGGCGAATTTGTATATTTGATTGTCTCCGATAGTAGCCGTGAGAGCGCGGAAGTTGCCCTGTCCGACGTGATAAAAAAAGGTCGCGTAAAGGTTATAACTATCCCGACCGACGACTGCTGGGCGCGCGACATAGCCCCCACTTTCATAAAAAAGGGGGGTAGCCTTGCGGGGATAAATTGGAACTTCAACGGCTGGGGCGGCGAGTATAACGGACTGTACAAAGTTGTCCGCGACGACGAGTTTGCGTCTGAATTTTTGAGGAAAGTGAACATTCCCGAAATCGACGCCCATCCCTTCGTCCTCGAGGGCGGTTCCATCCATTCAAACGGCGCGGGTCGGCTTCTCGTCACCGAGGAGTGCCTTTTGAGCAAGGGCAGAAATCCCAACCTCACAAAAAAAGAAATCGAAGATACTTTGAAAAAATATCTCGGCTCGCGTGAAGTAATTTGGCTCAAACGCGGAATTTGCGGCGACGAGACGGACGGTCACGTCGATAATATCTGCGCCTTTTCTGACCAAAACACGACAATACTCGCTTGGACGGACGAGGGGGAGCAGGGCGAAATATGCCGTGAAAATTATGAAATTTTGAAGTCGCACGGGCTTGAAGTTATAAAACTTCCCCTGCCCGAGACCCCCGTCACCGTCACGAAAGAAGAGCTCGACGGCTTGGAGTTCGAGGAGGGGGAGGACAGGCGCGAGGTGGGCGAAAGGCTCGCCGCGTCGTACGTCAACTTCTATATATGCAACGCGGGCGTCATCGTGCCGCAATTCGGCGATAAAAACGATAAAGTCGCCGTCGAAATTCTTGCCCGCACATTTAAGGACAGAAAGATTATCCCCGTGTACGCGCGGGACATAATAACGGGCGGGGGAAACATACATTGTCTCACCCAACAGATACCCGAATAATTAAAAAAAAGGTAAATATATATGCGAAAAATCAAGGTTGCAGCCGTGCAGATGAGCTGTTCCGAGAGCCGTGAAGACAACGTTGAAAGGGCGGTTGAATTTGTTAAGACCGCCGCAAAGGAGGGGGCAAACACCGTCCTCCTTCCCGAACTTTTCGAACGTCGATATTTTTGCCAACAGAGAAATTACGACTTTTACGCCTATGCCGAGGAAGTCAACCGCAACGCGGCAATCTCCGCGCTCTTGCCCCTTTCCAAGGAGTACAAACTCGTCATTCCAGTGAGCTTTTACGAGAAGTGCGCAAACGTCTTATATAACTCGGTCGAAATGCTCGACTGCGGCAAAAAGTTGGGCGTGTACAGAAAGACGCACATTCCCGACGACCATTTTTATCAGGAAAAGTTTTATTTTACCCCCGGTGACTCGGGCTTCAAGGTGTTCAAAACAACTTACGGCAAAATAGGCGTGGGAATTTGTTGGGATCAGTGGTTCCCCGAGACGGCGCGCTGTCTCGCTCTAAACGGCGCTGAGTTAATTTTTTACCCCACCGCGATTGGTTCCGAGCCCATATTGGGCACAGACAGCGCGGAGCATTGGCGGCGGGTCATGTGCGGGCACTCGGCGGCAAACCTCTTGCCCGTGATCGCGGCAAACCGCGTGGGCGAGGAGCGCGTGGAGCCGACGCAGGCAAACGGCGGGCAGAAGTCGGCGCTTGATTTTTACGGCTGCTCCTTTCTGACCGACGGCACGGGCGGAATTATCTCCTCGCTCGGAAGGGATGAGGAGGGAATAATCTGCGCCGAGTATGACCTGGACGAACTGGAAAAGTGCCGTCTCGAGTGGGGGCTGTTCCGCGACCGCCGCCCCTCAATGTACAGGGATATTGTAAAAAAATAGTGCTATATTATAATTGCGCCGAGGCGGGAAAAGCCGCCTCGGCGCAATTTATTTATCTGAGACCAAATCATCCAAAGACACGTCGTACAATTCCGCAAGTTTTAAAAAATTTTGCAACGTCGGAACGGTAAGACCGCGTTCATAGGCGTGATACGATTGATAAGTTATTCCCAAAAATTCAGCGACTTCTTTTAAAGTGTAGCCATATTGTTCACGCAGTTCTTTTAAATTTTTTGAAAGATTATATAGCTTTTTCATAATAATATCACTTGACATTATGCAGTTTGAAACTGTATAATTGAAAAAATTCAGTTATAAACTGAATTTAGGAGGATAACATATGAAAATATATTGCAAGGTTTTTGCGGGAGTGATGGCGTTGGTTTCGGCTTGTGCCGTGTTTGCGGCGGGATGCAAGCCCGACAATTCCGATAAGGGGGAGGGCGACGGCTACACCGATGTCGCGCCGGGCGAGGCGGTGGAATTTATCGCCGACTACGCCGAACGGTTTTTGGCGTCCGAAAATGCCACTATGATTTGCGAAAGCAATTCCTCTTTGACGGGCAAATTCAAGAGCGTGAGCGACGGCAGCGGCAATCTTAAAAAGATAGCCAAAATGAACGGCGCAACGAAGATGACATATGAATATATGAACGGCGAAAAGACCTTTTGTGAAACGTTGAACTACAACGGCTTTGAAATGTTTGACGGGTCGGGCGAAAAGATCGATTCGGAGAACGACTCGGGCGGCGTTCTGACGGCGGACGGAATAATCTACGATTTGAAATATATCGACGGCGATTACTATTCCGTGATACATAGCAGCGACGACGGTATGTATCTGCCGAATTATATTGACCAATATAAAAGGCAAGCGGCAATATATCTCTGCGAGTGCGCAATGTATATAGCTCTCGTGACGGAAGGCAGCACGCAGAGTGTGGAGAGCATGTTTGTCGGGCGCGGTATTTTATCTGCCGAGATGTTAAATGAGATCCAAACCATGACAATCGATACGAGCACGATGCAAGTGTTATACAGTATCTGGGGCGAAGGCGGAGAGGTTGAAATCAAGACGAAATATGACATAGGATACGTCAAATACCGCGAGGGCGAGCTTAAAGTTCAATCAAGATTGACCCCAGACAACGAGGGGGTGACCGACCCCGCAATGGAGGGTGAGGGTACGACGACTTTTACTTTCAACTATGCCGCGGGGCTGGACGAAGAGCACTTTAACGATATTATAAATAAGACCGCACCGCAGAGTTGAGTTGCGGATAAGGCGTTAAATCGTTGAATTTATTTACCCCGTCGCCGAACAATTCGGCGGCGGGGTAAAATTCATGCGGCGGCGCGAAACTTCGCGCCGCCGCTTTTCTCATTTGTACAAAACTCTATTAAAAGTTTTATTCTTTTCCTGCGAGCTTCTTGTAGCCCTCGAGTCTCTGCTTAGCCGACTCCTCGGTGTGCTTGAAGAGCTCTGCCGCAACTTCGGGACCCTGCGTCTTTGCAAGCGAAGTATATCTCGTCTCGCCCGCGAGGAACGCCTGATAGTCGCCCGTGGGATCCTTGGAGTCGAGGGTGAATACCTCGCCTTCGGGATTGTATCTGTACAGCTGCCAGTAGCCGCAGTCAACCGCCGCCTTCTCCTCGAGCTGGCTCTTGGTCATGTTGATGCCGTGGTTGATGCAAGGCGCATAGCAGATGATGAGCGAAGGTCCGTGATATGCCTCGGCCTCGGTCAAAGCCTTCAAAAGCTGTGCGGGGTTGGAGCCCATTGCGCATTGTGCAACGTATACGTATCCGTACGTCTTTGCAATCATGCCGAGGTCCTTCTTCTTGACCCTCTTGCCCGCGGAAGCGAACTTCGCAACCGCGCCGATATTGGTCGACTTGCTTGCCTGACCGCCGGTGTTGGAGTAAACCTCGGTGTCGAGCACGAGGACGTTGACGTCTTCGCCCGAAGCGAGAACGTGGTCCAAGCCGCCGTAACCGATATCGTATGCCCAGCCGTCGCCGCCGAATATCCATATGGACTTCTTCGCAAGGCAATCCTTGTCGGCAAGTATTTGCTTTATGAGTTCAGCCGCTTCGCCTTCCTTGACGTGGCAGTTTTCAAGCGCCTTTACAAGTTCAGCCGCCGCCTTCTTAGAGGGCTCTCTGTCGGCGAATGCAGCAAGATAAGCTTCGCAAGCCGCCTTGCCCTCGCCGCATGCTATTTCCGCAAGCTTTTCAACCTTTGCTTTAACGGCGTTTCTTCTTGCGGTGTATGCAAGGTTCATGCCATATCCGAACTCCGCATTGTCCTCGAAGAGGGAGTTAGCCCATGCGGGACCGCGACCCTGCTTGTTGGTGGTGTAGGGGCATGTGGGTGAGGAGCCGCCGTATATGGACGAGCAGCCCGTCGCATTTGCAATGATCATATCCTCGCCGAAGAGCTGGGTGACTACCTTTACATAGGGCGTCTCGCCGCAGCCTGCGCACGCACCCGAGAACTCAAAGAGGGGAGTAGCGAATTGGCAGCCCTTTACCGTATCCTTCTTGAACTTGGAGGTGTCGACGTCGGGAAGTTCGACGGCGTACTCCCAGTTCTTGTCCTCGCCCTTTGCAAGCGATTCTGCAAGGGGAATCATCTTGATAGCTCCGCCATCCTTTACGGGGCAGACGGTAGCGCACACGCCGCAGCCCATGCAGTCGAGGGGAGATACTTGCATCTTGTACTCATATCCCGCAAGACCTATTGCCTTCTTTGTCTCCAAAGTTGCGGGCTTTTGAGCGCCCTCGGCAACGAGTGCGGGACGGAGGCAGGCGTGAGGGCATACGAACGAGCAAGTGCCGCACTGTATGCACTTTGCAAGGTCTATTTCGGGAACGGTGACGGCAACGCCGCGCTTCTCGTACTTGGTCGTGCCCGTGGGAACGTGACCGTCTGCGTTGAACTGCGAGCTCTTGAGTTCGTCGCCTTTCAGATAGAGGATGGGCTTGATTATCTCCTGATAGTAAGCGTTGTCGGCGCCCTTGACCATCTCCGCGCCCGTGGTGGCATTTGCCCAAGCCGCGGGAACGTCAATCTTTATAAGGTGCTTGTCCGCACTGTCGATAGCGTCATAGTTCATCTGTACGACGGCGTCGCCCTTTCTGCCGAAGGACTTCTTCGCCATGTACTTCATGTATTCAACCGCCTTGTCATAGGGCATAATCTGAGGATTGACCTTGAAGAATGCGGATTGAAGTATGGTATTGGTTCTGCCCTTCAAGCCGAGCTTGCCCGCAATCTCAATAGCGTCGATGACATAGAGGTTGATGTGTTTTTTAGCAATATCTTGCTTAACCTTTGCGGGCAGGAAGCTCTCGAGGGCTTCGACCGTGGTCGCAGAGGTGTTGATAAGCAGTGTGCCGCCCTCTTTTATATCGCTCGTCATGTCGTAACGGGTGACGTACGAGGGGTTGGAGCACTGAACGAAATCGGCGGAGTCGATGAGATATTCCGACTGTATGGGCGTGTCGCCGAAGCGGAGGTGGGAAACGGTGATGCCGCCCGACTTCTTCGAGTCATAGAAGAAGTACGCCTGCGCGTGTTTGTCCGTATGGTCGCCGAT
>CANRKX010000014.1 GCA_947631325.1 uncultured Clostridia bacterium | reverse complement strand
AGATGAGGTCGTTTTCACGCTGAGCCTTCATTTCACGACCTGCGAGCGCCCAAACTTCCTTAGCCTGCGCGTCTGCAAGACCATTGAAGGACTTGAAGTTGGTGACTACGCAGCGGAACATTGCAACCATGAGGTCTGCATCCCATGCGCCTGAGGAGCTGAGGAATACGTCGGAGAGCGTGGTGTAGAAGGGGCTCGTGCCGTTCTTGTAGGCAACCTTGATGTACTCCTGCAAAATCTTTGCGAGTGCGTCGCCCTTAACCGCGCCTTGGGTCTTAACAATGGCGTAGTTCTGAAGATCGACTATGTTGCCGCTTTCTTGTTCGCCAAGGCTAATCGAAGCGCCGCCGTCATATGCCACGCCCGCTGCATCCTTTACAGCCTTGCCGAGTGCGGTGGTATCATCCTTTGCAGCGGTGAGAGCCGCGCCGTAGTCAACCGTAAGGTCGATGAGCTGCGACTTGTTGGAGGGATTAACCGTCTTTACGGTATACTTATTTGCTTCACCCGTGCTCCAATTCAACTGACCAGCCGTAAGGTTATCAATGGTTATGCCGGTTGCTTCGCCGTTTACCTTTGCCTTGTACTGGTCGAGATAGGAAATAGCCTTGGATGCGTCAACGCCGTCGTCAAGCACTTTCTTGACCCAGTCGCGCTGAACCATCTCATACTTCTCTATATCGTCGTTGCCGTCGAAGTAGGGAATCATGTAGATTGCGCCGTCGGTGTTCATCTTCAGCGACCATTCAACGATGGGATACTGCTCGAGGAACGCCTTGAAGTTGGGCATATACTGAAGGAACTTCGACAGATCGACGAGGTTATCGGTGTTGGCGTTGATTGCGCCGACAGACGAGTTGATGAGGTTGTAGTTCGCCCACTCGCTGTTCTGACCTACCGTTGAAAGCTCTTTGCCGCTTCTGTCGGTCTTCTTGTCATCCTTGAAGTTGATGCCGAGGTTCTGACCGAACTGCCACCAGGCGGGCTTGAGGTCGCCTGCCGAATAGGTATAGCCGTCAAGACCTGTCCAGCTGCCCGCTATCTGCGAAGCGTCGAAGCCGATAGCTCTGTCGGCGTTGCCCGAGTCGATTATGTTGGAAACAACCGTCGTTCCTGCAGGATATGCGAGCTTGCCATCCTTGAGGGTGACCTTCAGATCGCCAACCGCTTGTTCGGTGAGCTCTGAAGCTGCCGCATTGAACCTTGTAGTGGGAATATCGGTCGATCTCAACTTGACGTCGGCTTCTTTAGGGCCGCAAGCCGCAAGAGAAGCTACCATTGTTCCCGCCATAACGGTCGCAACGACCGCTGTGGCGATTTTCTTGTACTTGTTCATATTTTTCTCCTTAAAAAATTTTTTTTCTCTATATTAATGCGGGGATTGCCCGTACTAACCATATAATAATTATTCCTTTACGCCGCCCATATTTACGCCCTTTGCGAAATACTTCTGAATGAAGGGGTAAATTACGAGGATGGGGATGATTGCAAGGACGATGAAGGCATACAGAACGCTCTGTGCCATTCCGGGGTCGGCAAAGTCGTGAGTTTGGTCCTTATCGTACTTGCCCGTTATGTTGGTCTCCTTCTCGATTATATCACGGATGAGGACCTGAACGGGCCACGAATAGCTCTGATTGGCTTCGCCCGTGACCTTGTACGCCCAGAAGTAGCCGTTCCAACGGGAAATTCCGAAGAAGAGCGCGACGGTTGCGATTGTCGCCTTGCTCATGGGGATATACACGTTGAAGAGGATCTGCATTTCGGTTGCGCCGTCGATTCTCGCCGCCTCCTCTATCTCGGAGGGAACGCCCTCGAAGGCGTTACGAAGGAGGATTATGTTCTGTGCGTTCATACCCATGGCGATGACGATAAGCCATTTGAGGTCTATACCGCTCCAGCTATCCGCGCCGACGAGGGAAGCAAATATTGTACCCGTCGTTCTGTAGTTGAGGAACTGAGGGACGATACCTGCGGAGAACCACATCGTGAAGACGAGGAAGAAGTTGAAGCCGTGGCGACCCAAAAGTCTCTTTTTAGACAGGGCGTATGCGCCGAGGATGGAGTATACAAGCGACCAAACCGTACCGAAGAAGGTGACGAAGAGGGTGTTTGCATAGCTGACCCAGAACATATTGTAGTTGAAAGCCCACTTGAACGCGTCGCCCGTGAAGCCGAATTTATAGCCTTCGGCAGCCGTGCCGACGACGGGCCATAAGACAAGCTTGTTGTCGAGAATGGCGTCGCTCGAGCTGAAAGTGCCCGCAAGGACGTATATCATGGGATACAGGCACATGAGCGCGAATATGATAAGGAGGGTATATGCGACGATTTTGAATATCAGTTCGCTGATTTCCATTTTACGTTTCATATCTTCTTATCCTCCTTAATACAGCGAGACGTTCGCCGCGCGCCTTGCAACGGTGTTGGCGCCGATAACCAGAATCATACCGATGAGGTTGTTCGCCATTTCCGCCGCAATACCGCGGGAGTCGTTCCAGACGTTTGCGAGGGTGGAAACTATCTGAGCGGTCGCTTCGTTGCCCGTTGCGAGGAGCAGATAGACCTTTTCATAGCCTACGGAGAGAAGTCCGCCGATCTTCATTATAAGCATTATGACGACCGTGGACAGGATCGAGGGGATAACGACGTATCTCATCTGCGCCATCTTGCCCGCGCCGTCTATCTGCGCCGCCTCGTACGAGGTGGGCGACACGGCGATGACCGCGGCGAAGAAGACGATAGAGTCATAACCTGCATGCTCCCACAATTCGGTTATAACGAACAGTCCACGGAAATACCTTGCCGAATAGAAGAGACCCGAGCGAACGGCGTCCTGCAAAACGGCGTTGTTGGGCGACATTCTCTTCACGAGTTCGCCGATAACGCCCGCGGTGCCGTTGCTTTCGCCCCTCAACAAGAGGAGGGCGATGGAAGTAACGATAACCGTCGAGAGGAACTTGGGCAGATACACCAGAACCTGAACCACCGAACGGGTGATATTGGAACGGACTTCGTTGAAGAACAGCGCCAAAATGATGGGCATGGGGAAGCCGAACAACAGGTTGTAGAACGCAATCGTGAACGTGTTCCTGAATGCGGGCCAGAACGAAGTGCCGTCCTTGGCGGGGTCGAATATCGTAATGAAGTTATTCAGACCGAACCAATACTGCTCGGAGACGGTGTTTGCGCCGGGAGTGTTTGCATCTTTGAAAGCTGCAAGCAACTCGGTCATGGGCGCATAACGCCAGAGCAGATAGACGAGCAACATCGGCACCAACATGAGGTACAGACGCCAATCCTTGAGGATTGTCAGCCCCGTCGTCTTCCACTTGTTCTTCTCTGTCTCGTCCCTTACCTGCTGTTCCTTGGGCATCGAGTAGGTGCCCGTGGACTCATCGTAGACAAGGAAGTCGTCACATTTGAGCTTGAACATTGAAATTTTTCCTCCATATCACTTAAAAAATTTAAGCAATTATTTGTAAAGCGGTTTTTCCGCCGTTTACCTTATTAAATATATAATATTGAATATTATTGAAGTCCCGCTTTTTTGCGGCGGGCGCGTTGACGCACGTTTTTGGGCTTTTTGCGGCGAACGCGTTATCGCCCGTTTTGTGCGGAGAGAATGTTGAAGAAGATTGCTATCAACAAAAGCTATTTGTCGAGCCCGTCGTCGCGCTTGCGCAAAATGGAGAGCGTTTCTTCGTCGAGCTCTATCTCTTCGTCACCGAATTCGTCGCGCCGCTGCATTTGCTTGCGCTCTTCGTCGCGCGCCTTCAAGTACTCCACCTGATCGACGAACATGCCGTCAAGATTTCTCACGACGAGGATGACCGCTTCGCCCACAAACAGCGAGACCATTCCCGTAAGCCCGAACCCGAGGTTGCCGACGAGCGCCGCGACAAAGTCTTCCCCGCAGAGGAACTGCACAAAGCTGTTTGTCAACGCCATCAAAAACCACGCGGCTGCGACCAATAAAAAGCAAAAATACCATTTGCCTGTCACCCTTTTTTTGCCGATTTTGAGAATGAGCGGCAAAAATGCGAGGATGGACAGCGCGCCGACGACGCTTGCGAGATAACTTTGCCAGACGGTCGGGTTGTTGAGGGCGGTCAAGACGATTGCGTCGCCCGCCGCGAACAGCGCCGCCCACCAGCTCCACCTCATCATGATGATGAGAACGATGGGCACTGTCAGCGTGAAAAAATACATCGCCGCCTCGGGAATGAACACCGCCGCGAAATGCGACAGGCAATCGAACCCGACGAGTATTGCGGCAAACAGGAAGAGATCGGTGAACCTGTATTGCCCGAGCGATATCAATCTTGAACCGTTTTTACGCATATGTAATCGGATTGAACACTTTAAAAGGACACAAAATGTTACATTAATACATTTAGCTTATTCATTATAACATAGCGAATTTCAAAAATCAATACTTTTTTTATTGTTTCACGAAAAAAAATGTGATATAATTTGATTGCTTTCGGAGGTATTTTTTATGTTGGAATTGCATTTGTCGCCCGACGACAACCTGTCCCTTATCTTGAACGACCTTAAAACACCCGCCACAATATATCTAAAAGGGGGAATTTACAGGCAAAAGACGGAGATTCGCGCCGATAATCTTACCATAATCGGCGAGGACCGTGAAACAACGGTTATAACTTACGACGACTACGCACGCAAGATACACGCCGACGGGCAGGAATACAACACCTTCCGCACCTACACGCTGTGCATCGCGGGCGAAGGAATAAGGCTGGAAAATCTCACCGTCGAGAACTCGAACACCCACCCCGAAGAGGTCGGGCAGTGCGTCGCCCTGTCCGTCCATGCAAAAAATTTCCTCGCGCGCAACGTCAAGCTGAAGTCCACGCAGGACACCCTGTTTTGCTCCCCCTTCCCCGACGACCTCGTCACTCGCTATCGCGGCTTCATCCCCGCAAATCAGCTGTATATGGAGGGCTGGGGCGTCCAGCTGTTTGAAAACTGCGAGATTTCGGGCACGGTAGACTTCATTTTCGGGTGCGCCGAGGCGTATTTTCACAAGTGCAAACTCATTTCGTTGAAGGACGCGCGCGGTCACGGCTATGTCGCCGCCCCCGCCCACTCGCTCATGCAGCCCAAGGGCTTCACCTTCTTCGACTGCGACTTTATTTCGGGAGGCGCGGAAGAGGGCAGCGTCTATCTCGCCCGCCCTTGGCGGGATTACGGCAAGTGCGATTTTGTCGATTGCAGAATAGGCAAACACATAAACGCCGCTCTTTTCGACAAGTGGAACGACACCGAACGCGACAAGACGGCAAGATTTGCCTATGGCAAATGTGATTTTGAGGGCAAGATTGCGCCCGTCGGCTGGTGCAAGGCATTGCCCGATGAAAGTACGAATGAAATTATAAGCGGCGCAAAGGCAAAATTTAAGGATATTTGACGCGAAACTCGTCCCCTTGTGTAGTTTTTTGAGCCCTTTATGTATTTTTGCCGCCCCGCAATAAAACCCACAATAAAAAACGCGGACTTTTCAGTCCGCGCTTTTTTATTTTACTTTATCAATCCTCACTCCCAATTCCCGAGGAAATTGAGGCTCAGATAAGGCGCCTTAATAGCTTCTCCGTCCTTGACGAAGGTCCACTTCGTGTCGTCGTCAAAGCCCATGCCGCCGTAGGTTATGCTCCTCTCGAGGTCGGAAGGAAGCACCATCGTCACGCCGTAATCGGTGTTGTACTCCTCCATAAGCCCGACGCAGTTGGAGACGGTCACCTTCGCGCTCGTGCTGAAGTTGCCGATCGTGGGCGACTGGTTCTTCTGCGCGGTCTCCATGAGCGCGCCCTTGTAGTACATGGTCTGTATGCACAGTCCGCCCTTTACGGACATATCGTTTGCGCCGTTGTGATAGCCGACCATGCCGCCGATACGTCCCGTACCCGTGTCGACAAGCACGCCTGCCGATACGCAGCTTTCGATGGACAGCGAGAACTCATACCCGTTCAAAGCCGCCACAGCCATCTGTCCGTTTTCGTTGTATTCGCCGACAATCGAGCTTACCGAGTAGCCGCCGCACTTGATATACGAAGATACATAGCAGTCGGAAATCGAGATAACGCAGCTGTTGACCATGGGATTGTTGGTCTGAACGAATCCGATTATGCCGCCCGCGCGGTTGCCGCTGCCGAAGATGTAGTACAGCTCGTCTGTGCCGTTAGCCGCCGCGTCGATTTCGCCCGCCGCGTCAAGCTTGGGCAGAGGATTGATGAGCGAAACTTGCGAAACTTCGGTGGGGGTTGCGCCCTCGTAAACGTGCGCGATAAGTCCGCCCGTGCGCTGTCCGTTGGTGTTGTTGACGAGAAGTTTGGTTATTGCGATATTGTGGAAATATCCGCCCTTAACCGTCGAGACAAGTCCCGCTTCGTCGCCCGCGGCGTTGATCTTGATGTTATCGAACTTAATATTCATCAACGTGCCGCCCTCGACCGTCTTTATAAGCGCGGTGTTCTTTGCGCCCGATACGGTGACGTTCTTCACTGTGTGTCCCTGTCCGTTTAAGAGACCCTTGAACGAATCGCCCTTTATCGAGTACGTTTCACCCTCGAAGTCGATATCATCGGTGAGTGCGTAAATTGTCTGCGAAACGTTCTCGCCCGAAATGGCTTCGCCGCCCGCAACTTTCATGAACTTGGCAGCCGTGTCAATGTCAACTTTGGTTATCTGTTTTTCATACAGCTGCGAAGTGATATCGCCGTCCGCGTTGGCGAGCGCATAGTATACATGGTAACCCGCCGAGTTCTCGTTCGCGTAAGGGAAGCTTATCGAGGTAGCTCTGAAATCGTTGTGCTGAACGCCCTCATATTCCTTGATATTCGCAGTGGTGAGGTCGCTGAGCGCGTCTGCCGAAGCAACCGTATAGAGCGTGCCCGTTACGTTGCTCAGTTCGCCCGAGATTATATAACCGTCCCTGAATACGGTTACCGCGTCCGAAGACTGCTGCGCGTCCTGCACGGTGACTTTTGCGAAGTCAACGGTTGCATTTGCCGCCGCAACGAATATGCGGTACATAATGCTCTCGGACTGCTTAGAACCGGGGATCGAAACAGTGTGGGTTATCCTGTAAACGCCGGGGCGGTTAACCGCAAATCCCGCAACGTCGTTGAATGTGTCGTTGGACGAGGTCGCGTATTCATATCTCGAAGATACTTCATACTGCCCGTCTTTTAAGAGGGTGCCGTTGTAGTACGCGCCGTTCTCAACCTCGAGGACGGGCTCCTTGTACTGCTTGTAGGCGTCCATTATTATCATGCCGCCGTTCGTGAATACTTCGTTTGTCTCCGAAATCTTCACCGACAGCCCGCCGATCGACGGTTCGTCCTTCTTTATATTGAGCTCGAAGGTCTTTTCAATGCTCCTGTTGAGATAGGTTATCTTTGCCTTTAAGGTTGCCGAAGTATCCTTGTCGGTCGGGCGGGTTACGCCAATCGTGATATACTCCGACTGCGACAGCGACTTTTCGGTGGTCTTGCCTATCGAGAGAAGATTGCTGTCCGTCGACCAATCCACCGTCGCCTCGGTCATGCGCGAGGGAACTTCGAAGTCCTGATATACCGCGCTCTCCTCGGTGTTGATGGTCAAAGTCTCCTGCGCCTTCAAAAGCCTTGCGTACACCTCGTTCTTGACGCCGTCGAAGATATTTTCGTCGGTAAAGTGGGTGTAATCCTTCCACTCGGTCTTATTAAGGGTCGAGCCCGCCGTCACTCCCTCGCCGAGATAGGTCGAGAAGTTGAAGTCGTCCTTCACGGCGAGAATGTCGCCCATGTTTATCGAGTGGTCTGCGTTTCTGAACTTCGCATGCACCTGTTCGCCCGCTTCCTTGCTTCTGTCTTTGAGACCGGATATATTATAGGTATATCCCTCCCCGCTCTTCACGACGGGCAAAGTCTTGAATACAGCCGTCGCGTCGAGAGAGTCGACCGAAGAAGTATTGTTGGGTTTGGAAGAAACTTTCGTATCTGCGTCTATTGAGCCCTTTACGACGTTGGTCTTGTCGCCCGAGACAAGCAAGCTGTTTATGACAGAGCCGCGATATGCGTCGTTGTCGAGCGATTGTGCAATCGAGCTCTTCACCGAAAGCACGTTCTTGACGGTGTTATAGCTGTACGTCTGACGCGCCACGTCTATATTTCCGTGCGTGTCGTGGTTCTTGATTGCCACAACTTGCCCGAACGTCGCGCTGTTCTTGTCGTCGTCGATAGCCGCCGAGTTGTCATAGCTCGTCACTCCCTCCACCTTGAGATATCCGGGATTGGAGTTGTCGGTTACGCCGTGCATCCTGTTCTGGAAGGACAGGCAGTTGTACATTTTGACGTCGCCTTCCATAACCGAGCCGCCGAGCTTGAAGCCGTTGCCGTCGCCGTCGCGCGTCTTGTAGCTGTCAAGATTGGGCTCGTTGAAGGTCGAGTTGTAGTTGAGATTGTCGTGGCACTCCCTTTGGGTGTATTCGAGATATCCGTTCTCAAACGCCACGCAGTTGTAGATTATGACGCAGCCGATATTGCCCGAATCGCTCTTGGCGTACAAGTCCCAGCCGTCGTCCGAGTTGCGGTATGCAATGCACCCGTCGAATACGTTGCCGTAACCTATGGTGAGCTTAGCCGCAAATCCGTCGGCGTTCTCGCCGTACGTCTCGTCGTCATAGTTGTTGTGCGAAGTGCAGTTTTTGATGAGGTTGTAGCTGGGCCACTGGTCGATCGAAGCATAGTCGCTCATCGATCTGCCGAGCTGAAGCCCCGTGTCGCGGTTGTTGTAGAACTCGCAGTATTCGACGGTGTTGTAGCTGCCGCCGATATATAAGCCGTTGTCGCCCGCGCCGCATACGTCAATGCCATACCAATCGATATAGTTGCCGTATATAGACACGCCCCTGTTGGAGGAGTTGAACGCCATTTGGCTGAAGTCTAAGACGACCTTGTTGCCCTCGCCCGAATACCCGCTGTCGGGGTCGAGCGCGGCGTTTATTACCCTTATGGGCTTATCGGGCGTGCCCGAAGCTTCCATAACTATGCCCTCGCTGTTGTACGAGTGGTGGGTGTGCCAGTCGGCTTGCCAGCTGTACACGCCGGGGACGATATATATCGTATCGCCCGGCTGTATCTGCTTGGAGTTGAGGAAGTCGGGATTTTTTGCGGTGGCAATTGTCTTGCCGTCGTTTTCATACTTGCCGTCTGCGGCAATGTAGTAAACCCCTTCCTTGCCCTCTTCCTGCTTGGGTCCGCATGCGGCGAGCGCGCCCGTGGCAACGACCGCACCCGACAAAGCGAGGCCCGCTAAAATTTTCAAAATCTTCTTGTTTTTACTCATAATACTTTATTTTTCCTCCTCGCTTATTAAGCCGCCTTGGGTACAATTACAATACCATAGAAGTTCAATGCTTTGGTATCTGAACTGATATCGACCGTACCACCATTTGTTATGGAGATTGTTACACTCTTTACTTGGTCAGTCGGGGTGATAGTATCGTCAACAGTGTATGAGGATGCACCGTTAACCTTATAAGCCAACTTGCCTTGGTTTGTACTATTAGTATTTGCAAAGAATACTATCACGTCGTAGCTACCGGCTGCAAGCGTAAACTCGAGATAAACACTTGAATAGGTCGAGTTATTCTGCCAAATATTTTTTGTTGTATAAGTTTGACTATTGTACACAAAGGAATATCCGCCTTCCTTATATTTCATCTTAGTTACTTTATTAGTTGTGTGTACAATCCAATCGGAAGTAAGATAAGGATATTCCGTAACCGTCGTCTTATCCAACATTGTATAGGTTTCATTTCCGGTACCTGTTGTTAACTCCGTACCGTCCGTCACAATGTCAGTATGATTATTGAAGCTATAAACATAAGGTTGTGCAACAACAGTATCAGACTCATACTTATACTCAACGGTTATTGCATATAAGTTAATGCCGCTGTTTCTTGAACCGAGATAATAAGTGCGGTCACCCGTAACACTTGCAATTTCGAAAGTATAAGTGTTCTTAGTTTGAACGCCGATTTTCTGTACTAAATTATCATCATAGGTATCGCTGAATTCTGCATTTGCTGCGGAAGTATAAAGTCCGAGATTTCTCTCATTGCTTTCATTTCCGGAAGCCGCTCTGACAATTATTTTAGCAGACTTAACTTTATCGGTGAACACAAACTTAATGCTTCTGTAAGTTGTTGAACCGGCACCGTTAAGCTTCATCCTACCGTAATATTTTGCAGTTGTATTAGCTGAAGTAGAAACTGTACCGGTGTGCGATGCATAATCAAGATCAACAGTATGGGTATTATCAGCCAATAAGGAAGCCATAACATATGTGTCGCTTATCATTGTCTTTTCGGTTTTTATTGACGTATCAGCCCCAAATGTCGCTGCCCATGCGGAGTTATCGCTCTTGCCTTCGTTGAAAGTTGCGGTTCCCGTGGCAACGTTTGAAGGCTCGCTGACCGTGACAGTTATTGTAACAATGACGTTAGCATGACCCGACTTTGCGAGGGTAACCGTCATGGTATAGGTAGCGGCTTCGGAAATTTCATAATTGCCCGAACCGTCTGCCGTTATCTCGCTGCCGTCAGCCTTGGTAAGCTTATATGTCGCACTCCAAGGACCCGAGTCGCCCGTGAGCAACAATTGGTCGCCGGTTATTTTCTTTTCGCCCGTGCCCTTTGAGGTGCTGTATGCAATAGCTTCAAGCGCAGACTTCTGCAACGTATATTTGTTGCTCGTCTTGTCGAGGTTGCCGCTTATGGTCGTTGTTCCTGCGGTGACCGTATCAAAGTCGCTGACTGTTATTTCAATAATGGAGGAAAGTTGTTTTGCGGTGTCCTCTTTATACTGCGCAGTGACTTTCAGATAGTAGGTGCCGAGCGCGGTTGCCTTGTTGCCCGTAACCTTTGTCGCGCACTCTGCGTCGCTGTACAGCTCCTTGGAGATTACGCTCCAATTCTCGGAGAGGTCTTTATCGTTGCTATCCTTTACGGTTACGTCGTTGGTCTTTATCTCAACGTCGCCGTTGACAAGCAGATATTCGGTCTGCTTCTTGGTTGCCTTTATTGCTTCAACGACGTTTTCCGACCAGTGAGCATAATAGGTCTTGGTGTTGTCGGATATGACTTCCTCGGAGAGGTCAACCTTATCGCCGCCTTCAGCCGCCGTGAACCAGCCCTCGAAGGTGTAGCCCGTGCGTTCGGGCGTATAGCCCGCAGGGGTATTGAAGCCCTCGAAGCCGAGAACTATCTCTTCCTTTTCCGTGGGCTCTGTGCCGAAGTTCTCATTGAACTTAACGGTGTAGGAGCCAATCGTCTGACCTTCTACGGGAATAAGGGTGGTCAGATAAATGGCATGCATATTCGTCGTGCTCGTCGGCTTAATCGTGTACAAGCCTGGAGTGCTCAGAACGAATGTAACAGGACCTTCCGCCTTGTTGTCGCTGCGTTTAACTTGCTTCGCGAATACTTCTGTTGTAGTGTCGTTAGGTCCGTAAACCTTAAGGGTGTTGTTGTCGGAGCTGTAATAGAGCGAAATCTTGGTAACGCCGTGTACCATTATCGTTATAAGTCTCTTATCCGAAAGCTGTATTCTCTGTTTGCCGAAATTCGAACCGTCGCTATAAGTCGTGGTGGTCTCGCCGAACTTAACCTTATCGCCTGTGGACATAAGAATTGTGTCGCCGGGGATTAACGCGCCGTCAATCGTTCCGTCTTTTTCATATCTGCTGTCGTCCCTTGCGATATACTCTCTTTCAATAACGAGAGTTTCGGTATTGGGCTTGACGTTTACATTGGCAACCGTGCAAGTTGCGGTGTGCTTTGCGCCCAGCGCGTCGGTCTGCGCATATGTGACGGTTACGGTCTGCTTTGCCGTCTCCTCATTTGAGGTGAGGGGATTGAAGTCGGTGGTAAATCCGCCGTCCGCAAGCTTGACGTTTTCATAAACTCCGTTCACATAGGTGAGCTTGAAGTTCCAAGTTGAAGTGATTTCGTCGGTTACGTTGCGGTTCTGCTCGATAAGGGTGCCCTCTGCGTCGCCGATAAATTCAACCGACTTGACGGGGTTGGCAACGGTGAAGTTGACAAAGTCATACTTCGAAGGGTCCGACTTCAAGGAAACGACGAGGGTATAGACGCCGTCGAGCTTGGCTTCGTTGTTTTCAACCGCCTGCGTGCCGAGATAGAGCTTGGCGTCGAGATTTTCCGCCGCGACGGGCTGCGCTTCAGCCTTGTCGACAGTGCCGTCTTCGGAGCTGCGCTCATAGACGGTTACGTCATCCAAACCAAAGGTCTTTGAAATTGTTTCTGCGCTTAATGTGTAAGTATCGGTATTGTTGCGCTCGACGAGTATGCCGCCGTAACCGGGCTCAACCGCGCCCACTTCCGCGTCATACGAAGCCGAACGGGTCACGCCCGCGTGCGTATAACTTACGTTAATTTTATAAGTGCCGACCTTGCCCTTATTGAAAGCGGCGGAATCGACGGTGTAATCGCTCTCTTGCAGAGTTTCCGTCTTGAGGTTGGCGTTGGGGTTATCCTCCGTGACCTCGACGGTCAAGTCGATATAGGTTGCGGTGACCGAAAGCCCGCCCTTAGAGAAATCCTCCCCGAGGGCGAATTTGGACTTGCCGCCCGAAACCGCGATGCTCTGCAATGCCTTGGTGTTGTCCGAAGAGTCGTTTATCCCCAAATCGGAAGGGTTCTTTTCGACAAATCCGTTGTTGTTATTGTCTTTGTCTTTATCGTTGCAACTGCCGCTGCAGGCGGAAATCGCAAAAGCCATAACAACGACGAGGACGAGCATAGCAAGCGTCGACAAAAGTAATTTTGCTCTTTTCATTTTTTCCTCCATATCATATTTGAAATCCGGCGTTTGCCGTTGGATTTTCGGCGGGTCATTTAAGATTTTCGGTGCGCTTTCGTTGAAAGCGCACCCTCCGCATTTTGCGCCGAGGGGCAAAATATCCGAATTTTCATCTTCATAATTCTATCACAATCCTTTCTCCTTGTCAATATAATTTGCAACTTTTTTACTAATTATGATATTTTCTCAACTTTTGGGGTGGAACCTTCATCCGCCTTTTTCTCGCTTCGCTACGAAAAAGCCACCTGTCTCGACGGCTGTAAGGAAAGGCAGCCGTCTCGGTCACCGTGCGCGCGGACGCATGCGCGCACTCTTCTCACACAAAAAAACAGCGGGTGTCCGCTGTTTTAAGAATTTTGTGTTCGTCCCTTAAAAAGTGGGAAGGTTACAATAAGGATTACATTAATTTGACTTTCCACCTTCCAAAGGGGGAGAGTACCCGAACCCCAAAGGTTCGGGGGAGAGAAGGTTGTTTCGGGAGACCGCCCGTCCCAACCTGTCATCCTGAGCGGAGCGCGGAACGCGCGCAGCCGAAGGATCCCATCGGGTATGCGGCGGGGCAAAATAATTGCGCGCGGCGTGAAAACGCCGCGCGCTCCTTTTAAAATATTTAAATTTGCCAAACCGCAATAAATCAATTAAAACCCGAAGTATTCGGCGGCGTTGTTGTAGCAGATATCCTCCACTATCTTGCCCAAACGGGGAAGCTCGGACGCGGGATATTGCCCGCTCTCGACGAGACGCCCCAGCATCTGGCAGAGTATTCTTCTGTAATACTCATGGCGGGGATATGCGAGGAAGGAGCGGCTGTCGGTGAGCATGCCCACAGACTGCGCCACAAGCCCGACCTGCATGAGCGTTTCGAGGTTTTGGCGCATGCCGTCCTGCTGATCGAGGAACCACCAAGCCGTGCCGACCTGCACGCGGCCCTTTACGCCCTCTTTTTGGAAGCAGCCCGCAAGCACGGTGAGCGCGTAATTGTCGCGAGGGTTGAGACAGTATAATATGGTCTTGGGAAGCCCGCCCACTCTGTCGAGTTCGCCCAAAAGAGCGGAGAGTTTTTCCATATATACGCTGTCTTCAATGGCGTCGAAGCCGGTATCGGGGCCTATCTTTTCGAGCATGCTCTTGGAGTTGTTGCGGAGCGCGCCGATATGATACTGCTGAACCCAGCCGTACTTTGCGTACTGTTTGCCGAGGAAGATGAGCACATAGCCCTTATATTTATCCTGTTCTTCCTGCGAGATATGCTCGCCCTTCATGCCCTTTTTGAATACCGCGTTGGCTTCCTCATAGGTTGCGGGGGCATAGCAGACGACGTCGAGAGCGTGGTCGGACAGTCTCGAGCCCATGCTGTCGAAGAACTTAATTCTTTCGGCAAGGGCGTTGCACAAATCTTCAAGGCTGTTTATGGGCTTGCCGACGACACCCGCGAGCTGGTCTACCCAGCTTTTGAACCACGACAGTTCGACGTTTATCGCCTTGTCGGGGCGGAATGCGGGGCGAACCTTTACCTTTAAGGTCTTATCCTCGTTCATTTTTTTATGCCACTCGAGGCTGTCGACGGGGTCGTCCGTCGTGCACACCGTCTTGACGTTGAATTTATACATCATCTCGCGCGCGGTGAGCGTTTCGAGCACTTTATTCGCCTTTTTCCATATCTTTTCTGCGTTTTCGGCGTTGATTATGTCGTCTATGCCGAAATATCTGCGCATTTCGAGGTGCGACCAGTGATAGAGGGGATTGCCGACGAAGTAGGGCATCGACTCGACGAATTGAAGATATTTTTTATAGTCGTCGTCGGGACCCGAGATGGAATCTTCCTCGTATCCGCGGGCACGGAGAGCGCGCCACTTGTAGTGATCGCCGTATCTGTCGCCCGCACCCAGCCAGACTTCGGCAAGGTTGCGGAACTTCTTGTCCTCATAAATTTCCTTGGGCTGAAGATGGCAGTGATAGTCGATAATGGGCATCTTCTCGGCGTGCTCGTGATAGAGCTTTTTCGCCGTCTCCGTGTCTAAAAGGAAATCGTTATCCATAAATTCTTTCATTATAGAGTTACCCCCGTCTTAAATATTGCAATTTCTTTCGTGTGGTTGAGTTCGTTCTTGGTGGGCTTGCCGTTGACGGTTTCCACTATGAGATCGACGAGCTTTTCAAGCTGAGTGTCGAAATCGCTCTCGAGCACCGCGCCCGCGTTGAAATCTATCCAATTGGATTTATTCTTCGCGAGGTCGGAGTTGGTGGCTATCTTTATAGTGGGAACGAAGCCCCCGAAAGGCGTGCCCCTGCCCGTCGTAAACAGCACGAGATGGCAGCCCGCAGCCGCTATATTGGTGACGGCGCACATGTCGTTGCCGGGACCGTTCAAAAGGTTTAAGCCCTTTGCGGTGACGAAGCCGTCGTCAAACACGACGTCGTTCACGGGGCCCTTGCCCGACTTTTGAGTGCAGCCGAGCGACTTGTCCTCGAGGGTGGTTATGCCTCCCGCTTTGTTGCCGGGCGAGGGGTTTTCATACACTTCCTGCCCGTTCCTTATGAAATATTCCTTGAATTCGTTGATGAGACGGACGACCTTTTTGAAGGTCGCTTCGTCCTTTGCCCTGTTCATTAAAAGCTGTTCGGCGCCGAACATTTCGGGAACTTCGGACAAGACCGACGTGCCGCCCGCCGCCACGATATAGTCGCTGAATCTGCCGACGAGGGGATTTGCCGTTATGCCCGAAAGCCCGTCCGAGCCGCCGCACTTCAAGCCCACTTTGAGACAGGATATGTCCCTCTCCTCGCGCTTGTCGTGCTTTATGACGTCTGCTATCTCTTTAAGGAGCGCAACGCCCGAGGAAATCTCGTCCTCCACTTCCTGACAGACGAGGAACTTTATCCTCGAACTATCGACGGGGCCGAGGCTCTCCTTAAACGCCGCCATCTGATTGTTTTCGCAGCCCAATCCCAGGACGAGCACGCCGCCCGCGTTGGGATGGCGGACAATCTTCTGTAAAATGAACTTGGTGCGCTCGTGGTCGTCGCCGAGCTGCGAACAGCCGTAGGGGTGGGTGAAGGTGAACGCGCCGTCAAAGCCCTCGGTGCCGTACTTTTGCTTAAAAGTCTCGACGATGAGTTTTGCCTGACCGTTTACGCAGCCGACGGTGGGAATTACCCAAAGCTCGTTCCTTATGCCCACGTCGCCGTTGGCGCGGGGATATACCATGACTTTACGGCCCTTTACGGGCGAAAGGTCGGTGGGAACCTTGTGATAGGTATACTCCAGCTCTCCCTTTAAGTTGGTGTGCACGTTGTGGGTGTGCACATGCTCGCCGACGGCAATGTCCGCCGTCGCATAGGCGATGGGGTTGCCGTATTTAATTATATGCTCGCCCTTCTTTATGGGCTTCAACGCGAACTTGTGACCCTTGGTGATATCCTCGACGAGGGTCACTCCCTCGTGCTTTTCGCCCTTTTTGAGGTCGCACAGGGCGACCGCAACGTTGTCGGCGGGATTTATTATTATAGTCTTTTTAACCATTGACGAATTCCTCGACTGCCTTTCTCATTCCCTTCTTTTCGATGGCTTCGAGATATTTTGCCACCTGCGCCGTGATTTCGGGATGGATTGTGTTCATATCCATATCCCACGCTTCCTTCCAAGCGAGGGCTTCGTGCGCAAGTTTTTTGTAGTCGCCGTCGAAATTCGCCCAGAGTTCCTTCCACTTCGCAAGATATGCGGGGTCGTCCTTTAAGGCGATATCCTCGTTGCCCCTCTTGCCCTTGTGGAATTCGACGATAGCCGCAAAGGAGAAGAGAAGATGTTGAGGAAGGGTGCCCTTTATCTTCACATAATCGGTGAGGGTGGGAAGAAGTCTCGTCTTGAACTTTGTCGTGGAGTTGAGCGCAATCGACATGAGTTCGTGACGGATGAAGGGGTTCTGATATCTCTCGATGACGCTGTTGGCGAACGCCGTCATCTGGTCCTGTGGAAGATTTATGGTGGGATTTACTTCGTCAAACACGAAATCGCGCACATATTTGCCTATTACTTTGTCGTTTACGGCTTCGCCGACGGTGTCTATGCCGCAAAGATATGCGACGGGAACCATGGCGGTGTGCGAGCCGTTCAATATCTTGACCTTTCTCTGCTTATAGGGCTTGATATCGTCGGCGAATATGACGTTGAGCCCCGTCGAATCTGCGGGGAACACCTTCTGTATATAGGGCTCCTTTTTGAGCACCCAAAGGTGGAATATCTCGCCCTTGACGACGTTGTTGTCTATATAGCCCGTCTCCTTCTGAATGTCCTCTATCTCGTTTCTCGGATAGCCGGGGACTATTCTGTCGACGAGGGTGGACGTGAAGTGGCACGCCGTGTTTACCCATTCAACGAACTTTTCGTCCATCTTGTTGATGGCGGCAAGCTCGTTAAGGCACCTTTTGAGCTCGTCGCCGTTGTTGTCGATGAGCTCGCAGGGGATTATGGCAAGTCCCTTATTCTTATCGCCCTTGTAGTGGTCGTATCTCCTCTTTAAGAGGGCGAGGAGTTTGCCGGGATAGCTTTTGGGGCAGACCGAGAAGTCGGTGTCCGTGGGATCGACGGCAATGCCCGCCTCGGTGGTGTTGGAGATGATTACCTGTAAATCGTCGCTCTCGCCGTATTTTAAGAATTTTTCATACTCGGTGAAGGGATTTACCGTGTCGCCGACGACGTTTATGACCTGGCTCTTTTTGACCTTCTTGCCGCCGTCGATGCCCTCGAGACGGAGAGTGTAGAGCCCGTCCTGATCGGCAAGCTCCTTCACCCTTCCCATGGGCATGGGCTGGACGAGCGCGACGTTGGCGTCAATCGCGCCCTTGTCGTTGAGGTCCTGTATAATCCACTCGACGAACGCCCTCAAAAAGTTGCCTTCGCCGAACTGCAATATCTTGACTTTCCTCTGGGGAACGTCCTTTATTATCTTCTTGCTGATGAGTTCCATAAATTTATCACTCCCGATTTTTTATTTTAATGGGCGCGCGCACAAATCCCACCGAGGGAATATCCGCTTCGGTGGTATATATGCGCGGCAAAAGCCGCGGGGAAGCGCGAAAAACTTACACCTCCCCATACCCTTTGTCAGTGTCTCTTCTGATCGCTCTCGACGACCTGCTCGGTCTCCTCGTCGAATACGTACGCCGCATGATGGGGAACGTAGAAGGTGAATTCGGAGCCCATAGCGGGGGTCTTGTGAGGGTTGACCTTCAAGATGACGTTGACGTCGCCGACGTTTGCATAGACGTTGGTGGTGTCGCCCAAGAGCTCGGTGAGTTCGACCTGCGACTTGATGGCATATGAGTTCTTGTCCTTGGGCTCTGTCTCGATAGCTTCGGGACGGAATGCGAATACCACCTTTTTGCCCTCTATCGCCTTGACGTCCTTTACTATGGGCGCAAGGTCGAGGTCGAGAGCCGCGGTCTTAATATGACCATTCTCGACGGTCGAGCGGATGAAGTTCATGGGAGGCTCGCCGATAAAGCCCGCGACGAAGAGGTTCTGGGGATGGAAATAGAGCTCATAGGGGGTGCCTACCTGCTGTATTCTGCCCGCGTTCATGACGACAATCCTGTCGGACATCGTCATAGCTTCGGTCTGGTCGTGGGTGACGTAAATTGTGGTTGCGCCGACCGAGCGGTGAATCTGCTTTATCTCCGAACGCATGGTGACGCGCTGCTTTGCGTCGAGGTTGGAGAGAGGTTCGTCCATAAGGAAGATGTTGACCTTTCTTATCAGCGCACGACCTACTGCGACACGCTGGCACTGACCGCCGGAGAGAGCGCGGGGGAATCTTTCGAGATAGTCGGTAAGTCCCAAAATTTTAGCCGTCGCCTTGACCTTTTCGTCGATAACGTCCGCGTCGATGCCCTCGAGAGTCAGTCCGAACGCGAGGTTCTCATAGACCGTGAGGTGAGGATAGAGCGCATAGGATTGGAATACCATCGCTATCCCCCTGTCGCGTGAGGACATTTGGTTCGCAAGCACGCCGTCAATGTAGAACTCGCCTGCGGTGATATCCTCGAGACCCGCGACCATTCTGAGGGTGGTAGACTTGCCGCAGCCCGACGAGCCGACCAGACAGATGAACTCGCCGTCGGCGATTTCAAGGTTGAAATCGTGCACGGCATGGAATCCGTTCGGATATACTTTGTTGATGTCTTTGAAAATTAAATGTGCCATTTGTTTTCCCCTATATAAAATTAAAATTATTACTTATTTCACAAAAATTTAATCGTGATTGCGCCCGATTAAATTTTTCGTGATTTGAGGGCTTCTTCTCGGCGGCTGTAAGGTACAGCAGCCGCCTCGGTAAGGCTACGCCTTCGGTACGACACCGCTCGCGCGAACGTATGCGCTCGTTCATCTCGCTCGGCAAAACAGTGGGTGTCCACTGTTTTGAAAAGTCCTCGCTCGTCCCTCTTTGCGCCACCATTAAGGGCGCGCATATTATTTAGTGGCGCAAATTCACCCTACTGAGGCAAAGGTATTTGCAAATTGAGACGAGTGGGGATTTCTCAAAACAGCACAGTGCGCTGTTTTGAAAAGTCCCCGTTCGCCCCTCGGCAGGGCGTCGGGCAAAGCCCTCGCTCAATATGACAGGTTGGGAGAAGCCGCTCCCCCTCCTGCTCATCACAAGCCGCGGTTCGGAGAAACGAGCGAGACAAGGCGAACGAGCGACGACCGCAGGGAGTGTACAATGAAGTACACGACCAAGGCGGAGCGATGTTCAACACAGTATCGCGACGTTTATACGAAGCGCGTTTGCGGGAGCGAGCGTTAGCGCAAGTCCTTCGTCGCTATATTATCCATATCGTCATACGCCTGATTCTCCCCGCACATACCCCAGATAAAGGTGTAGTTATGGGTGCCGACGCCGCTGTGTATGGACCAGCTGGGCGAGATGACCGCCTGTTCGTTGTGCATTATTATGTGCCGTGTCTCCTGCGGCTGACCCATGAGGTGGATGACCGCTTCGCTTTCGGGCAGTTCGAAATACATATACACTTCCATGCGCCTTTCATGGGTATGGCTGGGAAGGGTGTTCCATGCGCTTCCGTCGGCTATCTCCGTCATGCCCATGGCGAGCTGACAGCTATCGCACACGTCGCCTATAATAAATTGGTTTATGGTGCGCTTATTGATTGACGACAAGTCGCCGAGGTGACGCTGTACGCAATATCTGACGCCTTCGGGGGGCTGTTTGCCCTCGACGGGCTTTACGATCTTTACCGTCGGATACGCCTTGTGCGCGGGGCAGGAATTTATATAGAACTTTGCCGGCTTTTTGGGATCGACGGAGGAGAAAACGACGTCCTTGGTGCCGAGACCTATATATATGCCCTCTTTAAAGCCTATGTCGTACTTCTTGCCGTCGAGGGTTATGACGCCCGCGCCGCCGATATTTATGACGCCCATCTCCCTCCTTTCAAGGAAGTATGCCGTCGCAAGCTCCTTGAAGGTGCCGAGGGAGAGCGTCTTTTTGACGGGCATTGCGCCGCCCGCTATAATCCTGTCCTGATGAGAATAGGTGAGGAGAATTTCGTCCTCCTCGAACAGCTTTTCAATGAGATATTTCTCCCTCAATTCGGCAGTGTCGTAATGCTTGGAATCGTCGGGATGGTTTGAATATCTTATGTCGAATTTCATTGTCTATACTTCCTCCCAAATTTTTCTTATATACTCCGTACAGGGTATTATATCGTCGCCCGTCGTGCCCTCGAGAACGAGCACGGCGTCCTTGTCGTACTCCTTTATCTTCTTTAAGAGAACGGGATAGTCGAACATTCCCTTGCCGGGCGCGACCTGACGGAGTTTTCCGTCCTCGAAAACGCAATCTTTCATATGGAACACGACGATTTTGCCCGCAAAGGTCTTTAAACCTTGGTCGAAAATCTGCATATAGTCGGCATAATTTGCGCTGTCGAGATAGTTATAAATGTCGAAGATTACTTTAACGTTGTCGGACACCGAAGAGACGGCGTCGACTGCGCGCTTTAAGGTTTTCACGTCGTAACAGACGTGCCCCGCCGCACCCTCCATGCCGATATATGCGCCCACGCCCTTTGCGTAAAGCGCAAGCTCGGTAAAGGTGGAGATGACGGTCTGAAGGGCTTCCTCGGTGCGGTTGAGGGGATTATACGTCCACTTGTCGTCGTTGAAGCTCCCCGTCTCGCTGCCGACGATGGGGCAGCCCAAGAGACGGGAATACTTCAGATAATCCTTGAAAACCTGCTTGCACCGCGCGACCTTCTCCTTGTCGGAATGAACGGGATTGAAGTAGGCGCCGATAAGCCCTATCGATATGCCGCCCTCTTTTAAGGCGTTACCGATACGCTCCGCCGACTTTTCGTCTATCCCGCCGGGGAGATACTTTATCTCGTCCATGAACTTGTACGCAACGAGTTGGACGGCGGATATACCGCAGTTATGCAGTTTTTCGACCGCCGCATCCAACCCTTTGACGCCGAGGTCGTGCGTTCTGAAAGCTATTTGCATAAAAAGACCTTGTTCACGAAAATCTCGTGCCGTTGCGGGCACTGCGATTTTCCGTGAGTTTGAGGAGCTCTGCTCCTCTTTGCGCCACCATTTAGGGCGCGCATATTATATAGTGGCGCAAATTCACCTCGCTGAGGCGAAAGCATTCGCAAATTGAGTTGCGCTGGCGCAGGGAAACCCTGCTTGCGCCGTTATTATTTTAGGAATGTGAGCACGCCGTGCTCATCCTAAGCCGCGGGGCAGAGAAACGAGCTATGCAAGGAGCGCGAGGAAAACCTGAAGGAGCTTACAATGACGTAAGTGACTGAAGGTTGCCGCAGCGCGACACCGCAGAGCGAAGTTTATATGCCCCGCGCTGCGGGAGCGTTAGCGCTGAACGCGACCCGACCCGTCGCCCCCAGCCAACGCCTCGACTTCCTTCCTCGAAACGAGGTTGAAGTCTCCGGGGATGGTGTGCTTCAAAGCAGAAGCCGCAACGCCGAACTCGAGCGCCTGCTTCCAATCCTTGCCGTCAAGGAAGCCGGTTATCGTGCCGCCCGCAAAGCTGTCGCCGCCGCCGACCCTGTCGACAATGGGGCTTATGCGATAGGTCTTGGAATGATAGAATTCACCCGTCGCGCCGTTATAGATGCAAGCCGACCAACCGTTGTCGGAAGCCGAGTGCGATACGCGGAGCGAAGAAATTGCATACTTAAAGCCGAACTTTGCGACCATCTGCTCGAATATGGACTTGTAGCCCGCAAGCTCGAGCTCGCCGCTCGTGACGTTGGTCTTGCCGGGCTTGAAGCCGAGGACAAGCTCTGCGTCCTCTTCGTTTCCTATGCAGACGTCAACGTACTTCATGAGCCCCGTCATGACCTTCTGCGCCTTCTCGCTCGACCACAGTTTTTTGCGGAAGTTGAGGTCGACGGAGACGGTAACGCCGTGCTTCTTTGCAGCCTTCAAAGCTTCCTCGGTGAGGACGGCCGCGCTGTCGGAAACTGCGGGGGTTATACCCGTGAAGTGGAACCAATCTGCGCCCTCGAAGATGGCGTCAAAGTCGAAATCCTTTGCGGTAGCCGTCGTAATGGAGGAATGTGCCCTGTCGTAAACGACCTTGGAAGGTCTCATGGACGCGCCCGTCTCGAGATAGTAGATGCCTAACCTTTCGCCGCACCTTGCGATGTGGTCGGTCTCGACGCCGTACTTCCTCAAAGCGGCAATGGCGCAATCGCCAAGCTCGTTGTCGGGAAGGGCGGTCACGAACTCGGCTTTATGTCCGTAGTTCGCGCAGGATACAGCCACGTTAGCTTCGCCGCCGCCGTAGTTGATATCAAACTCGTCGGCTTGGATAAACTTTTCGTTGTTGGGGGTGGAAAGGCGAAGCATAATTTCGCCCATGGTTACGATTTTCTTCATAATTTTTACTCCTTATATACTAAATATATTTTTTATATTTTATTGTTTTCGCGAAATATTCGGGGCGGTTGTGGGGCTCCTTCACAATGGAGTCCGACAGATTTCAGAATTGCTCACCGAGACCGCGAGGGAATGTGCAGGCGTTTCAAAATTACTCCCCGAGACCACGAGGGGGTCCCTCGACTCTATCGAACTCGCTTCGCGAGATTCTTAATCGCTCTGCCGTTTCCCAAAGGGAACCCTCGGCAGGGCGTCGCTTCGCTCGCGCAGAATGACAGAAAGAACGAGCCGCGAAAATGTTTATAGAAAGCCGTTGTTCATCATAAGCCGTGCCCATAGGACGTCGCGGTTCGGAGAAACGAATACTCCCTGTCCATAGGACGCCGCGGCGCAGAGATGCGAGCAGAACAAGGAGCGTGCGGCTTTCGCGAGGGCGCGTACAACGAAGTACGTAACCGAGCGAAAACGTAAACGCGACACAGTTATGCGACGCATATATGCGGCGCGCTCGGTAGGAGCGAGCGTTACTTTTTCAGAACAAGATGCACCGCAAATCCGCCAAACTCATGCTTCAAATACGCCACATTCATCACACCCTCGGCATTGTACTTTATAGAGCTCTCGTCCACGTCGAATCCGCGGAGTTTGAGCTGATAGAGGGCGCGCTTTACCGAATTGGTAGCGACGGCGATATGCCCTTTCGTGCCCTTGAAGGGCTTTTTCATCATTTCCATATAGGTTGCGGCGAATACCGAGCTGTTGCCCACCTTCTTCTTGAAGCCGAAGGCGCACTCGAACTCGTCGGCGACCTTCTCGGCTTCCTCGGGATTGGCGCAGTTGAGACCGACGTGAACCATCTCGAATCCCAACATCTTGTCAATCGCCTCGCGGCAGAGCGCGGTTATTCCCGCCCAATCCTCCGCGTCGAGAAGTTTTGCGGGAACTATCCAGCTTCCGCCGCAGCAGACTATCTTTTTATATGAAAGATAACTGTTGAGATTGTCCGCCGTGACCCCGCCCGTGGGCATGAACCTCATCGAGGTATAGGGTCCGCAGACCGACTTTATATAGGGCAGTCCGCCCGCCTGCTCTGCGGGGAAGAACTTTGCAAAGTCCAGCCCCAGCTCGAGAGCCTGCTCTATCTCGCTCGCCGAGGAGAGCCCCGGGGCGAAGGGAACGCCGTTGTCAAGGCAATGCTTGACCACCTTGGGATTGAGACCGGGGGCGACGCAGAACTTCGCGCCCGCCTTTACAGCCGCGTCCGCCTGCTCGCAAGATAATACCGTGCCCGCGCCCACGAGCATATCGGGATATGCCTTGGTCATCCTCCTTATAACTTCGTCCGCGCCCGCCGCACGGAAGGTGACCTCCGCGCAGTTAATTCCGCCGTCGCGGAGAGCCTTTGCCAACTTTTCTGCGTTCTCGACCTTGTCGAGCTTGATTACGGGGACAATGCCCACGTCGGAGAGTTGGTCAACCAATGCGTCAATCTTTTCTTTTACAGTCATTTTCCACCTCTTTTCGTGTGTCAAAGTACACATAATTTCTATCATATCTATTATAAAGAACTCGTCCCTCTCCTTCCATACACAAAACGGACTGTTTTATTCATTTTTCGGACATTGTATAAAAATTTTCATGCCGCCCAACGCTTGACATAATCTTTAAAATATTGTATATACTTAATCAATAGCCGAAAGGAGAGAATTACATTGAATTATTACGACATATCCAAAGAAGAGACGATGACAAAGCTCGGCGCTTCAGAGAGCGGCTTGGACGAAGAGCAGGCAAAGATAAGGCGGCAGCAATACGGGCCCAACGCGCTTGCGGCAAAGAAGAAAAAGCCCGCTATCGTGCGCTTTTTGGCGCAGTTTGCCGACGCGATGATTATCGTGCTCTTGGTTGCGGCGGCGATTTCCGCGGGAATGGCGATATACGAGTGGACGGCGCACGGAAAGTCTCCCTCCGACCTGATTGACGCGGGCGTCATACTCATAATAGTAATCGTCAACGCATGTATAGGCTTTGCGCAGGAGAGCAAGGCGGAAAACGCCCTCGACGCCCTGAGGGAGCAGAACAAGCCCTATGTGAAGGTGATGCGCGACGGCGAGAGGGTTTCCATACCCTCAGAAGAGCTGACGGTGGGCGATTTGGTAGTACTCGAGGCGGGCGACGTCGTGCCCGCGGACATGCGGCTAATCTCCTCCGCCTCTTTAAAGATAGAGGAATCGGCATTGACGGGCGAGAGCGTTCCCGTCGAAAAACATGCCGAGAGGGTGATTGAGAGCAACGCGCCCCTCGGCGACAGGTCCAATATGGCGTATCTCGGCGGAACGGTAACGTACGGCAGGGGAACGGGCGTCGTGACCGCGATAGGCATGTCCACCGAAATGGGCAAGATAGCCGACATGCTCTCCTCGGCAAAGGAAGAGCCCTCTCCCCTCAATAAGCAACTCTCAAAGACGGCGAAAATTCTCTCGATAGGCGTAATCGCCGTCGCCTTGATTATCTTTATCGTGGCGATATGCCGCAATCCCGCGTCGTTCACCGAAGCCTTCATGACGGCTGTGGCGATAGCCGTTGCCGCCATTCCCGAAGGTCTCCCCGCCGTCGTCACCATAGTGCTCGCGATGGGCGTACAGAAGATGTCGGCGAGGAACGCAATAGTAAAAAATCTGCCCTCCGTGGAGACACTCGGCTGTTGCGAGATAATATGTTCGGACAAGACGGGCACCCTCACTCTCAACAAGATGACGGTTAAGGACGAGTATTGCCCCGCAGATATACAGCTTTTAAAGGATATCTTAACGCTCTGCAACGACAGCGCGGTTTCGGGTGAAAGTCTGGCGGGCGACCCCACCGAAACAGCCCTTATAGACTATACATTCGGCGGCGACTATGCCGCGTTTAAGACCTTTTCGGATAAAAATCAGAGGATAAACGAACTGCCCTTCGACAGCGTGAGAAAGCTGATGACCACCGTCCACGCGCGGGCGGAGGGAACGTATTCGTACACCAAGGGCGCGCCCGACATGCTGATTGCCCGTTGCGACAGAATTCTCTCGCCCGAGGGGGTGCGCAAAATCACAGACGAAGATATAAATAAGATAGCCGAGGAAAACGCGCGCATGGCGGACAACGCCCTTCGCGTGCTTGCGGCGGCTTATGCCGAGGGCAACACCACGGCGGAGCAAAATCTGATATTCGTCGGACTCGTGGGCATGATAGACCCGCCCCGCCCCGAGGTTAAAGCTGCCGTCAAAAAGTGTCGCGGCGCGGGCATGAAGCCGCTTATGATTACGGGCGACCACCTCGCCACCGCGTGCGCAATAGCCAAGGATTTGGGCATCTTGAATGAGGGCGACCTCGTTGCGACGGGCGCGCAGCTCGACGAAATGAGCGACGAGGAGCTCGACAGGGATATATTGAAGTATTCGGTATTCGCGAGGGTGAGCCCCGAAAACAAGATGAGGATAGTCCGCGCCTTCCGCTCGCAGGGCAAGGTCACGGCGATGACGGGCGACGGGGTTAACGACGCGCCCTCGATAAAGGAAGCAGATATAGGCATAGGCATGGGAATAACGGGCACGCAGGTCTCCAAGGAAGCGGCGGACATGGTGCTCGCCGACGACAATTTCGCAACCATAGTGGACGCCGTCGAAGAGGGCAGAAAGATATTCTCAAATATCACAAAGGCGATACAGTTCCTGCTCTCCGCCAACATTGCCGAGGTGCTGTGTCTGTTTATAGCGTCGGTCATACTCGACGTGCAGTTCTTAACCCCAGTCATGATACTCTGGGTCAATCTTATTACGGACTCCTTCCCCGCACTCTCGCTCGGAACGGAGAAAGCCGAGCGCGACGTGATGAATATGCCGCCGAGAAAGAGCGGCGGGTCGCTGTTTAAGGGGGCGATGGGCAGAGATATAATAATACAGGGCATATTCCAGACGGGGCTCGTGATGACGGCGTTTTGCATAGGCAACTATGTGCTCGCCGACGGCATATCCCACCACGACGTGCCCATGACGATGGCGTTTGTGAGCCTTTGCTTTATACAGCTCTTCCACTCCTTCAATCTGCGCTCACAGAAGAGAAGCATAATAAACAGGGGGATATTCTCCAATATCTATCTCGACCTCTCCGCCCTCGCGGGGATTGGGCTGACTTTGCTCGTCGTGCTCGTGCCGTGGTTCAATACCATTTTCCATACCGCTCCCCTCGATTGGACGGAATGGCTAATCTCCGCAGGCGTCGCCCTCGCCATCATCCCCCTCGTCGAAGCGCAGAAACTGATAACAAGACTGCTCTCAAAGCACAAAAAGGAGCGGTAATATGCCCCGTTTAAAGGCGTGTAAAGGAGCGGCGGTTTACGAAACAAGGCGGGCGCGGAAAAATTTCCGCGCCCGCCGCAATTTTTTTTATTCCGCCGCCTTATACCTCGTCATAACGATACCAATCATAGTAATAATAAGTATTTTTAAAATTACTTACATTTGTCTCGGCGTCGCTCACGTCAACATCCTGGGCATTTGTCATATCATAATATTCTTCCGACACTTTCCAGCCCGTTTGATTTTCAAAAGTTACGCTTTTAAGGCTTCTGCAACCCGAGAACGCCCTCTGACCGATAAAAGTTACGCTATAAGGAATTGTTATGCTCTCAAGCCTTGTACAACTTTCGAACACATACCGTCCGATACGAGTTACACTATCAGGTATAATTATGCTTGTAAGTTTTGTACAATTATCGAACGCACTATCGCCGATATCAGTTACGCTGTCGGGTATGGTTACAGAAGATTTTGCACCCGGACATTGAATAAGTTCTGTTTTATTTTTATTATACAAAATGCCGTCTTGACTTGTAAAATAATTGTTATTCGGACCGACAGAAATATTTTCAAGGCTTGTACAACCTCTAAATACATTACTTAAAATAGTAGTTACACTATCGGGAATTGTAATGTTTTCAAGACTTGTGCATTCCCAGAACGCACATTGACCGATTTCAGTAAGTTTACAATCCTCTTCAAATGTCACGTTTTTAAGGCTTTTACAACCTTCAAACGCATATCCGCCGATAGAAGTCATGCTGGCGGGAATCGTTATGCTTTCAAGGCTTGTACAATCCACGAAAACATCAAAAATAGTAGTTACACTGTCACCTAAAGTTACGTTTTCAAGACTTTTGCAATTATAGAACGCATGTGAATCGATAGAAGTAACATTGTCACCTATTATTACGCTTTGAAGGTTGCTGCAACTCTCAAACGCTTCTTTGCCGATAGAAGTTACGCTGTCGGGTATGGTTATGCTTTCAAGGCTTTGGTAACAATAGAACGCCCTTTTGTCGATAGCCGTTACGGGTTTGCCCGCATACATTACGGGCACTATTATCGAAACGCCCTCGCCATCAATCAGTTTATATCCCCCATCGGTATTTTCTTCAAACTGCAATGAGGTTGCCAATTTTGTCTCGCAACCCGAGCATACTGATGTATCTTTTCCCTCGTCTATGTAATGGTTAGCGGGGTTAAGTTCAATAATTTCAGTAATTTGCGTATTGCAACGTTCGCAGGTGTAGGTCAGACTGCCGTCGGCTTGGCAAGTGGCGGGAATATATACCTGTGAACCGCTTTTAGCAGTATGCCCGAGGGCGGAAAGCGACCGCTTTTCATTTTCACCGCAGGAACAGACGCGCATTTCTTCGCCCGCCGTCGTGCAAGTAGGCTCTTTGGTAGTCTGCCATTCGCCGAACGAGTGGACGTGAGCCTTGCCCTCTTGATAATAGGTCATGGGGCCCATAAGGGCTTGAAGAACGAGCTTGCCGTCGCCTATTTCGCCCTGCTGCCATAAAGTTTCCTGACCGAAAAAGTCCATGTAAAAATATGCCACGCCGTCCTTGATTTCGACCCTGCCGCTCATTCCGTTGGAATCGCTCCACTTTTTGCCGTCAATGGTCACGTATTCCGACTTTACGTATTGGTCTTCGGTAAACAGATAATACGTGCCGTTGTT
>CANRKX010000013.1 GCA_947631325.1 uncultured Clostridia bacterium | reverse complement strand
CCACCGCTTCAACAAGACGCAGTCCGATTCCCTTCTCCCCGCCATAGAGCAGGGCACAATTATATTTATAGGCTCCACCACCGAAAATCCCTATGCCTCAATGACCCCCGCAATCGTCTCACGGTGCAGGGTATTCGAGTTCAAGTCCTTGACCCGCGAGGAGATAGAGGGGGCTTTGAGGAAGGCATTGAAGGACAGACGCCGCGGCTTGGGCAACTATCCCGCCGAGGTGGAGGACGCCGCATTCGAACATATAGCCCGCGTCGCGGGCGGCGATCTTCGCACGGCTTATAACGCCCTCGAGCTCGCCGTCCTCACCACCCCGCCCAAGTCGGACGGCACGATAAAGGTCACCCTGTCCGACGCCGAGCAGTCCATCCAACACAAGGCGCTCTCCTACAACGAGGACGACTACTATGACTATTTATCGGCATTTTGCAAGTCCCTTCGGGGGAGCGATTCCAACGCCGCGCTCTACTATGCAATGCGATTAATCGAGGGCGGGTGCGACCCCATGCTCGTCGCCCGCCGTCTCGTCATTCACTCGTCCGAGGACGTGGGAATGGCAGACCCCAACGCCCTCGTCGTGGCAACTTCCGCCATGTACGCCCTCGAAAAGACGGGCTATCCCGAGGGAATAATCCCCCTGTCCAACGCCATAATCTATGTATGCGAAGCCCCCAAGTCCAACACGGTCGTTATCGCCAAAGACGCCGCCGTCCGCGACGCAAGGGAGGTGCGCGACGACGAAGGAGTGCCCGCCTATCTTCGCGACAACAGCTATGGCGACAAGGAGGCCAAGGCTCAGAGCAGATTATATAAATATCCCCACGACTATGCGGGCGGCTGGGTGGACCAGCAGTATCTCCCCGACGCCTTGAAGGACAGAATTTATTACACCCCTTCCGATTACGGCTATGAAAAAGAGGTAAAGGAAATACGTAAAAAGAAGGGCAAGCTCAAATAATGGGTCAAAAATCATTGACAAATTGATAATAATGCATTATAATTGGCATAAATTTATAATTATTAAAGGCTTTGACCGAGAGAAGTAACACGCAAGCTCGCTTGACAGAGAGCGGTACCCGCTGAAAATTCCGCAGAATGAGGGCGTGCGAATAACACTCGCGAGCCGCAAACCCGAAAGGCTTAAAGGCTCAGTAGGGCGCGCCGAAGAGCCCGCGTCAGGGGCGCATAAAGTGATTGCTTTATTGCAATAAGTTAGGTGGCACCGCGGATTTTATTTCGTCCTAAATTGATTTTGGGACGATTATTTTTTGTTTATTTTTAGGAGGAGTGAGCAATATGTATCGCACGAAGACGGCAGACTTAATAGGCGAACAATGCGTGGGCGAGGAAGTGACCCTCGCGGGCTGGGTGGAAAACATCCGCGACCACGGCGGCGTGTCCTTTATCGACCTTCGCGATTTTTATGGCGTGGTTCAGGTGGTCATGCGCGACACAGCCCTCTTGAAGGGGATATCGCGTGAGGACTGCGTGTCGGTCTCGGGCATAATCGAGCACCGCGACGAGGACACGTACAACCCCAAAATCCCCGCAGGCACGGTGGAGTTGAACTGCAAAAAAGTGGATATATTGGGCAAAGTACGCGAAAGTTTGCCCTTTGAAATTGTCACGTCCAAGGAAACGCGCGAGGACGTGCGCTTAAAATACAGATTTTTGGATTTGAGAAACAGAAAGGTAAAGGACGCGGTGGTGTTCCGTGCCGAAGTCATCAAATTTCTTCGCTCTCAAATGGAGAGCATGGGATTTTTGGAGGTGCAGACGCCAATTCTCTGCGCCAGCTCGCCTGAGGGCGCGCGCGACTACATAGTCCCCTCGCGCCGCTTTAAGGGCAAGTTTTACGCCCTTCCCCAAGCCCCCCAGCAGTACAAACAGCTTTTAATGGTCTCGGGTATAGATAAGTATTATCAGATTGCCCCCTGTTTCCGCGACGAGGACGCCCGCGCCGACCGCTCGCCCGGGGAATTCTATCAGCTCGACTTCGAAATGGCGTTCGCCACCGAAAAGGACGTGTTCGAAGTGGGCGAAAGGGTATTGTATAACACTTTCAAAAAATTCGCCCCCGACAGCAAGATTACAGAGCTTCCCTTCCCCGTAATGTCGTATGAGCGGGCTATGCTCGAATACGGCACCGACAAACCCGACCTTCGCAACCCCTTGAAGATAATCGATTTAACCGACTTCTTCCAAAAATGCACCTTCAAGCCCTTCGTGGGCGCAACCGTCCGCGCGATAAGGGTGGACTCCCTCATGAGCAAGGGCTTCCACGAAAAGATGCTCGCCTTTGCCCAATCGATAGGCATGGGCGGCTTGGGCTATCTCGAAGTGGGCGACGATTTGTCCTTCAAGGGTCCCATAGATAAGTATATCCCCGAACAGTTAAAGCCCGTTTTAATAGATATTGCGGGCTTGAAGTCGGGCAGCACCATTTTCTTTATAGCGGACAGCTCCAAAACCGCCCCCGTCCTCGCGGGCAAAATACGCACCGAGTTGGGCGAAAGGTTGGATTTGATTGAAAAGGACAGCTTCCGCTTCTTGTTCGTCAACGACTTCCCCATGTATGAAGAGGACGAGAACGGCAACCCCGCCTTTACCCACAACCCCTTCTCAATGCCGCAGGGCGGACTAAATGCGCTTGAGGGCGACCCCTACAAGGTGCTCGCCTATCAGTATGACATAGTGTGCAACGGCGTCGAGCTCTCTTCGGGCGCGGTGAGGAACCACGACCTCGACGTAATGAAGCGCGCCTTTGAAATCGCGGGCTATGACGAGGAGACCTTAAAGTCCAAATTCGGCGCGCTGTACACGGCATTCCAATTCGGCGCACCCCCTCACGCGGGCATGGCTCCGGGGCTGGACAGAATGATTATGCTCCTCCGCGGCGAGGAAAATATACGCGAGGTCATCGCCTTCCCCATGAGCGCGTCGGGTCAGGATTTAATGTGCGGCGCCCCGTCCGAAGTCACCGAAACGCAGCTGCGCGAAGTACACATAAAGGTGAGGTAAATTATGTCGATATCCGTTGATGAGATTAAGTGGCTTGCAAAGCTCTCCAAGCTCGACTTCGACGACGAGCGCGCCGCCGCCTTTTCGGGCGACTTTGACGAGATTGTGGAATTTGCCGACAGAATAAATTCCCAAATCGCGGGCGATACCACCAAAATCCGCGAGGTGGGCGGAAGCGAGATAGCCTTTGCCGACCTTCGTAAAGATGAGGTCAAGGAAAGCCTGCCCGTCGAAAAGGTCACCTCGAACGTCGTGTCCGAGGGCGGCTATTTCACCGTGAGGAGGGTGGTAAAATGACGGCTACTCTAAAACAATTATCCCGCCTTCTTCGCGACAAAGAGATAAGTTCGGTGCAATTGACCCGCAAGTATATTGAAGTTATTGAAAATCGCGACCCCCAAATCAACTCCTATGTGACGAGGTGTTTCGACGAGGCTCTCCTTGCTGCCGAGCGCGCCGACAAGATGATAGCGAGGGGAGAGGCAGCCCCCTTAACGGGCATACCCTTCGCCCTGAAAGACAATATCTGCACCGACGGAATAGAGACTACTTGCTGTTCCAAAATACTTTCGGGCTTCAAGCCCTATTATGACGCCACCGCCTACAAAAAATTAAAGGATATCTGCGCCCCCCTTCTCGGCAAGACCAACATGGACGAATTCGCCATGGGCTCCACGAGCGAGACGTCCTGTTTCGGCGCACCCAAAAACCCGAGGGACTTAAACCGCGTCACGGGCGGCTCCTCTGGCGGTTCGGCGGCTGCCGTCGCCGCAGGGCTCGCGCCCTTTGCCCTCGGCTCGGATACGGGCGGCTCCGTGCGCCAGCCCGCCGCCTTCTGCGGCGTCGTCGGCTTCAAACCCACCTATGGCGCCGTCTCCCGTTACGGGCTCATCGCATACGGCTCCTCGCTCGACCAGATCGGGGCGATAGCCCTCTCCGTTGAGGATGCGGCAATCGTATTCAACGCCGTAAAGGGCGAGGACGAGCGCGACATGACTTCCCGCAAGTGCCCCGATATCGGAGAGCTCACGGGCGATATAAAGGGAATGAAAGTGGGCGTCGTCTCTGAGTTTTTCGAGGGGCTCTCCCCCGAGATAAAGGGGGCGGTGGAAAGGGCTTTAAAGGGTCTTGAAAGTTGCGGCGCAACCATATGCGAATACTCCGCGCCCTCCTTAAAATCCGCCCTTCCCGTCTACTATATAATAGCCTGCGCCGAAGCTTCTTCCAATCTGGGCAGATATGACGGCATCCGCTACGGTTTCCGCGCCCAAAACTACTCTTCGGTCGACGATATGATTATAAAGACCCGCACCCAAGGCTTCGGCAAGGAAGTGCAAAAGCGCATAATGCTCGGCACGTATGTGCTCTCGGGCGGCTATCTCGACGCCTATTACAAAAAGGCTTGCCTTCTCCGCGAGAGCATAAAGGAAGACTTCAACGAGCTGTTTGAAAGGTGCGATATCCTCGTCGCTCCCACCGCGCCCAACACGGCATTCCCCTTGGGATATACCCAAAATAACGCCGTCGAAATGTATTTATCGGATATGTGTACGGTGCCCGTGAATATAGCGGGCTTGCCCGCCGTCTCGCTCCCCTGCGGCAGCGACAAAAGCGGGCTTCCCATCGGCGTCCAGATTATAGGCTCGCCCTTTAACGACAGCACAACTTTAAACGCGGCGCACGCCCTCGAACTTTGCGGCGTCTCAAAATGCAAACCCGAAAAAGGGGGTGTGGAATTATGAAGTACGAACTCGTCTCGGGTCTCGAAACTCATGTGGAGCTCGCTACCGCAACCAAGATATTCTGCTCCTGCACCACGGCTTTCGGCGGCGCGCCCAACACCCATTGCTGCCCCGTCTGCACGGGTCAGCCGGGGGCTCTTCCCGTCCTCAATAAAAGGGTGGTCGAGTTCGCAATCCGCGCAGGTCTCGCCCTGCACTGCAAGATAAACACCGTCACCCACCTCGACAGAAAGAACTATTGCTATCCCGACCTTCCCAAGGCTTATCAGATTTCGCAGTTCGATAAGCCCCTCTGCGAACACGGCTATGTCGAGCTCGAGAGCGGCAAAAAGATAGGTATAACCCGAATACACATCGAGGAGGACGCGGGCAAACTCGTCCACGACAGGGGCTTTACGTTCGTCGATTATAACCGCGGCGGCGTGCCCCTCATCGAAATAGTGTCCGAGCCCGATATCTCCTCGCCCGAAGAAGCGAGGGAGTACGTCGAAAAACTTCAGCTCATCATGCGCTATCTTGCCGTCTCCGACTGTAAGATGCAGGAGGGCAGCATGCGCTGCGACGTCAATATTTCGCTCCGTCCCGAGGGCGCAGACTACCTCGGCGCGCGCACCGAAATCAAGAATATGAACTCCATGAGCTTTATTGAAAAGGCGATGGAGTATGAATATTCGCGACAGGCTGAAATACTCTCGTCGGGCGGCAAGGTGGAACAGGCGACGATGCGCTATGACGAGCACACGGGCGAGACGTACGTAATGCGCACCAAGGAGGACGCGCAGGACTATCGCTACTTCCCCGAGCCCGACCTTCCCACGATAATTATCCCCGAAGAAGAGGTGCAAAAAGCACAGGCTTCCCTCCCCGAATTACCCCTCGAAAAATTAAAAAGGTACAGGGATATGCTGCAATTAAGCGACCACACGGCTCGCCAGCTCTACAAATATAAGGCTGTCTGCGACTTCTTCGAAAGTTGTATAAATTCGGGCGCGTCCGCCCGCAATTCGGCAAACCTCATAACGGGCGCAATCTATTCCCGGTTCGCCACCGAGGAGCAGAAGGAGAAGTTCTCTCTCCCCTTCGACGCCGCCCAATTTGCCGAACTTGTCAAGCTGTTGGATAGCGGAAAAATCAACCCCACCCTCGCTCAGATGACCCTTTCCAAAATGCTTACAAACGGCGGAAAGGTGAGCGACTATATCTCGACAGAAGACGTAAAGGGAGTGGACGAGGGGGAGCTTGAAAAGCTCTGCCGCGAGGCAATCGCCGCCAATCCCCAAGCCGTCGCCGACTTCAAGGCCGGCAAGGAAAAGGCTATCTCCGCCCTGTACGGCTATATTAAACGTGCAACCCAAGGCAAGGCGGATATCCGCGCCGCCGATGCGATTATCAAACGCTTACTCTAACTCCCGCTTTCGCGCTTCGTATAAACGTCGCGATACTGTGTTGAACATCGCTCCGCCTTGGTCGTGTACTTCATTGTACACTCCCTGCGGTCGTCGCTCGCTTCTCACACGGCGTAAGGGCAACGCCGTGTTCGGACACCGTTCGCGCGGGACGTATGCGCTCACTCACCTCGCGGGGGCAAAACAGTGGGTGTCCACTGTTTTGAGAAGTCCTCGCTCGTCCCTCTGTTTGTGATATTTAAGGGCGCACATATAATATAATCACAAACATTCACCCTACTGAGGCAAAGGTATTTGCAAATTGGGGCTGCTGCGCAAAAGCGTGGTTTTGCTTGCAACATTATTATTTTTGAATGCTCGTTTCTCCGAACCGCGGCTTCCTATTAGCAAGGCTTCCTATTAACATTTGCGCGGCTCGTTCCCTGTTGTCATTCTGACCGAATGAGAATCCTGCGAAGCAGGTTCGATTGAGTGGAAGTTCTCGCAGGGCGTAAGGAAATGCGCCCTGCTCGGTCACCGCTCGCGCGGACGTATGCGCTCGCTCATCTCGCTCGGCAAAACAGCGCACTGTGCTGTTTTTGGGAAGTCCTCGCTCGTCCCCTCGTGGTCTCGGTTGGCATTTCTAATAATCTCACCTTAATATAACTTTCCCACTTTCAAAGGGGGAGAGTACCCGAACCGCTACTAAGGTTCGGGGGAGAGAAGGTTGTTCCCCCAATATAAACATTCCCCCGCCGCGGAAAATTTCCGCGGCGGGTATCTTTTTCTTCCCGTTCTAATCTCTCCCCTCGGCGAATATATTTACCTAAAAGGCTTGTCACTTCCCTTTTCCCCCAAGCCCCGAAAATGACAAAATACAAAAATAAAAGCGCAAAAACGCCCGAATTTTCGGTCGCCATACGTGTATCATATAGGAGCAGTCATTGATAAAAGTACTCAATTTAAAGGCGGTCATAGCTTCGATTTGCTCAATCGCCCTCATCGCGGTTTTGTGCGTCTCGGCGCACTTCACGGGCGCATATGCCGTCTATTACAACATGTCGCCCCGCCTTTTGCCCATATACAGCGTGGGGAGGGAGGATAAGTATATCTCCATCACCTTCGATTGCGCTTGGGGCACCGAGCACACCGACGACATATTAAAGGCTTTAAAGGCGGGCAACGTCAGGGCAACCTTCTTCATGGTCGAATTCTGGACTGAAAAGTATCCCGATTTCGTCAAGAAGATTGACTCTTCGGGCTGTGAGATAGGCACCCACTCGGCAACCCACTCCTATATGTCCAAACAGAGCGCGGATGAAATTCGTCTCGAACTTTCCACCTCGTCTCAGGCTATTAAAGATATAACGGGAAAGAACGTCGAGCTCTTCCGCCCGCCCTATGGCGACTATGACGACGAACTTATAAAGACGGCGTCTGAATTGGGACTGTACACCATTCAGTGGGATGTCGACAGCCTCGATTGGCGCGATTTGTCTGCAACCGACATTGCAATGCGCGTCATCAACGGCGCAAAGAGCGGCTCGATAATCCTGATGCACAACAACGGTCTGCACACGGCGGAAGCCGTCCCGATAATCGTTGAAACGCTCAAAAACAGGGGCTACACTTTCGTGCCCGTGGGCGAACTCATCTATCGCGAGGGCTACACTCTGGATAGCACGGGTCGCCAGATTCCCGCCGTATAGCCGTATAGCGGTATAGCAAAATAGCGATATATATGACAAATTTCAAGGAAAAACAATTTGTGGAGGCTTATAATGAATTACAACACGGAGAAAAACAACAAGGTCTACTTATGCGGCGAGATAGCGGCGGAAGCCAAGTTCTCGCACGAGGTGTACGGCGAGGGATTTTACGAGTTCCCCGTAAAGGTAATGCGGCTGTCGGGTCAGGCTGATATCCTTCCCGTCACGGTATCGGAGAGGATAATGACCCCCGACTTAAAACCGGGCGGCGAGATATGCGCCTTGGGGCAGTTCCGCAGTTACAACAAGCTCGAAAACGGCAAATCCCGCTTAATGCTCACAGTCTTTATCCGCGAACTTCTCGACTCCCAGCCGGGCAAAAACCCCAACTCAATTGTGCTTTCGGGCTATATCTGCAAGCCGCCCGTGTACAGAACCACGCCCTTCAACCGTGAGATAGCCGACCTCCTTATCGCCGTCAACCGCAGTTACAACAAGTCGGACTATATCCCCGCGATAGCTTGGGGCAGAAACGCCCGCTTCGTGCGCAACCTGTCCGTGGGCGATAAAGTTGCGCTGTCGGGCAGAATACAGAGCAGGGAGTATCAGAAAAAACAGCCCGACGAAACTTTCGTCACCATGACGGCGTATGAGGTGTCCATCTCCAAGCTCGCCGCCTTTGACGACGACGCGGAGTTCGATATAGACGAGGAATTCGACCTCTATTCGGCGCCCCGTACCTTCGAGACGAACGAGTAAAACAGCGTTAATTCAAGCATATTCCCGCACCAATTTGAATTTGGGGCGGCGGGCGCGTCAATATCGCGCCCGCCGCCCCTTTTAAAAATAAAATAAAACACCCCCTCAATCAATTGCATTTTGCCGCGCCGTAAACTATAATATCGAGTGGTATGAAAACGCGCGCAACCGTCAACTTAACCGAAGGGGGAGTGTGGAAGACCCTTCTTTTATATTGCCTGCCCCTCTTCGGCAGTGCAATGGTCCAGCAGCTCTACTCGCTTGCCGACCTTCTCGTCGTGGGCAACTTCGCAAAGGAAGGAGCCCTCGCCGTCGACGCGATAGGCAACGCCACCAATATTATAAATATCCTCCTTGCCTTCGCCCTCGGCGCCAACAGCGGCTGTTCGGTCATCGTCGCCAAGCACTTCGGCGGCGGCGACAATAAAAGAGTGCGCGAGACGGTAAATACCGCAATGATAGCCTTCGCCGTCCTCTGCGCCGTCGTCATGTCGCTGGGGTTGGGGCTTGCCCCTCAGCTTCTGACGGCTTTAAGCGTCCACGGCTCCTATTTTTCCGATTGCCTTTCCTATCTGTATATCTACACGGGCTCTCTGCCCTTCGTCTTTTTGTATAACCTCGGCTGCGGCATATGCTCGGCTCTCGGCGACAGCAAAACTCCCTTTTTATTCCTCGTCGCCTCGTCGATATTGAACGTCGGTCTCGATTTATTGTTTGTCGCCGTCCTTCATTTCGACGTCGCGGGCGCGGCATGGGCAACCTTCATCTCGCAGGCGCTGTCAAGCGTATTGACCGCCTTCGTCCTCATCAAAAAGCTCTCCAAGGTCAAGCCCGATTCCAAGCCCAAGAAGTTCGACTTCGATATATTAAAGGATTTGACCGCCACCTCGGTGCCAATAATATTGCAGCAAAGCTTCGTCTCCGTCGGCAACTTTTTCGTCATGAAGAGGATAAATCTTCTGGGCGAGGACGCGACGACGGGCTTCACCACGGCATTCAAGCTCATCTGCATGGCGAATATGGGGGTGAGCAACATGACGGGCGGTCTCTCCAACTTCTGCGCGCAGAACAAGGCGGCGGGCAAGTTCCCCCGAGTGGGGCGCGGCTTTTTGGCTGTATGGACGTACGCCGTCGCCACAAGCGTCCTGTTTTTGATAATTTTCGTCTCCTTCCCCGCGGCGTTGACTTCGGTATTCATTCAGAGCGAGAAGTTGACCCAAGCCGCCCTCGACTATTCCAAGCAGTTTTTGACCATAGTCTCCTGTTTTCTGCCCGTCGTCTGCACGAAGATAGTGGCGGACGGCACCGTCCGCGGCTGCGGCGGAAACATAGGCTTTACCGTCAGCACCTTCACCGACCTCATATTAAGGGTTGCGCTCGTGTACATATTGACATATGCGGGCTGGGGCTTTTCGGGCGTCTGCTGGGCTTGGGCGATAGGTTGGTCCGTAAGTATGTTCGTCGCTCTCGCGTTCTTCACCTTGACCCTCAGAAAGGGCGCAAAAGGTCAAACTTTGAAAAAAGTACTTGACGAACGCGGCTCAAAGTGATAACATATATATAAATAGGGATTTTCCCGAAAGATATAATGCGATGAAGCGGAATAGTAACTTATATTTCGGGTTCAGAGATGCGCCGTTCGGTGTGAGGCGCACGAAGAAATTTTGCGAACTCGCCGCAGAGCAGTTGGGGTGAAATCAAAGTAGCCGCAAACGGTCGCCCGCCGTACAAGGGGAAAGCGTGTTTGCGCTTAAAAGGCGGCTTATGCCGTGAAGAAGAGTGGTACAGCGTTAGAAAGACGCCTCTTTAATTTAAAAGAGGCGCCGTTTTTTTAAACGGCGCGACAAGGAGAATTATGAACTGCAAAAAGTACCGTACACAGTATTTTATGCCCCCCGAAAGGTGTATGGATTGGGCGAAGAAAGATAAGATAACCGCCCCGCCCGTCTGGTGCTCTGTGGACCTTCGCGACGGCAACCAGAGCCTTATCGAGCCCATGGACGAGAGGACGAAGATAGAATTTTTCAAACTCCTCGTCGAATTGGGATTTAAGGAGATAGAGGTGGGCTTTCCCGCCGCCTCGGAGACCGAATATTCCTTCCTCCGCGCCATTATAGAGCAACAGCTCATTCCCGACGACGTCACTATACAGGTCTTGACTCAGGCGCGCGAACACATTATAAAAAAGACTTTTGCCAGTCTCGACGGCGCAAAGAATGTCATAGTGCACGTCTATAATTCCACCTCGGTCGCCCAGCGCGAACAGGTCTTTAAGAAGAACAGGGAGGATATCAAGAAGATAGCCGTCGACGGCGCGGCTTTGCTTTCCGAACTCACTTTAAAGTCGGGCGCTGACTATCGCTTCGAGTACTCGCCCGAGTCCTTCACGGGCACCGAGCCCGAATACGCCCTCGAAGTTATTAACGCCGTGTTGGACGTATGGAAGCCCACCCCTCAAAAAAAGGCAATCGTCAACCTCCCCGCCACGGTGGAGAACGCCATACCCCACGTCTATGCCCAACAGGTGGAGTTCATTTCAAAGCACATGAACTATCGCGAAAATTCCGTCATCTCCCTTCATCCCCATAACGACAGGGGCTGTGCGGTCGCGGCGGCGGAAATGGGGCTCTTGGCGGGCGCCGACAGGATAGAGGGAACTCTCTTCGGCAACGGCGAGCGCACGGGCAACGTCGATATAGTGACGCTCGCAATGAATATGTATTCGCAGGGCGTCGACCCCAAGCTCAACTTTTCCGACATGCCCTATGTCGTCGGCGCATACAAAAAACTCACGGGTATGTCGATATCTCCCCGCCAACCCTATGCGGGCGAATTGGTATTTGCGGCGTTCTCGGGCTCCCATCAGGACGCAATCGCCAAGGGCATGGCTCTCCGCACGTCGGACGACGCCGAGTGGACTGTGCCCTATCTTCCGATAGACCCCAAGGACGTCGGTAGGGAGTACGACTCCGACGTCATCCGCATCAACTCTCAGTCGGGCAAGGGGGGAGTGGGCTACGTCTTGAAGCAGAACTTCGGCGTGGATATGCCCCGCCGCATGAAGGAAGTGATGGGCTATAAGGCGAAAGCCGTCTCCGACAGGCTCCACAAGGAATTGAAGCCCGACGAACTCTATAAGATTTTCGAAGAGGAGTTCGTCCGCCCCCGCACGGTGTTCGACGTAACCGAGTGCCATTTCAGGCAGGTCAACGGCATAGAAGCCACTGTCACGATCTTTTCGGACGGCAAGGAACGTGTCGTCAAGTGCAACGGCAACGGCAGATTGGACGCAGTCTCCAACGCCATAAAAAAATATTTTGATTTATCCTATACTCTGACGGGCTATGAGCAGCACGCCCTCACCGACACTTCGCGCGCCAAGGCGATATCCTATATAGGCGTGGAATACGGCGACAGCGCATATTGGGGCGCGGGCGTGGACGACGATATAATAAAGAGCAGCTATAAAGCCCTGATCTCCGCCGTCAACAACCTTCTGAAGGCTAACCCCCAATCCAAATAAGAGAACATAATCAAAAATCAAAGTTTTAACCGCCCGCAAACGCTTGCCCGCGCAATATTGTGCCCCCAATCGTTTGACAGCTTAAAAAAGTTCTGCTATATTGATATCAAAAAAAACGGAGTAAACAATGCATCCCGAACCGCTATTTAAGATAGGCAACAGCGGCATATACGCATACGGCATATGCATGGCTGTCGGCATAATAATGTGTTTTCTCTTTCTCCTTTTCACCATGTGGAAGATGAAGTTCAACGAGGAAGCGACGGACAAGATCTTGATAATCGGCATCTTCGGCACGGGCTTCGGCATCTTCGCCGCAATGCTCTTCCAGTCGGTGTACGACTTTATCGCCAACCCCGAGGACGGCTTTTCGCTGGGCGGAATGACCTTTATCGGCGGGCTTATCGGCGGCGTCGTCAGCTTTTTGTGCGTGTATTGGCTGTATATCTATGTGATAGCCCCCCGCACAAAGATAAAGCTCCTTCAAAACAACATGAACGCCACCTTAACTGACGCCCTTCCCTTCATCCCGATAGGCATCGTCATCGCCCACGCGTTCGGGCGGCTCGGTTGTCTTTTCGGCGGCTGTTGCTATGGCAAGCCCGCCCCCGATGGGGTTTTCGGTCTGCCCTGCTCGGCGCCCTACGGCACACAGCTTCCCACCCTCGTCATTCCCACCCAGCTCTATGAGTGCCTGTTCTTGGTATTTCTTGCGGCGGTTATGATGATTTTGTACTTCAAGTTTTCCTTCTATTCGGGTTTCGGGCTGTATGCCGTCGCATACGGCGTCTGGCGATTCGGAATTGAGTACGTCCGCGGCGACTATCGCGGCGAACTCTTCCCGGGCGCGTCGCTCTATCCCTCGCAGATATGGTCGATCGTCATGATTGTCTTGGGCTTCGGCTACTTCTTCCTGCAAAAATACGTGCTCGCAAAGCACATGAAGCACCCCGAACTCCACTCCGAAAAAAAGGAAGAAGAGGTCAAGGGGGATAGCGTTGCCGCATAACGCGCAAAACTCATTTTAATTATCTTTCGTCTTAATTGCGGCGGCTTTCAATTGAAAGCCGCCGCCGCTTGATTTTTGGTAAGATTGGTACTATAATATAACCGTGAAGAAAATTCTGACCCTGTTTTTAACGATATGCGTCCTCGCTTCAACTTTTCTCTGCGCCTGCGGTCAGAGGACGGGCATAAGCCAAAAAAGCCGCACCTTTTGGAACATAATGGGCACCGACGGCTTTCTCGTCGCCTATGCAGACTTCTCCGACCCCCAAAGAGAGCAGGCTTTTTCGGACATGGCGGCGGAGACCGAGCTCATATTAAAGTCTGTTGACGGCTCGCTGTCGGCAAACATATCCACGTCCTTCGTCTCGCGCTTCAACGCGGCTGCGGCGGGGGAGAGGGTGGAGCTCGACGAGCGGGCTTTCACCGTCCTGAATATCGCAATCGACGCCTATAACTTCACCGACGGCAGCTACAATCCCGCCGTCTACTATGGCGTTCAGGCTTTCGGCTTCGGCTCTGATTGGGTCTATCCCCAAACTTCCGCCGACCTTCCTTCCACGGCTCAAACCGACCTCTATGCCGAGCTCGCTTCCCACTTTTCGGAGGTTATCACAGAGCAAAAGGATGGCACATATTATGCAACCAAGCCAAATTTCACAATAAAATCGGGGGATGAGGAGCTGTCCTTAAAGATAGATTTGGGCGGCGTCGGCAAGGGCTATGCCGTGGATTTAATCGACGGGCTGTTTGAAAAGTACGGCTTTGAAATGGGCTATTTTTCCTTCGGCTCAAGCAGTATCGCCCTTAAAAAATTCACCGACGGCGACTTCAAACTCCAATTCGTCCACCCCCGCAAGTCGGGCGGCGCATATCTTTCAATCCCCCTATCTTGCAGCCTTCTCTCGACGAGCGGCGACTATGAAAAGTATTACGTCTTCGACGGCGCGCGCTACTGCCACATAATAGACCCCTCAACCTGCCGCCCCATAACTTCGGGCATGGCGGCTGTCACGGTGATAGGGGGAACGGCGGCGGAGGACGACGCAATAACAACCGCCCTCATGACTATGACCCCCGCCGAGGCGGTCTCATTCATCAACTCCAAGCTCTCAACCCACCGCGTCGCTTTCGCGTGCGAGGAGGGCGGAGAACTGCGTTACTACACCAATATGCAGGGCGGCTTCGAGCTCCTCGACGGCGCTTTAAAGCCTCTCACATAAAAACAATATAAATAAAAGGTCATCATGTCGTTCAAAAAGGTGGAAGAGGTAAAAAGGGACAGGGCGTTCAAGCCCCTCGACCTCATTATCTATTCAGCCGTGGCGGTAATCCTCGTCGCGGTCTTTTTGTCCGTATTTCTGACCAAGAGCGACAAGCCCTTTTCGGGTATTGAGGTGTATTCGGGCGGCGAGCTCAAATATACCTATGCCTTCGACGGCGGCGGCAATATCTCGGGCGAGGGGGTGGAAGAGGAGATTACGGACGGAATAGTATCCGTTCGCGTCACTTGCGTCAAGGGCTATAACGTCATCAAAATCGACGTTGCCGCCCGCTCCGTGCGCGTGGAGGAAGCCGACTGCAAGGGCAAGGACTGCGTGTACACGCCCGCCATAGTGGATAGCGACGGCGTAATTTATTGCTCCCCGCACGGGCTCAAAATTATCCCCTTGGGCAGGGGCGACGACGGCACCATAATCGTCGGTTAAAGATAAATTGGCGCGGGAATATGCCTTAAATAACGCGGTAAATAAGCGGCGGCGGAACGAATTTTCGTTCCGCCGCCGCGCACTTTATTTTTTAATAATTTTATTTGTTTTCGCCGTCGCTCTCCGCGGGCTTTTCAACCTTGACTTCGGGCTTTTCCGCAGGCTTCTCAGCTTGCGCCTTCTCCGCCGCGGGTTTTTCCTCAGCCGCCTTTGCGACGTTGCGGACGAGAATTATCTTCCTCGGGCACTTATTAACGCATGTTAGGCACCCCGTGCACTTGGAGTAGTCGAACACGGGCAAATTGTCCTTCATGGTTATGGCACCGTGGGGGCAGCTTCTCGCGCACATGCCGCAGCCTATGCAGCCCACCTTGCACACGCTCATCACCTCTTTCGCCTTGCACTTTGAGGAGCAGGCGACGTACACGGGCGCGCTCGCAGGTATGCGCTCAATTATCTTTTTGGGACAGGTGGCTATGCACGACCCGCAGGAAACGCACAAATCGGGATTGACTTCCGAAAGTCCGTCGGTCACTTCGATTGCGTTCTCGGGGCATACAACTTTGCAGTCGCCCCCGCCGAGACACCCGAACGAACAGCTCTTGTTTCCGCCCAAAAGCGACGCGTTCCCCGCGCAAGTGGGATTGCCCGAATATTCGAACTTCTCCCCGCAGTATTCGCTCTTACCGTGGCACTTCACAACGGCAACCGTCGGCTCTTCGTCCTTTAACTCAATGCCCAAAAGCTTGGCAATTTCCGCCTTTTTTTCGGGCGAGGTGACGTGGCAGTCGTTTATATCGCCCTGTCCGCCCGCAAGCTTTGTCGCAAATCCCGAGCACCCCGAGCACCCGCAGCCGCCGCAGTTGGCTCCCGCAAGATTTTCGAGAATTTTCGTGACCTTTTCGTCGACGTTGACCTTAAACACCTTGCCGACGATGAGTATGAGTGCGCCTATTAAAAGTGCGCTCCCCGCAAATATCCCCGCAACTATGCCGACCGTAATCCAGGTCTGCGTGGTAATTTCAAGTAAATTCATTTCCCGCCTCCTTTAAATGACGATATAGGTAAAGACCATAAACGCCATACATATAAAGCTCGCCGTGACCATCGCGGTGGGGAAGCCCGAAAGCGCCTTGGGCGTCTTGTAGTAGTTGAGCTTCTCGCGCATGCCGCTCATTATTATCATGACAAGGGTGAACCCGAGCCCCGCAAACAGCGCGTACAGCACCGCCCAGCCGATATTCATCGTCGCCCCCGCAAGGAACTGCGACATATCGCCTATAACCAGCTCGGTAACTCCCAAAACGGCGCAGTTTGTGGTAATGAGGGGCAGATATATGCCCATCGCGCCGTACAGTGCAGGCGAAAGCTTTTGTATCACCTTTTCAAGCATCTGCACGAGCGAAGCTATTATGAAGATAAAGAAGATAATCTCCAAAAACTCGAAGTGCAGGGGCACCATGACATAGGTGTATACGGGATAGGTGACGAGGGTGGCAATGACCATGACGATGGTCACCGCAATGCCCATGCCCACCGCCGAGGAAGTCTTTTTGGAGACGCCGAGGAAGGGGCAAATGCCGTAAGTTTTGACGGTTATGAAGTTATTGGTAAGGACCGCCGCAAGAACTATCGCAATAAACGTAGCCATAATTTTTATGCAACCTCCTTATCCAACATATTTTCGCGCGCAAGCTTGTTTATCTTGACCCGCTTTGCCTTTTCGAAGAGGTCTATCACGAAGACGAAGAGGGCAATGGATATGCCGTATACGAGGAAGGAACCCGCGGGCGTCGCGAATATGCCTATCGTGAAGTCCATGATATGCGCGCCGAACAGCGACCCGCTGCCTATAAGCTCGCACACGATGCCCATGAGCGTCAGGGCTATGGTGAAGCCGAATCCGTTCGCAAGTCCGTCCACTGCAGACTCAACTACGGTGTGCTTGTTGGCAAACGCCTCCGCCCTGCCGAGTATTATGCAGTTGACGACGATGAGGGCGAGGAACCCGCCTAAACTGTCGTACAGATCGGGCATAAACTTTTCAAGCAACATTCTCATGAATGTGACGAGCGTCGCGATTATAACTATATAGCAGGGTATTCTCACGGCGTTGGGTATCACGTTCTTCAACGCAGATATTATGACGTTGGAGAGGGTGAGGATTATAACTACCGTCAGCCCCATGCCCGCCGCAGAAAAGGCGGAGGAGATGAGCCCCAGCGTGGGGCAAGTGCCCAACACGAGCATAAAGGTGGGGTTTTGGAATATCAACCCGTCGAGGGTAATTCTCTTATACTTGTTCATCAGTTGTTACCTCCCGCACGGTCAATGCAGTTCTGATAATTTTTGACGGCGTACGCGCACGCATAGACCACATTGTAGTTGGATTCCGTTGCGCCCGTTATTATTTCGCCGTCGGAGGGATATGCCCAGCCGTCGCCGAGCAGCCCTTCAAAATATTCAAGCCCCTTGCCGATATAGTTATTTATGCCGTACATGTGCTTGCCGTATTCGCCCGTCGAGCCGTTGTCGTCAATTATAATGTCATCGACCGTCTTTGTCGCGTCGACAATTATGGTAAGCGTAAATTGACCGGGGTGCATGTTCCTGTCGTCAGCCGAGCCCTTTGTAACGATCTTGTATGTCACAACGCCGTCCGCCGCCTCAAAGCTCGAAAGGTCTGTATTTATCAGCCCGTGGGGATCGTCAAACCCTGCAAACTGCCCGCCGGGAACTATGCCGAGTATGGCGCTCTTCACATATATTATCGCGCCGTTCACAGCATTGTCGATGGCGGTGGAGGAGAGCGACGCGCCCGCCGAAACAAACCCGTCCGCGGGGGTGTACAGCTTTCCGTCCTCGTAGGCGGGACCGTAGCTTTCAAGCATCGCGTCCTGTATTTTGCCTATGAACGACTGTCCGACGTTGGACGCTATCGAAACCTTTCCTATCCCCGCTATCGCCGTGCCGTCCTCGTTCATCTGTACGGGCACCCAGCAGGTGACCGTGCCGCCGCTGTAACCGCCCGTCCCCGTCACCTGCACGAGGTAGTCAACCCTCTTGCTGTCGGGGAAGGTTATCTTATACATTTGGTTTACGGTCGAAGTGCTCTGCACAACGCTCTCCGAAATGAGTCCTTGGGGGGCTTTTTCGTCGGCGCCGATAAGCGTTTGCTCTCCGTCCGCGCCCTTGCCGTAAATTTCCACCGTCTCGCCCGCATATACCTTGGCAACCGCCCTCTGCAATCTCTCGCCCTCGGTCACTTCCAACAGCCCGTACATTACGGTTAAGAAGATGCCGCAGACCAGAAGTATCGTCAGAAGTACGCATATGCACTTGAAAGAGGTGCTCTTAAAGAACTCTTTAACGGTCATTTATTTGCCCTCCTTTGCCTTTTTTTCCTTTATATATCCGAAGGGCTTTCTTATGAAATATCTGTCTATGAGGGGCACGAAGAGGTTCATTATGAGTATGACGAAGGACGCAACTTCGATCTTCGTGAAGTATCTTAAAAGCGCCAGGAGTATCGCGCCCACCGCATAGTAGAAGAGCTGCCCCCATACGCACTTGGGCGAGGTGACGTAGTCGGTGAACATGAACACCGCCGCAAACATGACGCCGCCCGACATAATGTGGGGCAGGAAGAGCGACATGTCGAATTTATAGCTCTCCATCGCAAAGCCCGAAAGCAGCACGGCGGTGAAGCCGAACAGCCCCAAGAACAGCACGGGTTGCCACCATTTTATGACCTTGCGCACGACGAGGTAGATATAACCTATTATGATAGCCGCCTTGCACGTCTCGCCTATACAGCCCGCAACGCCCGTGCCCACCAATAGGTCTATGGGGTGCATTGCCGTGGACTGAGCGGTTAAAAGGTGCCCCGAAAGGTTTGTCGCGCCCGTATACAGCTCGCTCTCGAGCATTATGGGTCCTATCTTTGCCGCAACGTAAGTCGTCAGCGAGAAGCTCAAAAACATGAACACCCTCGCCGCGGACGCGGGGTTGACAAGGTTCTTGCCCGTGCCTCCGAAGAACATCTTTACTATAGCTATTGCGAATATCCCACCAATCAACACTTCATACCACTTTGCGGTGGAGGGAAGTATGAGGGCGAGTATGAGCCCCGTCACTACCGACGTCAGATCGAATTGGTGCAGCCACTTCTTGCACACCTTTCCGGCATTTTTGCACTTTTTGGCAAATCCGCCGTTTGCAATGAAGTAGTAGCAGAACTCGGTTGCAACGCAGGCGAGCACCGAGACGATTTCGATAACCAACGCCTGCCAGCCGAAGAACACGATTCCCGCAATGGCGGCGGGTAAAAGGGCTATCGCAACGTCGCCCATTATCCCCCTTGTCGTTCTCTTCGATTTGACGTGGGGAGGGGTGGAAATTACAACGGTATTATCCATAATATTTCATTCTCCTCACTTCTTTTTCCTCAATTCCGCCTTTGTCTTGCGGATTGCCTGAATTAAAGGTCTCTTTGCGGGGCAGATATACTCGCACGCGCCGCACTCTATGCAGGCGAGCGTTCCGCCGTATTTTGCCGCCGCGTCGAAGTCGCCCGCCGCCGCATAAAAGGCGGTGTTCATGGGCATGAGCTTCATGGGGCACACGTCGGCGCACTTGCCGCAGTTCAAACAGGGCGTCGGCTCCTCGCAAGCCGCCTCTTCGGGGCTCATAAGGAGTATGCCCGAGGTGGTCTTATGGGTGTATACGTCGTAACTCGCCAGCGCAAGCCCCGTCATGGGTCCGCCCTGCACAACCTTTTTGGGGTTGCTCTTTTCGCCGCCGCAGAAGTCCACAACGCTCTGCACCTTCGTGCCTAACCTCACCCAGATATTCTTGGGAGTATTTACGGCTTCGCCCGAGACGGTGACAACCCTCTCAAACAGGGGCTTTCCGAGTTCCACGGCTTCGCACACGGCAAACGCCGTCGCAACGTTCTGCACGACGACGCCGCTGTCCGCGGGGAGCTTCCCGAGCCCCACCTTTCTGCCCGTGGTTACGTATATAAGCTGTTTTTCGCCCCCCATCGGGTACTGTTTTTTGAGTATTACGACCTTTATATTGTCGTACGGCTCGAATTTTTGTATGCAGTCGGGCTTGTTGCCCTCTATGCCGATTATTATGTTTTCGACGCCGAGAGCCTTTGCGATATACCCCGCGCCGCGGACTATCTCGTCCGTCTTTTCGAGCATGAGCCTATGGTCGCAGGTGAGATAGGGCTCGCACTCCGCGCCGTTTAAGATGAGTGTATCCACGGGCGTTTTGGGCGCAACCTTGACGGCGGTGGGGAAGCCCGCCCCGCCGAGACCGACAATCCCTGCGTCCTTTATCCTCGCCTTAATCTCCTCCGCAGAGGGGGAAGATAGGGGAGGAAGGTACGCCTTTTCGTCCTTTCCGTCGCTCTTTATAACTATAAACGTCTCGTTGACCCCGTTTGCCCCCGGCTCCTCGCGCACGGCTTCAACCGTACCCGAAAGGCTCGCGAACACGTCGGAAGAAATGGGTCCCGACGCCTTGGCTATCAGCTCGCCCGCCTTGACGTACGCCCCGACTTCCACTATGGGTTCGGCGGGTTTGCCGAGCGACTGCGAGGTTGAAATAGCCACTTCTTCGGGCAGCGGCATTGTCTCCAACGGCGAAGCCGAGGAGAGCGCCTTTCTGTCGTGCGGGTGAACGCCGCCGAAGAAGTATTTGCCTCTAACTGCTTTCAAATCTGACCTCCGTTGCGATTATTTGCAAAAAAACAGGTTAATCCTGAGTTTTCCTTAAAAGTAATTTATCGAATACGTTTTGGGGAACGCCGTGAAAGATGAGCAACGTCACTCCCCCGACGACCGCGCCCGACAGTATGCCGAGAAGTATCAAATAGGGCATATATCCCAGCATCAGCGGCGTGCCCGAGATAAACACGAACACGATATCCTGCGTTACGTTGTGCGATACGGCGGCGGCAACCGAGATTGCCATCACCGAAACTTTGGGGTGTACGAGGTATAGAAGTATCGAGGATATCCCCATCGCCACGACCCCGCCCGTAAGCGAATATATGAGGGCGGATATGTTGCCCGCAAAAAGCGACCCCAAAAGCGTCCGTATTGCAACCACGGCGAACGCCTCGACGGGCGAATACATAATGAGAGCGACGAGCGAAAAGATATTTGCAAGCCCCGGCTTTGCCCCGGGGATGAACATCGGGGGGAGAAGCCCTTCCAAAATGAAGGTCACAAGGCTCAACGCCGTAAGCAGCGAAATCGCCGCAATTTTTCGCGATATATACGCGCCCTTTCCCATAATAATCCCATTATACTACTTTTTATATAATTAGTAAATAGAAAAGATAAAAATTTTTGCCCTTCAAAGGCAAAAAAATTTGATAAAAAATGGGGTTTTTGACTTGACTTTGAGATTTACAGACAAGTATAATTTTATGTCGGAAGGAGGAAAAACTATGGAACTCAAATATACGCGCACCAACGTATATAAAAAGGCAGACGGCAAGGAGCTTGAAAGGATATACTCCTTTGCCGAGGACTACAAAAAATTTCTCGACAGCGCAAAGACAGAGCGCGACGCGGCTGTGACAGCCGAAAGGATGGCGAAGGAGATGGGCTATACTCCCTTTTCATTCTCCGAAAAGCTCAGCTCGGGCGATAAACGCTATCTCATCAACAGAAATAAAAACGTATTTTTAATCAAGGTCGGCAGCGAGGACGTTGCTAAGGACGGCGTGAGGATAATGGTCGCCCACGTGGACTCGCCCCGCCTCGACTTGAAGCCCAATCCCCTCTATGAGGACAGCGGCTTATGTTACTTAAAGACCCACTACTATGGCGGAATCAAGAAGTATCAGTGGACTACTATCCCCTTGGCGTTGCACGGCGTCGTCATGCTTCGCGGCGGCGAAAGGGTGGAGGTGTGCGTGGGCGAGGACGAAAACGACCCCGTATTCTACGTCACCGACCTTTTGCCCCATCTCGGGGGCGAGCAGGCGGCAAAGCCCATGGCAAAGGCGATTGACGCCGAAAGCCTTAACGCCGTCGTCGGCGGTCTGCCCGAGATTGGCGAGGACGAGGAGGAAAAGGAGTGCGTAAAGAGCGCAATTTTGAACCTTCTCAACAAGAAATACGGCATGACCGAGGTGGATTTGCAGTGTTCCGAACTCTGTTTCGTGCCCGCAGGCAAAGCGCGCGACGTCGGCTTCGACCGCACGTTGATAACTGCATACGGGCATGACGACAAGGTGTGCGCCTATCCCGAAATGCGCGCCATGTTCGACTCCGCCGACAGCCCCCATACCTTGATTTCGATCTTTGCCGACAAGGAGGAGATAGGCTCGGAGGGCACGACGGGCATGAAATCCAGGATAGTGCAGGACGTTATCGACACCATTGCCCAATCTTTCGGCGCAAACCCCATCGAGGTGCGCCTTAATTCCAAGTGCATATCGGCGGACGTTACCGCGGGTTACGACCCCGCATACAGCTCGGTATACGAAAAGAGGAATTCGGCTTACGTCCACTGCGGCGCGGCTGTCTCCAAGTACACGGGCTCCCGCGGGAAGAGCATGACGAACGACGCGCCCGCAGAATTCATGGGCTGGATACGCGACGTGTTCGAGGACAACGGAGTCATTTGGCAGACGGGCGAGCTCGGCGCGATTGACGTCGGCGGCGGCGGCACCGTCGCAAAGTACATCTCCAACCTCGGCATAGACACGGTTGACGTCGGCGTTCCCGTCCTCTCGATGCACGCCCCCTATGAGCTCATATCAAAGGCGGACGTCTACTCGCTGTACACCGCTTGCAAGGCGTTCTGCAAGTAAAAAAATCATAAAAATATGCCCCCGTTCCCATGTCGGAACGGGGGCTTTAAAGTGCGAAAATTTTAATATATATCGCTATTTTGCCCTCGGAATGAAGCCATAGATATCCTTAAGCTGGCAGCGCACGAACTTGTTGTATTTATAGGAAGCCGACTCGAAGAGAACCTGCACCTTTCCGCCCGAATAGCACAGCCCTTCGGACATGGAGGGTATGGAGTACTCCCTTATGAGCGAAGAGTTGTCCACATAGTAGACGGAGACGTCCTTATATATGAACTTGTTGCCGTCCTTGGTGGTCAAGCCCGAATATATTATATCCGTCTTTCCGCTCAGACTGCTCGCCCCCGCAGAGGGGTGAATCTTGTTCCAATCGTGATAGTACAAGGTGGAGTTTTTAAGCCCCCAGCTTCTCGAAAGTACGAGCCCGTCCTTTGTGCGCGCAAAGCCCTGAATTTCGTCGGTTATCGAATATACATAGTCGATTTTGGGCACGAGATCCTCGGTTTTGAGGTTCAAAGTGGAGCTTAAAGTGGTCAATCCGTACTTATTCGAGGACGAAGTGGTCACGCTGTACTCATAGCAAAACGCCTTATTTTCAACTTGAGAGACCTTTGTGGTGAGGTGGTGGCGCTCGTCCGTCTCATAGTTTTTCGCGCGGTAGAACTCGCCGACGTACAGTTTGTCGAGGGTGCTGTCGGGCGCGTCGTAATAATAGCAGAACGAGGCGTTGCAGTTAGCCGCAAAGGACGCGGTGAAGGTTATCGTGTTTTCGCCCTCGGGCTTTGCCGCCTTTCCGATAATCTCGCGCGCGGCGTTGGTGTAGCCGCTGTCCGCCGCGGTTTTGAGGACGAATACCGTGTCGTCAGAGGTCAGCCAGAAGGTGTAGCCGTTGGTCGCAACCCCTCCGCAGTGCCCCGTATAGTCGCTTCCGTCCTCGTTTTTCATGGTTACATAGCCAATATAGCCCGTCTTTGAGCCCGTTACGTATATGCGGGAGGGTCCCTTTTTCATATAGGAACTTATAAAATAATAGTCCTGTTTTGCCGTTTTTTGCTCTTCATCCTGCATATATTCGTAGTCGTCGTTGTAGCTCGCGACGCCTTGGGGAACGGCTCCTTCGCGAAGTCCGGGGATGGAGACCGTCGGGCTGAAGTCGTTGAAATCGGGATAGCTGTCGCCGCAGAACCAAATCAACAAAAAGGTGCCGAGGGCGACAAATACAGTGAATATCGAAATAAAAAATATGAGTAACTTTTTGTGTTTCATGCCATTTTCTCCGCTTTTTTTCATTTTATCAAAGACATTTGAAAAAAGCAAATTTTATGGGCTTGATATTTTAAAATATAGTGTTATAATGAAAAAAAGGGAGATTTTGCGCCGCTTTTTTGCCAAAATAAAAGTTGCGCGCGCAACAAATTGACATGATAGACATCCATTTACACACCAAAATATCCTATGACAGCAGTGAAAACCCCGAAAATTACATTGCGGCGGCGAAAAATTTGGGCATAAAAACGCTCACTTTTTCGGAGCACTGCGACTATGACGTCTTTCTCGAGGAGGGCGGACCGCTGCCCGACTTCAAGGAGTACGATATGGAGATAAAAAGGCTTCAAAACAACTTCCCCGACATGAACATTTTGAAGGGAGTGGAGCTGGGATATTCGCGCGACGCCCTTCCCTACTATCGCGACCTCGTTGCAAGCGAGGGCTTCGACTGCGTAATTTTGAGCGTGCACACCTTGAGGGGGAGAGGGGATTGTTACTTCCCCAAATTCTTCGACGGATTGGAGAGAGAGCAGGCTTTCGCGCTGTATCTAAACGCACTTTCGGAGAGCGTGAAGTGTGGGCTGGACTTCGACGTTATCGGGCATATGGGATATATCTCGCGCTATGCGCCCTATGAGGACAGGGCGTTGAGATACTCGGAATTTTCCGAGCTTTGGGACAATATTTTAAAGGGGCTTATTGAGCGCGGCAAGTGCCTTGAAGTGAACACTTCGGCAAACGGCTCTTCAGAGGCGACGTTGCCGCCCCGCGAGATAATAAAGAGATACTTTGAGCTCGGGGGGAGATTTGTGTCTTTCGGGAGCGACGCGCACACCGCCGCAGACTTCTGCCGCGGCGAGGGCGAGGCAAAGGCGATTTTGAGGGATATAGGCTTTGAAGAGGGGTGCTATTTCGAGGGGCGCAGGCGGAAAATTTATAAAATCTGAAAAAAGATTGATTTTTTATGCCCAAAACGCTTTACTGATTTAGCGTGATAAAGTATAATGGGGAAAAGGACGAGGGGGAACAACCTTCTCTCCCCCGAACCTTAGTAGCGGTTCGGGTACTCTCCCCCTTTAAAAGTGGGAAAGTTATATTATGGTAAAATATTTAGAAATGCAGACCGTATACCCGAGGGGATCCTTCGACGTACCGCTGCGATAGCAGACTGCGCGCGGCTTTTAAGCCGCGCTCCGCTCAATATGACAGCATTGGAAAAGCGGGGTTCACATTAGGTTTGAATGACGGCACGGGACGAGCGGGGATGAGAGTGTCATCCCGAGCGAGCGAAGCGACACCCTGCCGAGGGTTCCCTTTGGGAAACGGCAGAGCGATTGAGAAGCCCGCGTTCGCGGGTTCGATTGAGTCGAGGGAGCCCCTCGTGGTCTTGGGAAATAATGTTGAAACGCTTGCCGCATAGTTGTGATGAGTGGGGATTAAAAATATTAAAGATTTGGGATATACGATTTAAAAATATTAAAATAATGGGGTGATATGGGATATGACGGAAGATATGCTTAAAAAGAAGATTGACGAGTTGTGCGAGGTGCTGTTAAAGCCAGAAAGCCGCGAGGGAATGAGAGATTTGCTGTCCGACTTATGTACGTATAAGGAAGTGGAGCAGATGGCGTTGCGGTGCTATGCGGCAAAGCTGCTTGCCGAGGGAATGACCTATAACGAGATAATCGCCAAAACCGAACTTTCGAGCGCGACGTTGAGCCGCGTTTCCCGCAGTTTTCTGCACGGAAGCGGCGGATATAAAAAATATATCGAAGTCGAAAGTGAAGAACAGTAATAATAAATATAAGGAAATAGCGGAGTGCGGGAGACGCAAGAAGAAAGTGAACGGAGAGACAAAATGAGTGAGTTGAATTTGGACTTTTTGAACAGCGAGCAGAGGGCTTGCGTTCTGCTGAAAAAATTGTATTTGAGTTACGGCTATGAATATTTCAGGCTGCCGGGATTTGAGGAGTACTCGCTGTACGCCGAGAACAAGTCCTTTTTGCCCGAGGGCGACGCCATAACCTTTACGGCGGGGGGAAAGCTCTTGGCTCTCCGACCCGACGTAACCATGAGCGTCGTCAAGAACATGCGGGCGGCGCAGGGGACCAAGAAGGTCTTTTACGACGAGAACGTGTACAGGCGGGGACGAGACGGGTCGGTCGGCGAAGTGGCGCAGATGGGCGTCGAGGTTATAGGCGACGTGGACGGCGCGGTGGAGTGCGAGTGCATAGAGCTTGCCTTGGGAACGCTTGCGACAATTTCCGACAAATATCTACTCGATCTGTCTCATGCGGGCATTGTCAAAAAGGTGGAGGAATTCGCCCGACTCTCGCCCAAGGACGGGGAGGAGTACAGGCAATACCTATCCCGAAAAAACAGACACGACTTCGAGAGGTTTGTAACCCGCGCGGGAGTGGACGGGAAGGGGGCGGAAATGCTCAGGTCTCTTATCGTCCTGCCGCCCAAACAAGAGGACGCCTTTTCCGAGCTCTATAAAATGGCGAAATTTGTCGATATAGGTCGGGAAATTGAGGAGCTTAAAGAGATGGCGCAGGGAAGGGAGAGGATAGAACTCAACTTTTCCGTCGTGGGAGATAGGGATTATTACAGCGGGGCGATGTTCAAGGGCTATATCGAGGGCGCGCCCGCCGCGGCTCTTTCGGGCGGAAGATATGACGGACTCGCACAAAAGCTGGGGTTAAAGGCGGGGGCTATCGGCTTCGCGCTATACCTCGGCGAGATACCGAGATATGCGGGCGACAAGCCCAAGAGCGCGGACGTCGCGGTGATATATAATGAAGATAACGGAAAGAGAGCTTTGAAGATTGCGGCAGGGCTCAGAAGTGAGGGCAAGAACGTGCTTATGACAAAGTGCGCGCCCGCTTTCTTTGCGGGCGAGATTGTCGCGGCGGAGGGAAAAGATGATTAACATTGCGCTGCCAAAGGGCAGATTGGGCGAAAAGGTATACGCCATGCTCGCATCCTGCGGTTACGGCTGCGAGCAATATGAAAAGGGGTCGCGCAAGCTCGTCTTTCGCGACGGCGGGGGCAAGGTCAGTTACTTTTGGGTCAAGCCCGCCGACGTGCCCGTATACGTCACCTTGGGCGCGGCGGACGTGGGCGTTGCGGGCAAGGACGTAATTGACGAGTCGGGGGCGGAAGTTTACGAACTTTCAGACCTCGGCATGGGCAAGTGCTGCATGTGCGTGGCGGCAAAAAAGGATTTCAAGGACGATAAGTCGAGACCTTTACGCGTTGCGACAAAGTTCCCCAAAATCGCCGCAGACTACTTTTTGGGCGTGGGCAGAAAGATTGATATAATCAAACTCAACGGGTCGATAGAGCTCGGTCCCGTACTTGGAATATCGGACGTAATCGTGGACATCGTGGAGACGGGAACGACGCTTAAAGAGAACGACCTAACTATAATAGAAAGGATATCGGACATAAGTTGCAGGCTTATCTGCGGCAAAGCCGCGTACAGCTTCAAGCGCGCGGAGATAGACGTTTTAAACGAGAAGTTGAGGGGGTGCATAAAGTGATTAAACCCATAATATATGCGGGGCAATCGGCTGAAGAGCTGTTCGGCGCGAGGGAGGAGATGACCTCCAAGATAGAGGATAAAGTTAAGGCGATAATCGCCGACGTGAGAGAGAGGGGCGATGAAGCTTTAAGGCAATATTCCGAACGCTTCGACGGGTTTAAGGGAGAGACTATCGAAGTTAAAGAAGAGGAATTTAAAAGGGCTTTTGAGGAAGTTTCGCCAGAGCTTTTGAATACGCTGGAGCGGAGTGTTATAAACGTAAAAAAATTCCACGCCGCACAAAAGCGCGAGGGGTTTGAAATTGACGAGGGCGACAGGATTGTGGGGCAGAAGGTGACGCCCGTCGAGAGGGCGGGGATTTACGTGCCCGGGGGAACGGCTGCCTATCCCTCGACGGTCATAATGAACGCCGTGCCCGCAAAGATTGCGGGGGTTAAAGAGATCGTGATGGCGACGCCCGTGAAAGCCGACGGCAAGGTGAGAGCCGAAGTTCTCGTTGCCGCCAAGCTCTGCGGGGTGGACAGGGTGTTCAAGATGGGCGGGGCGCAGGCGATTGCAGCCCTTGCATACGGCACCGAGACAGTGCCCAAGGTGGACAAGATTACGGGCCCCGGTAGGGACTTCGTGGCGACGGCGAAAAAGCTCGTGTACGGCGTGGCGTGCGGCATTGACATGATTGCGGGTCCGAGCGAGATTCTGGTGGTGGCGGACGCAAATTCCAACCCCGATTGGGTCGCCGCGGATCTATTATCGCAAGCCGAGCACGACGTGCTTGCAACGGCGATACTGATGACGGACAGCGAGAAGGCGGCGCGTAAGACCATAGAAAGGCTATACCAAAGATTAAAAGATTTGCCGAGGCGGGAGGTGGCGGAAAAGTCGATTGAGAACAATTGCAGAATAATCGTCGCCGATAGCCTTGAAAGGGCGGTGGAGCTTGCCAACGAGTATGCGCCAGAGCACCTCGAGCTGTGCGTTGAAGAGCCCTTTAAACTCTTAAAATACGTCAAAAACGCGGGGTCGGTCTTTCTCGGATACGAGACGCCCGAGGCGGTGGGCGATTACTTTGCGGGCGCAAATCATACCCTGCCGACGAGCGGGACGGCGAGATTTTCTTCCCCCCTCGGCGTGGACGACTTCGTAAAGACCACTCAATACGTATACTATAAACACGACGCCCTCCAAAAGGCGGCGGACGACATTATGGCGTTCGCCAAAGCCGAGGGACTTGAAGGGCATGCGAAATCCGTGGGAGCGAGGGTAGGAAAATGAGCGGGTTTTTTGCAAGAGAGCTGCAATCTCTATCGCCGTACGTACCCGGGGAACAGCCGCAGGACAAAAGATACGTGAAGCTCAACACAAACGAGAGCCCCTACTTCCCCACGAGATACTCAATCGAAAGGATTGATAAAAGCGCGCTGGAGAATTTAAGGCTGTATTCCGACCCCGAGAGCGGCGAGCTTTGCGGCGTAATTGCGGCATATTATGGGGTCAATTGCGAAAACGTGATAGCCACGAACGGCTCTGACGAAGCCCTCGCCTTTGCCTTTGCCGCCTTTGCGGAGAGGGGGGCGGCGTTTGCCGACATAACATACGGATTTTACAGGGTGTTCGCGCAGTTCTTTAAGAGGGAGAGCGAGATAATACCCCTGAAAGAGGACTTCACGGTGGACGCAGGGGCGTTTGAAAGGACGGGAAAATGCGTTGTTATCGCCAATCCCAACGCTCAGACGGGAATATTTTTGCCCGTGAGCGAGATGGAAAAAATTATCAAGGCAAATGAAAACAGGGTCGTCGTGGTGGACGAGGCGTACGTCGATTTCGGCGGCGAAAGCTGTATACCCCTTATAAAAAAATACAAAAATCTGCTCGTCGTGCAGACCTTTTCGAAGTCGCGCTCGCTCGCGGGGGCGAGGGTGGGCTTCGCGATAGGGGATAAAGAGCTCATCGACGACTTGAAGAGGGTCAAATTTTCATTCAATCCGTACAACGTCAACAGGCTGTCGGGGGCGATTGCGGCGGAGGCGATGAGGGACGAAGAGTACTTCCGCGAGTGCACAAAAAAAATCATTCAAACTCGCGAAAAATATACGAATATATTAAAAAAAATGGGGTTTTTCGTCCTTCCGTCGACGGCGAATTTCATACTTGCGGAATACGCGGGGGCGAGCGGAAAGCAAATATACCTAAAATTAAAGGAAAAAGGAATTCTCGTCAGGCGGTTTGACGAGAGGAGAATTGAAAACTTTTTGAGAATAACCATAGGCTCGGAGGGGGACATGCAAGCCCTCGTCGGGGCGTTGGAGGAAATTTTATGAGGACTTCGAAGATTGAGAGAAAGACGAGGGAGACGGAAATTTTTGCCGAGCTCGACCTCGACGGCGGGAGCTATGAAATTGACACGGGGTGCGGCTTTTTGAACCATATGTTGGAGCTCTTTGCGGTGCACTCGGGATTTGGATATAAGGTGGTCTGCAAGGGAGATTGCGACGTCGATTTCCACCATACCACCGAGGATATCGGGATAGTTTTGGGCGAGCAATTCAAGGAGGCGTTGGGCGACAAGAGGGGCATTAAAAGATACGCTCACTCCATAATACCCATGGACGAATCGCTTATTTTATGCGCCGCGGACATTAGCGGGAGGGGCTTTCTCAATTTCGACGTGGAGCTGCCTTCGGCAAAGGTTCTGGACGGCGAGGACGAGGAGACGATAAAGAGAGTGGGGCTTTTCGACACCGAGCTTGCGGAGGAGTTCTTTGCCGCCTTTTCAAGGTGCGCGGGGGTGACGCTGCACTTCAAAAAATTATACGGAAAGAATACCCACCATATCATAGAGTGCGTTTTTAAGGCGTTTGCGCGGACGATGGCGGAAGCCGTCAAGGTGGTCGGCGGGGGAGTGCCGTCGAGCAAGGGGAAGCTATGATTGCCATAATAGATTACGGCGTGGGCAATCTCTTCTCGCTCGAAAGTTCTGTTAAAAAGTTGGGGTTTGAGTGCCGAGTGACCTCTGAGAGGGGAGACATAGCGAGAGCGGACAGAATAATTTTACCCGGGGTCGGAGCTTTCGGTGACGCGGCAAAAAAGTTGCGGGCGCTTGGGCTGGATAATACGATAAAAAGAGAAGCCTTGGAAGGAAAGCCCCTTTTGGGCATTTGCCTTGGTATGCAGCTGCTGTTTGACAGGAGCTTTGAGTACGGCGAGCACGAGGGGCTTGGGCTCATTTCGGGCGAGGTGAGACCGCTTTTTGAGAGCGTTTCGGGGCTGAAAATTCCGCATATGGGGTGGAACAGCCTGCATATTCTGAAGAAAAATCCCCTCTTTTCGCTCGTGGACGAGGGGGAATACGTGTATTTCGTGCACTCCTATCACGCGGTGGGGTGCGGGGAGAGCCTGTCGGCGAGCTGTTTTTACGGCGTGGACGTGACTGCCGCAGTACAGAGGGAAAATGTGTTCGGCGTGCAGTTTCACCCCGAGAAGAGCGGCGAGACGGGGCTTAAGATTTTAAAGGCTTTCGGAACTGTCTGAAAGGGAGATTTTGAGGACGTTTGAAGGATTAATATGCAAATGTTGAGGACGTCTGAAAGATTTAAGGCGGAGATAGTGAAGGAGTCGGGAGGAGTTTGAAATGGAAATATTCCCCGCGGTGGACATATTGGGCGGGAAGGTGGTAAGGCTTTTTAAGGGCGACTACTCTACCGCAAAAAATTACCCCGTAAGCTGCGTCGGGGCGGCGAAAAAGTTCAAGGAAGAGGGTGCGAAATTTCTGCATGCCGTGGACTTGGACGGGGCAAAATCGGGCAGGGCGGAAAACGTCAAGGTCGTGGAAGAGATAATCAAATCTTCGGGTCTGTTCGTCGAAATAGGCGGCGGGATAAGGAGCTTTGCGCAGGCAGAGAGCTATATTTCGGCGGGAGCGGGGCGGATAATATTGGGAACTGCCGCCGTCGAAAATTTTGAATTCGTGAAGGAAATGGCTGAAAAATTCCCCCAAAAGGTGGCGGTCGGCGTGGACGCGGCGGGCGGCAAGGTGGCGATAAAGGGCTGGCGGGAGATAACAAATATCGACGCGGGCGACTTTTGCAGAAGGCTTGCCGACGTTGGCGTGGAAAACGTGATATATACCGACATTTCCACCGACGGGGCGATGAGGGGAACTAACCTTAAAGCCTTTGAAAGTCTTGTGAGAATTGCGGGGCTTAAAGTGACGGCTTCGGGCGGGATAACCACCTTGGACGAGATAAGAAAATTGAAGGAAATGGGAGTTTACGCCGCCATTTTGGGCAAGGCGTTATACGAAAACAAGTTGGACTTGAAAGAGACTGTCGCCGCGGCTTTATAAGGGAAATCCGGGGCGGAAAATTTCTTAAAATTTTTAATTGCCCCGCATATATATGGGAGTTAACATGCTTGCAAAGAGAATTATACCCTGCCTTGACGTGAGGGACGGCAGGGTTGTGAAGGGCAAAAATTTTGTGGGGCTTGCCGACGTGGACGACCCCGTGACGCTCGCCGAGAGATATTCTTCGGGCGGGGCGGACGAGCTCGTATTTTACGACATTACGGCGAGCTTCGAGGGGCGGAAGCTTTTTAAAGACGTCTTAAAAGAGGTGGCAAAGAGGGTGTTCATTCCGCTTACCGTCGGCGGGGGGATAAATACCCTTGACGACTTCGACAGGGTTTTGAAATGCGGCGCGGACAAGGTGAGCGTAAACACGGGGGCGATAAAAAATCCCAAGCTCATAGGGGAAGCCGCGAGAAAATACGGCAATCAATGCGTGGTTTTGAGCGCGGACGTAAAGAGGGTGGACGGGAAGTTCAGAATCTTTGCAAAGGGCGGGCGCGAGGACACGGGTATTGACGCCATTCAATGGGTGAAATTCGCCGAAAAGAGCGGCGCGGGGGAAGTGGTTGTAAATTCCATCGACACCGACGGCGTGAAGGGCGGATTTGATATACCCATGTTGAAAGAGGTGGTTGAAGCCGTGAATATACCCGTCGTCGCTTCGGGCGGGGCGGGGAGTATAGAGCACTTTATAGACCTCTTTAAAGAGGTGGACGTAGACGCGGGGCTGGGGGCTTCGGTCTTTCACTTCGGCGAAATAGACATAAGAGATTTAAAATCGCGCCTTAAAGAAGAGGGCGTGGAAGTGAGGTTGTGATGGTTGAAATAAGCGATTTGAAATTTGACGAGCGGGGGCTTATACCCGCGATAGTGACCGATTTTTATACAAAAAAAATACTCACGCTCGCATATATGAACGAGGAGAGCCTGAAAATAAGCATGGACGAGGGCAAGACCTGCTTTTACTCGCGTTCGAGACAAAAGCTGTGGAGGAAGGGGGAGACTTCGGGGAACTTCCAACATATCGTATCAATCGTCGCCGACTGCGACAGGGACGCGCTGTGGGTGGAAGTTGTGAAGGACGGACCCGCCTGCCACCTCGGGAACGACAGCTGTTTTGAGGATTTGGTGTATCATTCCGAAAATTTTGAAAGCTTTTCGCTCGACGGGCTGTACGAGCTTATCGAGGGGAGAAAGACGGAGAAAAAAGAGGGGTCGTACACGAGCTATCTGTTTGAGAAGGGCATTGACAAAATACTTAAAAAGGTGGGCGAGGAGTGCACCGAAGTCATCGTTGCGGGCAAGGGCGGCGACAAGAACGAGACGGTGTTTGAGATTGCCGACTTGTGCTATCACGTGTTCGTGCTGATGGCGGAGATGGGCATTAAGTCCGCCGAGGTTTTGGACGAGCTGAAAAAGCGGCATGTGGTGGACAAAAAGGTGAAGCAGGAGAGGATGAAGTAGGGGGAAGGCAACCTTCATCCGTCTTTTTCTCGCTTCGTTACGAAAAAGACATCTGTCTCGACGGCTGTAAGGAAAGACAGCCGTCTCGGGCACCGCTCGCGCGGACGTATGCGCTCGCTCATCTCACAC
>CANRKX010000012.1 GCA_947631325.1 uncultured Clostridia bacterium | reverse complement strand
CTATGCAAAGTCTCTGCTTCTGCCCGCCCGAGACGTTGGTGCCCCCCTGCTCGATATATGTATCGTATTTATCGGGGAAGCTGTTGATAAATTCGTCCGCCTGCGCGAGCTTGCAAGCCTCGATTATCTCCTCGTCGGTGGCGTTCTCGTCGCCCCAACGCAGGTTTTCCTTAATAGTGCCCGAGAACAGCTCGTTCTTCTGCAAGACTACGGAAACTTGATTTCTGAGCGACTCCAAATCGTACTCTCGAACGTCTACTCCGCCCACTTTAACACAGCCTTCGGTGACGTCGTAAAGGCGAGAAATGAGGTTGACGAGCGAGGTCTTTGAAGAGCCCGTGCCGCCGATAATTCCTATCGTCTCGCCCGATTTTATGTGTAAATTGATATCTTCAAGCACATATTTTTCGGCAGTCTTTGAATATTTAAAGTTTACGTCGTCAAAATCGACAGAGCCGTCTTTAACCTCATGAATTGCGTTTTCGGGGCTCTTTAAGGTGCTCTCTTCATTCAGAACTTCGCAAATTCGCCTGCCGCTTTCAATCGACATGGTTATCATTGCGAATATCATCGAGAACATCATGAGCGACATGAGTATCTGCATGCCGTACACGATAAGCTGGGAAATGGACTCCGAATTGAGGGTTGCGCCGAAGCCGACGGAGACGTTATCGAGGATTAAATATGAACCTATAAAGAGCACGCTCGACAGCACGCCGTAGAAGAAAAACTGCATAACGGGGTTGTTCCATGCAAGTATGCGTTCCGCCCTCGTGAAGTCGCGCTGCAAGTCGGTTGCCGCCTTGTCGAACTTCTCCTTTTCGTACTCCTCTCTCACATAGGATTTGACCACCCTTATGCCTTTGACGTTCTCCTGCACGGACTCGTTGAGGTTATCGTATTTTTTGAAGAGACGTCTGAATAGGGGCAGCGTTTTCCACATTATCAGAAACAGAATAAATGCAAGCGGAAAGATTACGCCGACGAATATCCACGCGAGATTGCCGCCCATGACGAACGCCATCACCGCCGAGAAAATCATCATCAAGGGGCTTCTGACGGCTACCCTTATTATCATCATATAGGCGAGCTGAACGTTGGTTATATCGGTAGTCATTCGCGTGACGAGCGAAGAGGTCGAGAACTTGTCGATATTCTCAAACGAGAAGTCCTGAACTTTATAGTACATGTCTTTGCGGAGATTTTTTGCAAATCCCGCCGACGCCTTTGAACAGAATGCGCCCGCAAGCGCGCCGCATAAAAGCGACGAGAGAGCCATGACGACGAGGATGAGCGCATATTGCCCCACCCCCAAAGCCTGCCATGACGTCCACTCGCCCCACATAACGACGCCGCGCTTAATCGAACCGACAAGCTCTGCAATTACAAAGGGTAAAAGACACTCGAGTATAACTTCAAGCGACACGAATATGGGTGACAGTATCGCGGGAAGTTTATACTCTCTGATGCTTTTTGCAAGAGTTTTTATCATCTGGTCACCTTTAAACAATATTAAGCAATATTATAGTATTATATTTTCTCAATGTCAATTTTATTGCCCGCGCCGAAAACGAAAAGTGGGTGAAATTTTGCTCCCCCACTTTTTATTTTTTTAAATTTTTATTGCCGTCCTCATCGCAAAACTTCGGCTTTATTAAACGGGCGCAAGCTTTGCCGTGAAATGGCGAAGAATTGGCGGCTCTTCCACTATTCTATATCCCTTAATCTTTGCCGCCCTCTCCTTTATGTTTATAAGCGCGTCGGCAATCACGTCGAGGTGTGATTGGGTATACACCCTCCTCGGCACCGCAAGCCGCGTAAACTCGAAATCGGCTTTCAATTGCTTGCCCGTGTCGGGGTCGTTGCCGAGCATGAACGACCCGATATCGCAAGCCCTTATGCCCGCTTCGAGATAGAGTTCAATCGCGAGAGCCTGCGCGGGGAACTCATAATAGGGTATATGCGGCAACAGCTTTTTCGCGTCCACAAACACCGCGTGTCCCCCGACGGGGCTTTGGAAGGGTATTCCCCCCTCCTCGAGCCGCCCCGCAAGGTACTCCATCTGCCCTATGCGGTATTTAAGATAATTTTCGTCCAGCCCCTCGTTCAATCCTTGCGCCAGCGCCTCGATATCCCGCCCCGACATTCCGCCGTAAGTTATAAATCCCTCAAAGGATATGGTGCGCTGTTTGATAAGCTCGAAAAGTTCGCTATCTCTGCAGCCGATAAGCCCGCCCATGTTGACAATCGCGTCCTTCTTCGCGCTCATGGTGAAGCAGTCCGCCCCCTCAAAAGTCGCCTTGACTATATCGGCAATAGTGCTGTCGGCAAACTCCCTTTCGCGCTGTTTGACGAAGTATGAATTTTCGGCGTATCTCGCCGCGTCAATCATGAATTTTATGCCGTGTTTATGGGCAATTTCGCGCGTCTTTCTTATATTTTCGACCGAGACGGGCTGCCCGCCCGCCGAATTGTTGGTTATCGTCATTATGATAACGCCGATATTCTCCGCCCCCAGCTCGTCGATATATCTTTCAAGCCGTTCGCAGTCCATATTGCCTTTGAAGTCGTAATATGTCGTGGTGTCCAACGCCTGGGGGACGACGCAGTCGATAGCCCTCGCCCCCGCAAGCTCGACGTGCGCCCGCGTCGTGTCGAAGTGCATATTTGATATTGCGTATTTTTTGCCGCTGAGGAGAATGGGCAACAGCACCTTTTCAGCCGCCCTGCCTTGGTGGACGAGTTGAATATAGGGCATATCGAAGATTTTTTTCGCGCTGTCCTGAACTTTATAGTAGCAGTCCGCGCCCGCATACGACTCGTCGCCGAGCATAACGCCCGCCCACTGCTGCGAGCTCATCGCGCCCGTGCCGCTGTCCGTCAATAGGTCGATATAAACGTCGCTCGCGGCGAGCGCAAACACGTTGTAACCCGCCTTTTCAATCTTTTTTTCGCGTTCTTCCCTTTTTAAGATAGTGAGCGGCTCCACGCTCTTGATTCTGAAAGGTTCGGGGAAATAAATATTTTTCATAGCAAACTCCTGCAAATTTTTTCCAAAAGATATTATAACATACAAAATGAAAATATGCAAGTTTTATTCATAATTTTTATAGCTTCCCCGCACGTCCTTGCAGGGTGACAATATATATGCGGTATGTTAAGTGACTGTCATCCCGAGCGAGCGAAGCGACGCCCTGCCGAGGGTTCCCAATGGGAAACGGCAGAGCGATTGAATTTTCGCTCGTTAAAGACTGTCATCCCGAGCGATTAAGAATCTCGCGAAGCGAGTTCGATTGAGTCGAGGGACCCCACCGTGGTCTTGGGAAGTAATTTTGAAACGCCCACCTCATACCCCGTGGGATATTTCGACTTCGCTCGACTTAGAAGTCTCGCTCCGCTCAATATGACAGGAAGTAATGGGCGATTTCACCACTCAATCCCCCCCAAAAATAACGCCGCCGCGCGGAATTCATTCCGCGCGGCGGCTCCCCAAAATTACATTATATTACTACTGTCAACCATTTCCGCCGCTTCCCGCGCCGTTCCCGCCGTCAAAGCCGCCGTCGCCATTCCCCGTCGGGTTGTCGGGGTCCTCCACGTCGTCATAGAACCCGTCCACGTCCACGTTCTCGGGCGCACCCGAATTTACGGGGTTGGGCATTTCGCCGTTACCAATCGCCGTCAACGCCGACTTCACCGCCGCCGCAACCGCCGCGTCAAACATCTCTTGGTTGAACGGCAACTGCGCGGGCGCGGCTTGACCGTCAAGGGCTGCCGCCCCCTCTTCCGAAGCAGGCGCAAAGTCTCCGACGCCGTAACTTCTCATCATCGACATCTTCATAAAGGTTTCAAACTGCCTGTCGCGTTCCTCGGCGCGCTTCTCCTTCTTGTGCGCGCGCACCGCCGAAAGAATTATGCCGATAGCAATCAGCGCAATCAAAATCGCCGCAAGCAGAATTATCCACCAAAGATTTTTTTCGAGGAAGTCGCTGCCGCCCGAACCGTTGCCCGAAAGTCCCGTGTCTCCGCCGAGCGATTGATTGCCGCCCGTGCCGAGAGCAGACAGGAACACCGCCGCCTCGTCGGTCGCAACGCTCCCCTGCGAGTCGGAATACATTTTCGAGCACCGCGAACACTTCCAATATTCAAGGTTGCCCGCGCTCGTCGCCGTCGGCTCCTTGCCGTCGACGTGTTGCAGGGCATGCCCCAAGGCTTCAACCGTCCTCTTTTGCTGTTCGTGGCAGATAGCGCACTCGCCCACTTCCAGCCCCGCCGAAGTACAGGTCGCCTCAATGCTCGTGGTGTAGTTGACCACGTGCTCAAGCATTGCCACCTCTTCCTGCGCCTTGATTATCGCCTTGCACACCGAGCAATGGCTCCCCGCCGTCAGTCCCGTCGAAGTGCAAGTTGCGTCAACCGCAGGGTCGGTTTCAATCGTGTGCTGAGTCATCGGCACTTCCAATTGTTCTTCGATAACGGTGTTGCACACCGAGCAGTGTTTGCCCTGCGTCAGCCCCGTTTTTGTGCAAGTCGCCGCAACTGCCGCGTCAATAACTTCGGTATGCGGCAACATATCCGTATCGGTCTGCGGAACTATTATGGTTTCGCACACAGAGCAGTGGCTCCCTTCCGTCTTGCCCTTTGAGGTGCACGTCGCGTCGATAGCGTCGTCGGTAACTACTGTATGGTTCTTTTTAGGAATTGTATCGGTATGTTGCTCGCCGCAGGCGCATTGCGTTACCTTTGTACCCTCTTTCGCACAGGTTGAATCTTCTTCCGATACGTTTATTAAGTATTGGTGCGCCGCATATTCATAATTCGCCTTGCAGACAGAGCAAATCTTATAGTGTTGGGAAGAATTATGCCCCAACGCGCTCTCCTGCGTGTGCTTTTGATATACGTCGACATGGCATATCGGGCAGTTGAAATAGTGCATATCCTTATGCGCCGTGTCTTCCGCACCACAGGGAATATATTGAATGGTCGCTCCGCCTGTCACTTTATGCGAGCACTTCGAAATTGTGAACGTCACGGGTCCGCCCGTGAGCGCGTCAAAGTTGTCGTTGCCGACAATCGAATAGGTGACGTAAACGGTCAAATCCTTGTCAAGCTCGCTGAGCTCCGTCAACTCATCCCAAGTGCAGGTGTTGCCCGCGGCGTCGTTCTTGTGATATTCGTACACGACGTCGCCCACGTCGGGCTTAAACTTGGGCACGGCGTTGGTGCGCGTTCCGTCCTTGTCCTCTTCGCCTATCGACCACCCCGCGCAGGCAAACTTCACCGTCCAGTCGTTCTTCGCCTTTATTATCTTGAACTGCTGCGTTCCCGTGTCGCCGCTGGGGTCAATCTGATAATTCTTGTCGGAAACAGTCGCCGTCGCGGTGTATGTGCCGACGTCCTTTTTATTGTTCGCCACGTCAACCGTCACTTCAATGTCTTGATTGTCGACGTCTTTATAGCTCCCCTTCAAGGTATGCGTCGAGTCGTCGAAGATCCAGCAGAAGCCGTCCTCGGGCAAATCGCTCTCCGAAGAAGCCCCCTTCTTGTAATTTTCATCCCAGCCGTTGACGGCGTCGTATTTTTCGTTGCCCGTCCAATCTATGTTGACCTTTTTGGGCTCGATTTTTACCTTGGGCGCGCTCCCGCTCATCCACTTGCAGGCAATCAGCTCCTGCTCTTTGGTGTTGTCGATATAGCTTATCTCTAAGGTATAATCGCCCGCATCCCACTTCTTTGCGGTGCCGCCGTCCTCCGACGTGAAATAATCCGTGTCGTCTTTTTTAAGGTGGAAATGGAACTTTGACGTATCAAGCGGGTTCTGAATGGGTTCCCCCTTGTCGTCGTTGCCGCTCTTGGAATATCTCCACTCTCCGTTGTTGTCCGTTACCGATTCGATAATGTCTTTGGCAAGTTTGTGCAGCTCCTCCTGGTTCTGGAAATCGCCGCCGTATTCAAGGGGGTCGATAGTTCCGTCTACGGTTATTTTCAACGTCTCTTGCACGATATGCACCGACATATATCCGATTTTCATCTCATGGTTGGGCGCAGTTATCCTGTAAACTATGCAGTATCCCATGTACGTGTTCGCGCTTATCGTAAGGGTTGGACTATCCTGCCCCACAAAGCCTGACGCCGTCTTGTAATATTCATTCTCTATTTTTTGTTGAACTTCATTAACCGTCTTAGTGTGCTCTTCAAGCGTCTCTTTGTGCGGCACAATGAGATATTCGATTTTAATATCATTCGTGTCCGTCGCAATGCTGTTGTCCACAAGCGAAATTATGTCGAAATTGCCCGCCGACGGAATTTTATCGTCGGGGAAGCCCATTTTATATGTAACGTGTGCCGTCGAAGTATACGGATAATGTGTGTCCTGCCCGAACTCGTTCTCCTTCCCCGAATTCAACGGGAAAGTGACCGTTATCGGCGCGGGGTTGATTGTCATTTTTATTGTTCGCGTTTTGTCGTCCGCGCTCTTCGCGTCTGTCCACGCCTTGTCGTCAGACGTAATTTTCAGAGTCACGTCATATACTCCCGCCTTGGTGGTGTCATTCGCGGAATTATTCTCTTGGTCTTTCGCTTTGTATGTAATGTCAATATCCGAAGCATAAAGAGTGGAGTCATACCATGCGGGATTTGCCGTCTGCACCGTCTGCATTTTTGTATTGTAACCAAGTTCAATGTCCGCGGGTTCGTCTATCAGTTTAACAGCTCCGTTCTCAGCCGCTTTTAAGTTTAGGTGCAAAGCAGGACGAACGGAAAATTCATATGCATATGTATCATAATTATAGTTCGGAACTCCATTTTGATCAACAGCAAGTGCCTTGTTAGGAGTATTACCTGCGCCACCCGTTCTCATCCAATAATATGCACTTTTTCCGACTGTACCCGTATTAGACAATTGCGCTGCCGAACATCTCCAAATACTGCTCTGTGCTTGCCAATTATTTTTCCAACCCAATTCATTTATAGACGGTATCCAAATAGTATCAAATGCCCAACTCTCGGCGTCTGTCCAAGTACGCATTGTAGTAAGTTCTGCGTTTGTCCAATCCGAAGTCCTTTTCCAACTCGTGCCGTCATAAAGTTTGCCGGAAAAAATTTTCGATAAATCCATATTATTTGCACGACTCGTATTAGCATCGGTAATTTTTGTGCCACCGTGCGCTGTGTCATTATCGACAATATAGTTGTGCAAAACATAAGAATTGTAATCATCATTAGGAACAAATCCACGATACCATGCTCTATTATCAGAAACCAACTCTGAAGGCAACCCATACGAGTCATTAGGGAGATTACAGTTACCATGGCTGTTATTCGGACCATCCCATTGATTTACCCAACTCGCTGTTTCCTGATATTCAACAAGATAAGGCATATCTATGTATTTCATAAGGCTATGCTTATTCATACCGCTCAAATCGTCCTCAAGCATTGTAAAAGGGGCAAATATACTGTCCGTCGACTGCGCGTCTTGTTTAATTTCCGTAGCTTGTTGCCCTGTAGCATATGTAGTACCCAAATTAAGTTTATTACGCAGCAAACTTGTGGAATATCTGTTTTGAGGGTTGGGAATAGCGGAAACAGAAGCGCCGCCGTATGCACTAAATTGGCTATTACTTTCGTCCAAAAGTAATTGACTATCCATCAGTAATAAAGTTACAATAGGTTCGTTATTTTTGTCTTTAGTCAAATAAACGACTGTCCATTTCAGACCGCCGAATTGTACAACTATATCATTATTAGTATTTTGAGTCCTCAATTGGGTGGCATTGACACCATTATAGAAATGATTTCCGTCCTGGGCACTCTTCGAAGTTTCCGCCTTTGAGATCACGGCTGTCAAATCCGCCCCGCTGCCTGCGAGTTTTTCGTATAAATCATTTAAAACGTCTCTGTTTATTTCGCCGCTCGAGGTCGTAAGCTCTGTCAATTCGTTTCCTATGCCGACATTAACAGTATTTGAATCTCCCATAGCTTCTGCCTTTTTTGGGGTAAAATAAAAAAAGCCCGCTATTAAAACGGCAACACACAGCGTTGCCGTTAATGCGGACAACATTATTTTTTTGTATCTGCTTTTCATCGTGACCTTTTCATATGCATATAAATGTTTTTCTGCTGCGCGCACATAGGATTTGCGCGCAGCACAATGCCCCTCGAGGGGCATTAGACACTTATAAGATTTATTAAAATATATCATAAATCGTTTGCGTTTGTCAATAGCTTTTGGCAAATTTTTTTAAATTTTTTTAAAATTTTTTAAAAATTTTTTCCACCCCAACATTTTGGGGTATTTTTGCCCATTAAGTGCTGTCATATTGCGCGAGGGCTTTGCCCGAAGCCCTGCCGAGGGTTCCCGCTTGCGGGAAACGGCAGAGCGGAGCGAGCTTCTAAGTAGAGCGAAGTCTGCTGTCGCAGCGGTACGACGAAATATCCCATCGGGTATGCGGTTTGCCCAACCTGTCATCCTGAGCGGAGCGAAGCGAAGTCGAAGGATCCCATCGGGTATGCGGCAACCCTTTCAAAATTACTCCCCGAGACCACGGTGGGCTCCCTCGACTCTATCGAACCCGCTTGTGCGGGATTCTCAATCGCTCGGGATGACAAGCCTTTAAAATGCTCTTACAAAAAATCGCCGCCGCGCGGAAAGGGTTCCGCGCGGCGGCTACAAAAAAATTATCGCAATTCACTTGACAAATTGAATATAATGCCTTAAAATAAAACCACAAAGGGAACCCAAAGCGGTTGACCTCATCAGTTAAAATAACCGTCAAAGTTCAACGTGGTGGCGGTTATTTTTTTGTGCGTTTGACTACTAAATACTCGATTTCGTCGAGCAAAGAAGCCAGCTTTGCATAAAACTGCATAAGCTCGACAAGTTTTGCGAGTGTTTCGCGAAGCTCGTCCATAAGCACCACCTCCTTTAAAAGAAAATGTCACCATTTTCCCCCTCGGGAGGTCAACCGCCTGCAAGGGTTCCCCTTGCTTAATATATATTATAATACTTATGTCGAAAAAAGTCAAACTTCCGTTTGGCGGTTTTTTTATTTTTTTAAATTATTTCTACCCCCTCCCAAAAAAATCTCGCCGCGGGCGGAAATGCTTTTCCGCCCGCGGCTCCTTTTCAATCCTTTTAAATCCTTATAAATCCATAAAATCTTAAATTCGCAAACAGGTCGGCTATTACACCACTCCGTGCGCCATCATCGCCGTCGCAACCTTGATAAAGCCCGCAATGTTCGCGCCCATCACATAGTTGCCCTCATAGCCGTATTCCTTGGCTGCGTTATCAATATTATGATAAATGTTGACCATTATGTTTTTGAGCTTTGCGTCCACCTCTTCAAACGACCAGAACATTCTGCCCGACGACTGCGCCATTTCGAGTGCGGAAGTTGCAACGCCGCCTGCATTCGCCGCCTTTGCGGGCAGGAACACCACGCCGTTCTTTTGGAATATGTCGATTGCGTCGAGGGTTGAAGGCATATTCGCGCCCTCCGCCACGTACTTTACGCCGTTCTTGACGAGAATTTCTGCCGATTTTGCGTCGATTTCGTTCTGCGTTGCGCAGGGAAGCGCGATATCACAGGGAATTGTCCAAATGCCCGAGCAGCCGACCGTGTAGGTCGAGCCCGCAACTCTATCCGCATACTCCTTGATTCTGCCGCGCTTAACTTCCTTTATGTCCTTGACGACGTCGAGCCTGATGCCCGCGGGGTCGTATATATAGCCGTTGCTGTCGTACATGGCGACGACTTTTGCGCCCAAGCTCTGCGCCTTTTCGCATGCGTATATCGCGACGTTACCCGAGCCCGAGATGACGACCGTCTTGCCCTTGAAGCTGTCGCCGCGCATTTTGAGGGCTTCTTCGGTGATATATACAAGCCCGTAACCCGTCGCTTCAGTTCTCACAAGGCTGCCGCCGTATGTCAAGCCCCTGCCCGTCAAAACTCCGACGTGCTCGTCGCGAATTCTCTTGTATTGTCCGAAAAGATAGCCAATCTCTCTGCCGCCGACGCCGATATCGCCCGCGGGAACGTCTGTATCTGCGCCGATATGACGATATAATTCGGTCATAAAGCTCTGGCAGAACGCCATAATCTCCCTATCGCTCTTGCCCTTGGGGTCGAAGTTCGAGCCGCCCTTGCCGCCGCCGATGGGCAGACCCGTCAAGCTGTTCTTCAAAATCTGTTCCAATCCGAGGAATTTGATTATCGACAGATTGACCGACGGGTGGAACCTTAAACCGCCCTTGTAAGGTCCGATTGCGCTGTTGAACTGCACGCGATAGCCCTTGTTGACGCGGGTCTTGCCCTTGTCGTCCACCCAAGGAACGCGGAACATGATGACCCTTTCGGGCTCGACAAATCTCTCGAGGAGAGCCGCCGCCTCGTACTCGGGGTGCTTTTCAACGACGGGCGCAAGCGTGGTCAAAATCTCGGTCGCCGCCTGATGAAATTCGGGTTCGTTGGGGTTCTGCTTTTTGAGGTCTCTCAACACTCTTTCAACGTATGTCATAAATACTCCTTTAATACAATTATGCACTTCATTTGTGCATAAATTTTATTTATATACATTATAACATATACTTAACTTTTACGCAAACATTCCCGCCCACGATAGATATTAATATTGTTTATAATATCCATAAGCTGCGCTTATATCATTTTGCGTGGGCGCGGTTGGGGGCTTGCATTGACAAGCGAGCGGTGCGCACACTATAAACATTAGTATGCAAAAAGACCTGAATCGAACTGACTTTTTCAAGTTCGATTCAGGTCTTTTTTGGCGCAGAGAAGAGGATTTGAACCTCCGGACGGGTATTAGCCGCCACACGATTTCCAATCGTGCGCCTTAAACCGCTCAGCCATCTCTGCATCGCTGTCGGGCATTTTTCAACCCGACTTCACTATAATATTAAATTATTTTGAAAAAATCAAGTGTTTTTGGGGATTTGAATGTCAAATTCTTGCCATAAAGCCCCATTGTCCGACTTTAACGCTTGGGCTATCCCCAAAAAATCAGGAGACGACGCGTATCACGGTGGCGACGGTCGTTGAGCCGCCGTTTTTGTTTATCGCTTCCACCGCGCGCCGCACACTGTCCTCATACGTCTCGTGCGTGACGACGATGAGGGGAACTTTGCCGTCCTCGCCGCGAATTCCGTCCTGCTCCTGCACCACCTGCGCCACGCTTATGCCGTTCCTGCTCAAAACAGAAGTCACCTTCGAAAGTTCGCCCGCCTTGTCCTCTGCGGAAAGTCTGATATAGTACGCGCTCTCGAAATTCTTGATGAACTTAGTCGAGGGCTTCGCCTTTTCGGTGTTCTCGAAGGGCGAATATCTGTGTTGCGAGTGGGTTGCGCAGTAGATAACGTCGCCGACTATCGCGCTGCCCGTGGGCAACTCGCCCGCGCCCCTGCCGTATAGCATAACTTCGCCCACGCTGTCGCCCGTAAGATAAACGGCGTTGAAGCTGTCGTTGACGCTCGCCAAGGGGTGACCGAGCTTTACAAAGGCGGGGTGAACGCGCACTTCCACTCCCTTTTCGGTATTTTTGCCTATTGCAAGCAATTTTATGGCATAACCTATCCGCTTGCCGTACTGCACGTCGCAGGGCGAAATTTGGGTTATTCCCTCCCTATATATATCTGTATAGGGTATTTTTGTATGGAAACAGAGACTTGAAAGTATGGATAACTTATAGGTCGCGTCGAAGCCCTCCACGTCTGACGAGGGATTGGCTTCGGCATAGCCGAGTTTCTGGGCTTCCTTCAAGGCTTCGCTATAAGATATCCCGTCCTGCGTCATGCGAGTCAGAATATAGTTTGTCGTGCCGTTGATTATACCCATTAAGGATATGACTTTGTTGCCCTGAAGATTGTCGAGAAGGGCGCGGATTATGGGCACGCCGCCGACGCAGCTCGCCTCATAGAACAGCCCGACGTGGTTGTGTTTTGCCGCGCTTTCAAGCTCGTGCCCGAACTTGCAGACAAGCTCCTTATTTGAAGTCACGACAGACTTCCCCGCGCTTATCGCGGCAAGCGCAAAGCTCTTCGCGGGCTCCACGCCGCCCATGACCTCGACAACTATGTCTACCTCGGGATTGGAACATATTTCCTCTATATTGGTGGCGATTTTGCCCTCCTCTATGCCGAGGGCGAGCGCGCGCTCCTTCCTCAGTTCGAGAACAGCCTCGACGGATATATCCACGCCGTAAGACTTCCTATAAAAATCCCTGTGACCCGTGAGAATTTTATACGTCCCTCCGCCGACCACGCCCAGCCCGAGTATAGCCACTCCGACTTTTTTCATTTGCTTGCCTCCGTACTGTTAAGGTGATAAAGATATTCCAGCCCTTCGAGGGTCAGAAGTTTGTCAACGGTGTCGATACACGCCACTTCGTCCGCAATCACTTCGGAAAATCCGCCCGTCGCGATTACCTTTACATCGTCTCCACCCAGCTCGCGCTTCATCTTGCGGACAATATAATCCACAAGTCCCGCAAAGCCGAAAAATATGCCCGATTGCATATTGGTGATTGTGTTTGTGCCGATGACCTGCGAAGGTCTCTCAATTTCCACCCTCGGCAGTTTCGCCGTGCCGTTGACGAGCCCGTCGAGCGAGCCCTTTATTCCGGGGGCGATTGCTCCGCCGATAAACTGACCCTTTCTGTCAATGACATTAAAGGTGGTTGCCGTGCCGAAATCGACGATAATCAGCGGATATCCGTATTTTTTTACGGCGGCAACGTTGTTTACCACCCTGTCCGCGCCCACTTCCTTCGCGTCATCCACTTTGAGGTTGAGCCCCGTTTTAAGCCCGGGGCCGAGCATGAGAGGACTTATTTTAAGGTAGTTGCGCAACATTCTGTCAAGGGTATAGTCAAGCGGCGGAACGACGGACGAAATTATCCCGCCCGTTATATCGGCTGCCTTTATGCCGTTGTTGGAAAGTATGCTTATAAGCTGCCCGCCGTACTCGTCCGAGGTCTTTTTCTGCTCGGTCGCAATGCGGAAGCTCAACTTCAATTCCTTACCGTCGAACACGGCGAATTTTATATTTGTATTGCCTACGTCAAGACATATTATCATTATTTTAACGTCCTTTTGCCGCCCTTATGCGCTTGCCCACGGCGTTATCTACTATGTACAGCGCGGGCGCGCAGACGAGATTTATCGCAAATTCCACGAAGAAATTAATGCCGACGCACAGAACGAACACGATATAGAACACCGAAAGCCCCGAAACGTCCACGCCGAGAGCGGCAAAAGTCTCATTTAGGGTGCCGCCCATGCACAGCGCGCCGAGGACGAAAATGCCCGTGTTGAGTATGGGCGCGGCGGCTGAAGCGACGAAAGTCGCAACATATTTATTTTTATTGTATATAGCTTTAAATATGAGAGCCGACCCGACGCCTGCGGCAACGCCCTTCACTATGCACAAGATAACGGTCATCACCGAAGATAAGGGGCTTGCGGTGAGAAGCACGAACGTGAACGGGTCGAGACCGCCGAGGGCGTCGAATATAACTACGAGCCCGAATGCGAGCCCGAGGATAGCTCCTCCCCAAACTCCCAAAATCATTCCGCCGAGAACTATTGGCACGAGCACGAAGCTCAAAGACGTCGTTCCGACCTTAAAATAGCCGCTGAAAACCTGCAAAACGATGACAAGCGCCAAGAGCACGCCGAGATAGGCGACGTTCTTAGCCGAAAAGAATTTCTTTTCGTTCTTCATAAAAATACCTCCGTCGGGTTCGCTTTGGATACCCGCAGTCAAAAAAAATTATACTTATAACACGGTCGGATTGGGCTTATTTCACCCATATCCGCCGAAAGTACCTCAATTTTCACATAATTATAACATTATTGCCCGCGTTTGGCAAGCGTTTGGGCGGGCTGTAACATTTTCGTGCGAAAATAAATATTATTTAATATATACAATACTGCTTGCGGAACCCAAAAATTACATAACCGCAGAGCAGCTTTATCAAAGGAGGAAATATATGAACATTTTTTCGCAATGCGGCTCTAACAGCTGCCTTTGGATCTTGATCCTTTTACTTCTCGCTGCAAGCAACGGGAACGGCATCGAGAACGTGCTTGCGGGAAGCTGCACGCCCCTGCTTATCGCCATACTCTACACCATGTGGAAGAACGGCACGCTTGCGCGCCTTCTGTGCGGCAACGGGAACGGCTGCGGCTGCGGTTGCAACGGCTGAGCCGAAAAAATTAAGAGGGCGCCGAAAGGCGTCCTCTTTAATTTTATGTCAAAAATTTGCATATATATTGATATTTTCAGAATTTTATGCCGTTGTCCGCAACGTATTTCAATATCGCCGCAACCGTCTTTGAATCCTTGATTTTTCCGTCCGAAATCATCTTGACGGCTTCGCCTAATGGTATGCGGACGACATTCAAAAACTCCCCTTTGTCAAGCTTCTGCTCTCCCCTTTGGGGCTCGGCGGCAAAATAAATATGTATAATCTCGTCCGTATAGCCGGGCGACGGATAGATATCGAGCGCGGGATATAGCTTTGCCGAATACCCCGTCTCCTCTCTGAGTTCGCGCGCGGCGGCAACCAAAGGGTCCTCGCCCCTTTCAAGTTTGCCCGCGGGAATTTCCAAAGTCTCCTCAAGATAGGCGTATCTGTATTGCCTTACAAGCAAAATTTCGCCGTTTTCGACGAGGAGCACCGCCGCCCCGCCGTTGTGCCTTACGATTTCGCGCTTTGCAGGCGAGCCGTCGGGCAAAGTTACGTCGTCAACGCACAATTTCAGAATTTTTCCGTCGTACAGGGTGACGCCGCCCGTCCTCTTCTCCTCGAGCGCGCTCATATCAACCGCCCGAAGTATCCGATTTCGCCGATGAGTTCGCCCAAAACCTCGCTCGTGCAGTTATTGTAAAGGGCGAAATAGTTATATCCGCATATGAGCGCGTTTATCAAGTTCATATCCTGCGCATGCACCGCCCTTGCAAGCTCGTCCAAGATATGCCCGCCGTTGACCTTTTCTTCTTCGGAAATTCTCCCGTTGTCGGCAAGATTTTGCTTTTCGGCGGCTATGGCGAGGTCTATTGCCGAAATCAGCCCCGATTTTTCGGCGTTTGCGGGCGCAACTTCCTCAACATGGGTCTGCGAAGGTGCGGACAGCTCTTCCCTGAATACCTGCGATATGGCTTCCTGCAAGCCGACGATTACGAGGTTGCAGAACGCCTGATAGCTCGCATAATAGCTACCGTCCTCCAAAAAATACCTCTGCAAGAAGTCGTTGAAGTTTATCGTCTCTTTGTCGAACTCCACAAACAGGCAGAATATAAAGGCAAGCCTTTGCCCCACCGTCTGCGGAAGGACGACGTAGCTTCTCGAAAAGCCGTCGTTCACGGTGACAAGGCACTTGCTCTTCACAAAGGGATAGTTGAAGTCGGAGCACACCGCCTCAAAAAGATTGTACAGTTCGGGGCAGTTGACAATGCATTTGAGCAAGTCCTTTATCTTGGTCGTCGCCATGATGAATTTGCACTTTTTCATTTCCTCGCACTTGCCGAGGAAGTCGAGAATACGCTCTTTTACGTCGCTCATAAGTATATTACCGTCCGTTGGATTTTTGATTTCAATACAATTATATCATATACTCACAGAAATTTGAAATATTTTTTAAGGTAAATATCTTGATTTTCCCGAAATAATTATGTATAATAGACACACTTCCGCATTTTTTTCGGGAATTTTATTGAATTATGTTGAATACGGGCGAAACCTCTACCAACAAATTAATAATTTTATTCGTCTTTGACAAGATGGAAAGCGCGCTGTCAGAGCGGACTATCGTCGATATGTGTTCGTCCTCAAACAGCTGGATGGGCTATATGGATTGCGTAAATATAATCCACAAGCTCATCGACGATAACTTTATCTGCGCCGTCAACGAGGATGAGGACACCCTCTACACCATCACCCCCGACGGACGTGAGACGCTTGCCAATTTCTATATCAATATCCCCAAGAGCGTAAGGGAAGAAATTTCGCAGTTCGTCAAGAAGAACAGCGCGAGATACAGAAACAGACAGGAATGTCGGAGCGACTACTATCAGAATATGGACGGAACGTTTACGGTATCTTTGAAGATACTTGCGCCCGTACAGCCCCTCTTGGAGCTGAAATTCGTCGTTCCCGACAAAAAGACGGCAAAGACCATCTATAAAAAATGGGAAGAAAAGGCAGCCGACCTCTATTCGGTAATATACGAAAACCTTTGCGATTAGGAGCGAATATGTTTACTTACAATACCGCGGGCACCTGTTCCCGCCAAATTCTGTTTGAAGTCAACGACAACAAGCTGCACGGCGTAAAATTCATCGGCGGATGCAGCGGCAACCTTCAGGGCGTTTCCCGCCTTGTCGAGGGCAGGGATATCGACGAAGTCGAAAATCTTCTGCGCGGAATCAAGTGCCGCAACAACACCTCCTGCCCCGACCAGCTCTCTCGGGCGATAGCGGCGTACAAGCAGTCTTTAAAATCATAAAAATATCAATATATATGCAAAAAAGCGGGCAATGCCCGCTTTTTTGCATAGTTTAAAATCAAGCTTTTCGGCAAAAGTTCACGCCGCCCTTTCAAACCCGTTTTCAATCATTTTATTCTCCAATCGCCTCGGCAAATCTATGGTGCGCAAGAACAAAATCCCCCTTCCCAAAAGCCAAACGATGATCAGAATTTCCGAAAGAATACAGCATAAAATCTTTAAAATTATGTTCATTCTCTTCCACAGCGATTTGCCCCTCACTATGTCTCCTTCCACAAAATTCCCGTCTATTGCCGCCTTATAGATATAGTCGCCGTAAACGTCGCTTCGGCAAAGCAGAATTTCAACGCTCCCCCTCCCCATATCAATCAAAGTGTTTTTATCCGAATTTTTCAGTATAAATTTGTTGTGCTCGCGGTCTATAACGCTCGTCTTTGGCGCAATCAAAATATATACGGCGCACAGCGCGATAAATATGCCCACGCCTATTCCCGCATATGCGTTTGCGGTGTTCACAATTCCCGTTTTTGATTGAAGATTCAAAATGGACATCTGCGTCGTCAGAATGGCAATCAGGGCAACGCAGAAGTTTATTATCTTTATATTGCGATAATAATGCCCCCTATTCTTCGTCCTGATAAGCCCCGCAATCGCAAACCCGAGTTCGCAAAAGGATATAAACGCAAGCAGAACGACATATATAAGACCGTTATTCTTTATCCTGTGCTCGGCAAAAAACATACTGCCCATAAATGCGATATACAGCACGCTCGATATGATAAGGCAAACGGCAGTCAATATATTTCGCTGTTTGAAGGTCATTTTATTTGATTTAACGCCCAACACGCACTCGAATTTCGCAAGCAAAATGCCAAACGTGTAAACGGCGATACTGATAAGATTATAGTCTGTAAAAAGTCCGATAATGAGTTTGCCGCAGGCAAGTACAGCCGAAAAGCACAATCCGATTATGGTTTTCCATATCGTCTTTTGCTCAAAGGTCAATTTTCTGTATTTGCGTATAGGGTTCCACATTATCGGACTTCCTTTTACCTGTTTTTATCTTTTAATCAGATAATCTCCGCGCTCAGAAGGTCGTTCCCCTTTTCGAGGATATTTGCAAGTTTTTCCTCCGTTTGGTCGATGGCAGGCAAGACTTCCTTGGTCTTTTTCGCGACTATCTTTGTATAGATAAAGTAATTCACACTGCACAATATAATGCCGACGACGCCGAGAATTATCCCCCCGACAAAGGCGGGCACGTTATTTTCAATCAACATCGTAAGGCACATTCCGCCGCCGAGAATGAGCGCGGCAAGGCTCCCGAAAATATAGGCAAATATGCTTGCCCCCCTCGTCTTTGATTGATTGAGCCCGTTGATTGTGTCAAAGGTCTCCTCTGCCTGCCGCTCGAGCTTGTTAAGTTCCTGTTTGTGCTTTTGCTTTCTGTCGCGTTTGAGCGATATGGTTATGCCGCCCGTCGGTTGGGCGGAAGTTCCCGTTATCTCCCAGCCGAACGACTCATACATATCTATTGCCCTCTCCCTGTCCTTGGCTTTCACCGATACAGTCTTGTACTCATAGGTTACAAAATCCTTCTCCTGCATAATAAAACTCCTTAAAATTTATATTGTCTTGCGAAATATCTGCCGACGCGCGTTTCGGTTGACTTTTTCGTGAGACAGGTGTATCATAAAATAAAGCGCAGATAAAATCAAGCGCACAAAACGGCAAAAAGACAAATCTTAAGAATTGTCCGCCGAAATGATACAAAAAAGAGGTTTTTGTTTCGTGGAATACGCCCCCGAAGAATATACAAAGCACTATATCGTTGAAGCTCTCTTCAAACTCATGAACGAGCATGAATACGGCAAAATCAGCGTCACCGACATCGCCGAAAAAGCAGGCGTCGGCAGGGCGACCTTTTATCGCTACTTCAAGAGCAAGGAAGAAGTCATTCAATATTACTTCATGCACAACACAAGGCAATTCATTTCCGAACAGCGATATTATCCGCGGTGCAGGGAAGATTATGTGAGGATAGCGCGCGACGTGTTCGCAAAATTCCTTAACAACAAACAATGTTTCAAGTTGATAAGGCGGGCGCACCTCGAATATCTCTATCTCGATTTCCTCAATAAGATGATGACCCAAACATTTCAGGACGAATATCCCGATAAAAATCCCTATCTGCCCTATCTGTTTGCGGGAATGATTTTCAATGTGTCAATGGCTTGGCTGGATAGCGATTGCAAGCAGTCTGTCGATGAGATTGCCAAAATGTTTATGGAACAAATCAATATAACTCAATAAAATTAAAAGGAGCGGCGAAGTTTAATTGCCGCTCCTTTTTAATTAAACGCTGTTTAAGAGGTTATAAAATTGCGTCATGTCTCCCCTGATATTCAGATAAAAACACCTGCCGTGATATCCACATTCTGAATTGTATCTGACGAGGTTGAAGCCCTGCCAGCCCGCCATGACGTATATAAGCAATTTTTCAAAGGGCATGCCGTCGCAAAACAGTCGGTCTTTGAATTCGAACTCCACCCAAGTGCCCCTCTTCATCTCCTTTCGGGTCTCGTTGTCGAGGCTCACTCCGAAGGCGGGCATGGGGTGCGCGCCCTCAATCATCTTTTCAAAGCCGTCCAAAATAATTTCAAAGGTCGCGTCGCCGCACTCAAAGCGCGTCGCCGTGCCCTCGCGGTACACCGTCGCGCCCGAAGCTTTATCGAAAACCTCGCAAATATTTCCCACCATTGCCGTCATGTACCTTATTTTTTGTCTTTTTGCGATAAATATTCGTCTATCGCCTTAGCCGCGGTCTTGCCCGCGCCCATCGCAAGGATAACGGTTGCCGCGCCCGTCACGGCGTCGCCGCCCGCATATACCCCCTCTTTCGAGGTCTTGCCCGTGCTCTCCTCGACGATTATTCCGCCGTGACTGTTGACGTCAAGCCCTTTTGTCGTATTTTTAATGAGCGGATTGGGGCTTGTGCCGATAGCCATAATCACGCAATCGACGTCTAATATATATTCGCTCCCCTCAATCTCCACGGGGCGGCGGCGTCCCTTTTCGTCGGGTGCGCCCAGCTCGCACTTCCTCACCTTTATCCCCGTTACAAATCCGTTTTTGGGGTCGCGCCTGTCGTCGGGATTGTTATAGCCCATTATTTCGACGGGATTGCGCAGAATTTCGAACTTTATGCCCTCCTCTTCGGCGTGCTCGACCTCCTCTTTCCTTGCGGGAAGTTCCTCCATGGAACGGCGATATACGATATATACCTCGTCCGCTCCCAACCTCAACGCCGTGCGCGCCGCGTCCATCGCGACGTTTCCGCCGCCGACGACCGCCACCTTTTTTGCGCGCATTATGGGGGTGCGCGCGTCGTCACGGTACGCCTTCATAAGATTGGAACGGGTGAGGAATTCGTTTGCGGAATACACCCCTTTGAGGCTCTCGCCGGGGATGCCCATAAATCTCGGAAGCCCTGCGCCGCTGCCGACGAAAACTGCTTCATAGCCCATTTCAAACAGCTCGTCCACAGTCAACGTCTTGCCGATAACGACGTTGGTCTGAATGTCCACGCCGTATTTTTTGAGCGTTTCGACCTCCTTTGCGACAATGCTCTTGGGAAGTCTGAATTCGGGAATTCCGTATACGAGCACTCCGCCCGCGAGGTGCAGAGCCTCAAAGACGGTGACTTTATATCCCTTTTTGGCAAGGTCGCCCGCGCACGTCAGCCCCGAGGGACCCGACCCGACGACGGCGACTTTATGCCCGTTTGATTGGGGAATTTCGACTGTTTCGGTATTCAATGCGTTATGCCTGTCGGCGACAAATCTTTCAAGTCTGCCTATCCCCACGGGCTCGAACTTTATGCCCAAAGTGCACTTACTCTCGCACTGGGTCTCCTGCGGGCACACTCTGCCGCACACCGCGGGCAGGGAAGATGCAAGGGTAATTTGCCTGTAAGCCCCCTCAAAATCCCCCTCTTTCACCTTTGAAATGAACTCGGGGATGGGCACGTTGACGGGGCAGCCCGAAACGCAGGGGCGATTTTTGCAGTTTAAACACCTCTTTGCTTCGGCGATTGCGATATTTTCCGTATAGCCGAGCGCCACTTCCTCAAAATTCCTCGCACGGATTTTGGGTTCCTGCACGGGCATGGGGTGTTTTTTTTGTTCGACCGCCATTTAATTTGCCTCCTTTTTAAAGAGATTGCAGCCGCGCTCCCTTTCATGTCTCTCAAAATCGGCATAAGCCGAAGAACGCGCCATCGCCTCGTCGAAATCCACTTCGAAACCGTTGAAGTCGGGTCCGTCAACGCAGGCAAATTTGGTCTTTCCGCCCACCGTCAGGCGGCACCCGCCGCACATTCCCGTTCCGTCTATCATTATGGGATTCATCGAAACGGTTGTGGGCACGTTGAAGGGCTTCGTCGTCGCGACGACGAACTTCATCATTATAAGCGGTCCTATTGCAATAACTTCGTCGTAATTTTCCCCGCTTTCAATCCACTCCTTCAAGGGCGCGGTTACGACCCCCTTTTTGCCGTGACTTCCGTCGTCGGTCATCACCTCGAGCTTTTCTGAGCATGCGCGGAACTCGTCCTCCAATATAACGAGGTCCTTATTTCTGAAACCTATAATAGAATGAACTTCGGCGCCCAGCTCCTTAAATCTGCGGGCAACGGGCAGGGCAATCGCACAGCCCACGCCGCCCCCGACGACGCACACCTTTTTTATGCCGTCCGTCTTGGTGGCAACGCCGAGGGGCCCGACGAAATCTTCAATATAATCGCCCTCGCCCTTTGCATTCAACGCCATCGTCGTGCCGCCGACTATCTGAAATATTATTGTAACTGCTCCCCTTGCCCTGTCGCACCCCGCGACGGTCAGGGGTATTCTCTCCCCGTCCTCATCGACGCGAAGAATTATGAACTGCCCCGCCTGCGCCTTGTTTGCGACGAGCGGCGCCTCGATTTCCATCAGCGTGACGGTGGGGTTGAGTTCACGCTTTGTCAAAATTTTATACATTTTCCTTCTCCCCTACGACAGACTGTATGCGTTTGATTAAATGTATGGGATAGGGCGCGTCCGCCTCCGTCTCGAAGAGAACGCGGCGAACCACTCCCGTCTGGGTGTGATTATGCCTGCCGAGCGGCGCAACCACCCTGTCGCCCGACTTTACGGCGGCAAAATCGCATAAGTACCAATAGGTCAGCCCGACCACGTTCGGGTCGTTGACAAATTCGACCGAAACAAAACATAATTTGTCTGCCATAATTGAAATTATTATAACAATAAATGAATATAAATGCAATAATTTTAAATAAAAAGTTATTTAATGGCGCAAAAAGTTGTAAAAATACGCCTTTAAAGATAAAAAATTTTGATTGAAATTATTACGGCGCGGGGGTTGCAAACCCCCGCGCCGTAAGCTTGAATTCATAAAAACTTATTCGTAATCGACGACGTTCGTCCAGCGGCGGAGTATCTCCAGCTCGTTGGGCTTCGCCTTGACAAGTCGGCTCGCCGCGACGATGGGTATCCACCTCTGTACGTACTGAATGGCGGTGTCGCTCTTCTTGCAGTACATTTTGAGGTACTTTTCGGCTATCTCTGCCTTGCCGTTGACATACCACATGAGGTAACTTCTCGCCACGTCCGCCGAAGCGTTGCCCTGCGTGGCATGCGACCAGTCGATTATATAGGGCTTTCCGTCGCCCGTGATTATTATGTTAGAGGGGTCGAAATCGCCGTGGCAGAGGTTGTTGTGACGGGGCATGGAGTCGAGGCGGGTGTGAAGCTCATAGCGGGTCGTCGCGTCGAGGTCGGCTGCCGAAATCTTTGCGTTGAACTTGTCGCGCATCTTATTGAGCATGGGCACCTTATGGCGGAACACGTTCATCTGCAAATCTATATAGTAATCGAGATATTCGTCAATCTTTTCGGGGTTCTCCTCCATGAAAGATTGCAGCGTTCTGCCGTCGATATAGTCGAGAATTATCGCCCACTTGCCGTCGACGACCTCGATTGAGCGGATTTTGGGTATATTGAGGTCGGTTTCCTCCACCCTCGCGTGGTTCAACGCCTCGTTCAATATGTCCGCCTTGGAATAATTTGCGTCGAAACGCTTGATGAGGAGATCGCCGTCGCGGAAGATCTGCTTATCCTCTCTCTTCATTATAAGGTTTTGGGTTGTCATATTTTTCCTCCTTATTTTCCGTAATAGGCATTGAGATACATCTGCTTTATCTCGCTCATCAGTGGATAGCGGGGGTTCGCGCCCGTGCATTGGTCGTCAAACGCCTGCTCCACCATGTCGTCGAGCCTTGCAAGGAAGTCCTTCTCGTCTATGCCGTAGTCCTTTATGGTCTTCTTTATGCCGATTTTTTCCTTGAGTTCGTCGATTGCCTTAATAAGCGACGCCACCTTTTCCTCATCGGTCTTGCCTTTAAGATTCAAAGCTTCCGCAACTTCGGCATAGCGGCGCAAAGTCTTGGGATAGGCGTATTGGCTGAATGTGCCCATCTTCGCGGGGGCTTCGGCAGAGTTGAATTTGATAACTTCGTCAATCATCAGGGCGTTTGCAATGCCGTGGGGCAGGTGATGGAATGCGCCGAGCTTGTGCGCCATAGAGTGGCAGACGCCCAAAAATGCGTTTGCAAACGCCATGCCCGCCATGGTCGCCGCGTTTGCCATCTTCTCGCGCGCGACGACGTCGGTCGTGCCGTGTTCGTAAGCGTCGGGGAGATACTTAAATATGGTCTTCAAAGCCTGTATAGCAAGCCCGTCGGTGTAGTCCGTCGCCATAACCGAAGCGTACGCCTCGAGCGCGTGGGTAACCGCGTCTATGCCCGAAGCCGCCGTCAAGCCCTTGGGCGCGCTCATGTGAAGGTCGGTGTCGATTATCGCCATATCGGGTAAAAGCTCATAGTCGGCGAGGGGATATTTTATGCCCGTCTTTTCGTCGGTAATTACCGCAAAGGGCGTCACCTCAGAGCCCGTGCCCGCCGAGGTGGGTATGGCGATAAAGTACGCCTTTTCACCCATCTTGGGGAAGGTGTATATCCTCTTTCTGATATCCGAAAATCTCATTGCCATGTCCTCGAAATCCACGTCGGGATGCTCGTACATGACCCACATAATCTTCGCCGCGTCCATCGCGCTGCCGCCGCCCAATGCAATTATAACGTCGGGCGCAAACGAGCGCATAATCGCCGCCCCTGCCTTGGCGCTTGCAAGGGTAGGATCGGGCATTATGTCTGAAAAAGTACTATGCATAATGCCGATTTCCTCTAATTTCTTGGTTATACAGCGGGTAAATCCGTTTTCGAACAGGAATTTGTCCGTTACGATGAACGCCCTCTTCTTGCCCATCACCGTCTTCAATTCGTCGAGTGCGACGGGCAGACAGCCCTTCTTTAAATACACTTTTTCGGGTGCTCTGAACCACCGCATGTTTTCTCTCCTTTCCGCTACCGTCTTTATATTTAAAAGGTGCTTTACCCCAACGTTCTCCGAGGTGGAGTTGCCGCCCCAGCTTCCGCAGCCGAGGGTGAGCGAGGGCGCGAGCATGAAGTTATATAAATCGCCTATGCCGCCGTGCGACGAGGGCGTATTGACGAGTATGCGGCAAGTCTTCATTCTCTCGCCGAACTCGGCTATCTTATCCTTGCCCGTAACGGTGTCGATATAGAGTGAAGAAGTGTGCCCGTAGCCGCCGTCGGCAATCAGCCTTTCGGCTTTTTGAAGGGCGTCACCGAAGTCCTTCGCGCGGTACATAGCGAGCACGGGCGAAAGCTTTTCGTGGGCGAATTCCTCGGTTATTTCGACCGACTCCACCTCTCCTATCAACACCTTCGTCGCGGGGTCTACGGCAACGCCCGAAAGTTCGGCTATCTTCGCCGCGCTCTGCCCGACAATCTTTGCGTTTAAAGAGCCGTTGATGATTATGGTCTTTCTCACCTTGTCGAGCTCGTCGCCTTCGAGGAAGTGCGCGCCGCGGCGGGCAAATTCTGCCTTTACTTTATCGTATATTTTATCGGCGACGATTACAGATTGCTCTGACGCGCAGATCATGCCGTTGTCGAATGTCTTTGAGTGTATTACCGAATTGACCGCAAGCAGAATGTCGCAGCTCTCGTCGAAGATGGCGGGTGTGTTGCCCGCGCCGACGCCGAGGGCGGGCTTGCCGCTCGAATAAGCCGCGCGCACCATGCCGGGGCCGCCCGTCGCCAAAATGAGGTCTACCTCTTTCATCAATAAATTGGTCATCTCGAGGTTGGGGAAGTCAATCCAGCCTATAATCCCCTCGGGCGCGCCCGCTTCCACCGCCGCCTCGTAAACAACTTTGGCTGCGGCAATTGTCGAGCCCTTTGCGCGGGGATGGGGGCTGATTATACAGCCGTTGCGCGTTTTAAGGCAGATAAGCGTCTTGAATATCGCCGTCGACGTGGGGTTTGTCGTGGGAATGACCGCACCGATTACCCCTATGGGCTCTGCTATCTTCGTAACTCCGTATGAGGCGTCCTCCTCGACAACTCCGCACGTCTTGACGTTTTTGTATTTGTTGTAGATGTACTCGGAAGCATAGTGGTTCTTAATAACCTTATCCTCAACTATGCCCATGCCCGTCTCCTCGACGGCGAGCTTCGCGAGGGGAATTCTCGCCCTGTTTGCGGCGATTGCGCAGGCGCGGAATATCTCGTCCACCTTCTCCTGCGGGTAGGTCGCAAAGATCTCCTGCGCCTTTCTCACCCTTTGCAGAAGCTTTTCAAGCTTTTCAACGCCGTCGCATACTTCATAATCCAATTTGAATTGCATTTAAGCCTCCTCAATGTTCACTCTTTTATAGTATGTGATTTTTGCCACTTTGTTAAATCGCATAAAGTATAACAATTTCAAAGTTTTCTTTCAAGAATTTGAAGGGCTTTGCCGCCGCAATGCTTTTTTTTGTTAGATTTTCATATTTTTTGAAAATATATATGTATATTCATTAATATATAGTTATTTAATTTATCACGCCCAGATATATAAGTATTTGACATTCCGCGCCCCTGCGCATTATAATATTTTCAGAAGCGAGGAAGATATGGATAGCAGACAATTTATCGAATCGGCAAAAGAATATATCGTCGCGGGGTCGGAGGAGCATCTTCACATGCACGAAATGTCTCAGCGCGCCCTGCGCTATACGTCGGAAATCAACGGAAAATATCACGAACCCGACGAATTAAGGCGGCTGTTTTTTGAACTTATAGGAAAGCAATATGACCAAACTTTCGGGCTGTTCCCTCCCTTTTCCACCGATTACGGCTTGAATATAAAGCTCGGCAAGCGGGTGTTTATCAATTCGGGCTGTTGCTTTCAGGACCAAGGCGGAATTGAGATAGGCGACGACGTTTTGATAGGGCAACAGGTCGTGATAGCCACTTTAAATCACGATTTAGACCCCGACCGCCGCGGCAATATGCTGCCCGCACCCGTGAAGATAGGCAATAAAGTATGGATAGGCGCGCACGCCACCATTTTGGCGGGCGTAAAAATAGGCGACGGCGCCGTAATAGCCGCAGGCGCGGTCGTCACCAAGGACGTGCCCGCCAACACCGTCGCCGCCGGCGTCCCTGCAAAAATCATTAAGACCATAAAATAATGAAATCTCAAATGAAAAAATTCAAATTTTTTATTCTGCTTTCCGCCCTTCTATTGACTTTTTGCGTTGTATTTTCCGCCTGCCGTGACACAGAACAAAATACCAACGATAATCAATCCCCACCCCAACAATCAACGCAAAATCAGCCAAACGACAATGATAACGAGGAGACAAAAGACATGACAGACGAAATTTATTTTACGATAGGCGGCAATAAAATTGAAGTAAAGCTCGAAAACAACGCCGCCGTCGAAGCCCTTATAAAACTTTTAAATGAAGGCGATATAACATACACCGCGAGCGAGTACGGCGGCTTTGAAAAGGTCGGGGCGTTGGGGCACACCCTCCCCCGCAACGACGTGCAACTCACCACCGAGGCGGGCGACGTCGTCCTCTACTCGGGCAATCAAATCGTCATATTCTTCGGCAGCAATTCGTGGAGTTACACCAAACTCGGCACAGTGCAGGGCGTTTCAAAAGAGCAATTAAGAGATATTCTGACGGCAAGCGACCCCGTCACAATCACCATAAGTCTGAAATAATCTCGCCCGACAGCCTGTATTAAAGATAGCTTTTTTCAGACCAACTGCAGGATTGCGCCGACCATCACGGCAATCACCACCGCAAGCACGGCAAGGCGCGAAATTATATAGGGTGCGACAGCTTTTTTAAGGGCGTCGCGCCTTTTATAATGGGCGTAAATAAGGGCGCACGCCACATAGCCCGCCACGCCCAAAATGCCGCCTATGTTGAAATATGGCTGTCTGAGAAGATATGCAAGCAACGCAAACACCGCCGCAACGCCCACGCACACGACGGATAAAATATAGAAAAATTTCGCCAGCTCGCCCTCCCTTTTGCGCTTGACCGCCACGTCCTCGTCGGAAATCAGCTCGTCAATGGTCACGCCGAAAAGCCGCGAAATCTCCTTTAAACTGTCAATGCCGGGAAATCCCCTGCCCGTTTCCCATTTTGATATTGCCGTCCGCGTTACAAAAATCTTTTCCGCAAGCTGCTCCTGCGTCAGCTCCTTTTCCGACCGCAAAATCCTCAATTTTTCGCCGAACGTCATTAAAATGTACCTCCTTTTAACGATTACATTTTAATCCGCCCGCCCCAAAAGGTCAAGACACTATCCGTCACCCCCCACCTTTTCAGCCCTTTTTATGTCGATAGCGCTTCCCCTCGCCCAATTTTTCCACTTCCCTTGCGTTATCCCCGCCGCTATGATATAATTATGTAGATAAAGTAGAATTTGAAAGAGGAAAAAATAAATGAAATGCGATAATTGCAATGAAGAAATGAAAATGAATTATGAGTTAAAAATTCACGGCGCATCGTTATTAGCTTATATTTCGTTAAAAAAGGAAAAAGAGGAGAAACAAATCAAAGCAGCCATTTGCCCCAAGTGCGGCAAGATTGAGTTCTACACCGAATAATAAAGTCCGATTTTCTATGAATTGCGCGGCGGGTCGGCATTTTGCCGCCCCGCCGCGCGTCCGTCAAAAAATCCCACGCTTCCAACACCTGTCATTTCGACCGAAGCGGCGTTAAGCCGCGAAGTGGAGAAATCCCACAGGGTATGCGGCAGGCGTTTCAAAATAACTCCCCGAGACCACGGGGAGCTCCCTCGACTCAATCGAACCCGCTGCGCGGGCTTCTTAATCGCTCGGGATGACATACTCTTCCGAGCCTCTCTCAACTTATCATTCTGAACGAGGGCTTATGTCCTCGCTTTTTCATAAAAATATCGCAAGCCGAATTTGAGTTCAACTTGCGTTATGAATTGTGCACCAATAAAAATCCACCCGATGAACGGGTGGATTTTTATTGGTGCGGACGAAGGGACTTGAACCCCCATGGTCGCCCACAGGAACCTGAAACCTGCGCGTCTGCCAATTCCGCCACGTCCGCAAAAACAAAAAAATTATAATAGATAAACTTGCCTTTGTCAAGCAATTTGAAAAGGCAAAAAAATTTTCGGGACGGGCGCGGTTTAAACACGACAGCCGATAAAAATATTTTTTCCGCAACCCGTCCTTTAAATTTGTTTTTACGCCCGCCGCGCGCGCATAAAAACGCGCGCGGCGGGCGGGCTGGCGGGATTACCCCGCCAAACTCTCCGCCAATCCCCCACTCAATCGAGGGTCTCGAGGATGAGTTTGTCGGCGACGAGGGCGATAAACTCGCTGTTTGTCGGGCGTTCGTTGCCTATGTACACCTTTGCGCCGAAAATGGAACTTATCGCGTCCGTTCTGCCCCTGTTCCACGCAACTTCGATGGCGTGGCGTATAGCGCGCTCCACCTTGCTTGCCGAGGTGTTGAACTTTTCGCCAATCTTGGGGTATAGCTCTTTCGTCACCCTGTTTATGACGCTCTGGTCGTTGACAGTCATCTTGATACCCTCGCGAAGATAGGAAAAGCCCTTAATGTGCGGCGGAATTCCTATCGTCACGAAAATATTGCTGATTTTCTCGTCAAGCGAGTTGAGTTTGCGCTTGTCCCGCGCCGCCGTCGTCACCCTGTAATCATAGCTCTTTTCGCTCGATAAATCCTTAACCCTCGCCATGACGTCCTCCACCGTCACGGGCTTGACAAGGTAGTACACCGCCCCGTGGTCTATTGCGGAGTTGACAATCTTATCGTCCGAAAACCGAGAGACGACTATGGGCAGGCACCCCGACCCCGATTGCTTTATGTAATCGAGCACGGCAAGCCCGTCCTTGCCGCTCAACACGAGGTCGATTATCGCTATGTCGGGCGACGTCTGTTTAAGAAGTTCAATAGCCGAATTACCGTTGGATGCGAATGCGCACACGCTGTATCCCTCTGTCGAGTCAACGTAACTTCTCAATTCTCTCAAAAAATCTTCGTTACTTTCAAATATGGCTATATTCGCCGTTTTCAACCTTTTTCCCTCCTCCGGTTGTCGTGTAAGGGTATTATACGGCTGAATTTTGAATTTGTAAAGATATTTTTGTAAAATATTCAAAAATCAAAATCGATTTTTTTACAAAATTCTGTCGTAAATTGCTGATAAATGTTAAATCGGTCGGAATAACGTTCCGACCGACATTTAAAGGTTGATTTTTGTTGATTTTAGGGTAATTATTGGGTGATTATATCGACGTATTCGTCATACGTCACCGTCTTATCGAAGGTCTTCGTGCCGTTTATCTCGATTATTCTGTTGGCGACGGTGTTCATCAATTCCTGGTCGTGCGAGGTAAAGAGCATGCACCCCTTGAAGTTCTTCATTCCGTTATTCAGGGCGGTTATAGACTCGAGGTCGAGGTGGTTGGTCGGCTCGTCGAATATGAGGAAATTTCCCCCTTCGAGCATCATCTTCGCGAGCATACAGCGCACCTTTTCGCCGCCCGAAAGCACCTTTGCCTGCTTCAACGCCTCCTCGCCCGAAAAGAGCATCCTGCCCAGCCAGCCGCGCAGATACTCTTCATAGTGATCCTTCGAGAACTGCGAAAGCCAATCTACAAGGGTGTATTCACAGCCCTGAAAGTACTCGTTGTTGTTCTCGGGGAAGTATGAAAAGGATATGGTCTTGCCCCACTTCACCGTGCCCGCGTCGGGCTGCACTTTGCCGCACAGCACGTCGTACAGCATGGAAACCGTCGTACTCTTATCGGATACAATGCCTATTTTTTCGTCCTTCTGGACGGTGAAAGAGACGTTTTCGAAGTATCCCTTTTTCGTCAGCCCCTCCACCATTAAGATATCGTTGCCTATCTCCTTTTCGTACTTGAAGTCGATATAGGGGTATTTGCGCAGAGAGGGCTTGAAGTCGGATATCGTCAGCTTTTCAAGTTCCTTCTTGCGCGAGGTCGCCTGTCTCGATTTGGAGGCGTTTGCGGCAAACCTTGCAATGAACTCCTGCAATTCCTTTGCGCGCTGTTCGTTCTTCTTATTCTGATCGCGCTGTTGACGGGCGATGAGCTGACTCGTCTCATACCAGAAGTCGTAATTGCCGAGCATCATGTTTATCTTGCCGTAGTCCACGTCGCAGATGTGCGTGCACACCTTATTCAGAAAGTGACGGTTATGCGATACTATTATTATGGTATTCTCGAAGTCCAAAAGATAGTTTTCAAGCCAGCGCACAGTCTTTATGTCGAGGTTGTTCGTGGGCTCGTCCAAAAGCAGTATATCGGGATTGCCGAAGAGCGCCTGCGCGAGCAACACCTTGATTTTTAGCTTGGCGTCGAGGTCGTGCATCATCACGTTGTGATATTCCTCGGGTATGTCGAGGGCGTTTAAAAGCGTCTGCGCCTCGAACTCCGCGTCCCAGCCGCCGAGCTCGGCAAACTCGCTTTCAAGCTCGCTTGCCCTCACCCCGTCCTCTTCGGAAAAGTCCGCCTTTGCGTACAGAGCGTCCTTCTCGTCCATTATATCCACAAGCCGCTTGTGCCCGAGCATCACCGCCCGAAGAACGGTGACGTTATCAAACGCGTTCTGATTTTGTTGCAAAACGGACATTCTCTCCGTCTTGTCGAGGGTCACGTCGCCCTTGTTCGGCTCTATCTCGCCGCTCAACACCTTCAAAAAGGTGGATTTGCCCGCGCCGTTCGCACCGATAATGCCATAGCAGTTGCCCTTTGTGAACTTTAAATTTACGTCCTCGAACAGCTTTTTGCTGCCGTATTGCAGCGATACATTGTTTACCTGTAACATAATTCTCCTTGAAAATAGGACTTTTTTATTGTTGATTTACGGCATTTATACCGCGAATTGACTGTTGTATAGGTTAGCGTAAAACCCGTCAAGCTTCAAAAGCTCGTCGTGTGTGCCCTGTTCCACTATATTGCCGTCCCGCATAACGAGTATTAAATCGGCTTCCTTTATGGTGGATAGCCTGTGCGCGACGATGAAGCTCGTTCTCCCTTCCATGAGCTTTGCGAACGCGTCCTGTATTCTCTTTTCTGTGCGGGTATCTATGGAAGAGGTCGCCTCGTCGAGGATGAGCATTGGCGGAAGGGAAAGCATTATTCTCGTTATGCACAAAAGCTGTTTTTGCCCCTGCGAAAGATTGCCGCCGTCCTCGGCTATAACCGCGTCATAGCCGCCCGCCATCTGCATGATGAAGTTGTGCGCATGCGCCGCCTTTGCCGCTTCAATCATCTCCTCTTCGGAAGCGTCGGGCTTGCCCATTAAGATATTTTCCCTAACAGTGCCGCTTTTAAGCCAAGTGTCCTGCAACACCATGCCGTAATTGGAGCGCAAGGACTTCCTCGTCACCCTGTCTATTGGGTTGCCGTCCACCGAAATTTTGCCCGATAAGGGGTCGTAAAATCTCATTAAAAGGTTGATAAGCGTCGTCTTGCCGCAGCCCGTCGGTCCGACTATCGCAATCCGCTTGCCCGCCTCCACCTTCAGATTGAGATTTTCAATGAGTTTTTTGTCCGCCGTGTATGAAAAATATACGCTATCGAACGCCACTTCCCCCTCAACGTTTTGAAGCGACTTGGCGTCGGGGTCGTCTGGCTTTTCGGGGGTCTCGTCTATAATCTCGTAAATCCTGCCCGCGCAAGCCACGGCGTTCTGAAGTTCGGTCACCACCCCCGAAATCTCGTTGAAGGGTTTTGTGTATTGGTTTGCGTATGCCAAAAGGCTGTTCAAAAGCCCCACCGAAAACGCCACTGGAAGGGGAGTTTTCAAGGCGAGCATTATCGCCCCCGATAGCGCCACCGCCGCATACACCATGGCGTTGATAAAGCGCGTCGAGGGGTTGACGAGCGAGGAAAAGAATATTGATTTCAAGGAAGCCTTGGTAAGCCGCGAATTAATCTCGTCGAACTTTTCAAGGTTTTCGTCCTCCCGCCCGAACGCCTGCACGACCTTCAAATTTCCTATCATCTCGTCGATAAACGCCGTCTGTTCGCCCCTTGTCTCGGACGCCTTTTTGAACATGGAATATGTTCTCGACGCTATAAATTTCGCCACGAAAAGCGATAAAGGGGTTATGAAGAACACGACGAGCGCGATAATCCAATTTATCACAAGCATTATGACGAGAGTGCCAACAATGGTCAAAACGCCCGTAAAAGTCTGTGTAAAGCCCATCAAAAGCCCGTCCGCGAATTGGTCGACGTCGGCAATCACCCTGCCCACGACGTCGCCATATGGGTGCCCATCGATAAATTTCAGGGGCAAGGTCTGCAATTTTTCAAACGCCTGCCGCCTTATGTCGCGGACGACGTTATAAGTTATTCTGTTGTTGACAATGCCCATCAGCCACTGCGAAAGGCAGGTTATGGCAATCAGCACGCCGATTATCGTGAATTCTTTGAAAATCGCCTTAAAATCTATGCCGCCGACGACAATTAAGTCAATCACCCGCCCGAAAAATATTGGCACGGCGAGGGTGCCCGCCACTGTGACGAGGGCGAAAAATATGGTTGCCGCCACAGAAAATTTATAGTCTTTTAGTTGCCGAAGTATGCGCTTTACTATGCGCTTGCGGGGGATTGCCATATCACGCCCCCTCCTTCGCGTACTGCGAATAGTGTATTTCGCGATAGATATCGCACGACTTCATCAGCTCGTCGTGGGTGCCAATTCCCACCATCTTTCCGCCGTCGAGCACGATTATCTTGTCAGCGCTCTTTATTGACGAAGTGCGCTGCGACACTATGAATACGGTGGGATTATAGTCGAGATTTTTCAATGATTTGCGCAATCTTGCGTCGGTTGCATAGTCGAGTGCCGACGCGCTGTCGTCGAGAATGAGTATTTCGGGCTTTCTGACGAGGGCGCGCGCAATGGTCAGCCTTTGCCGCTGCCCGCCGGAAAAGTTCTTGCCGCCCTGCTCCACCCTTTCGTCGAGTCCGCCGCTCTTTGCCGCAATCACGTCCTTTGCCTGCGCCGTCTCCAACGCTTCCAAAAGTTCCTTATCGGTCGCGTCGCCCTTGCCCCAAAGCAAATTATCGCGTATGGTTCCCTCAAACAGCACGGCATGTTGGGGCACCACTCCGCATGCAGAGCGCAGCCTTTCGTCGCCCATTGCCGCCACGTTCTCGCCGCCAATTAAAATTTCGCCCGCGCACACGTCGTAAAAGTGGGGAATTGTGTTGATAAGCGTCGTCTTGCCCGCGCCCGTGCCGCCTATAATTCCTATGGTCTGCCCCTTTTCCGCCGTAAACGAGATATCGTCGAGGGCGTTGACCGCGGCGTCTCCGTAATTCACCGACACCCCCTTAAACTCTATAAAGTGACTATTTTCCGAAGATTTTTGGGGTTCGACAGACTTTAAAGAGGGGGTCATATCGAGTATCTCCGCCACCCTGCCCGCGCATGCAAAGGATTTGGTGACGGTTATGATGAGGTTGGCGAGCTTAATGAGCTCGACGAGTATCTGCGACATATAGTTATACAGGGCGATGACGAGTCCCTGCGTCAACACTCCGCCCTCAACCCTCAGCGCGCCCGTGTACAAAAGGACGATTATTGCGACGTTTATTATGGCGTAGGTCAGGGGATTCATGAGCGCAGATATGCCGCCGACGAAGAGTTGCGACTTTTTGAGCCGCTCGTTTCTTGTATTGAATTCGGCAATCTCGTCCTCTTCCTTGCAGAAAGCGCGCAGCACCCTCGCGCCCGTCAGAGTCTCGCGTGTGGTGACCGTAACGCTATCCAAATCGCCCTGAGTGCGCCTGTATAGGGGTATCGAAGCGAGCATTATGCCGAACACGACGACGCAGAGGGCGGCAATCGCCACGGCAAACACCGTGCCCGCATATACGTCGATGACAAACGCCATGATCATCGCGCCGAAGACAATGAAGGGCGAGCGCATGAACAGCCTTAAAACGAGGTTCACGCCCGACTGTATCTGGTTGACGTCGCTCGTCATGCGGGTTATCATCTTCGCCGTGCCCACCCCGTCTATCTGCGAGAATGAGAGCGACTGAATATTCTTGAATAAATCGTGCCGAAGTTCCTTTGAAAATCCCACCGCGGCGCGCGCGGCAAAAAATTGCGCCGTCACCGCCGCAACGAGCCCTATAACGCCCAACGCAACGAGAATGAGGCAGGCGTAAACAATATAACTTACTCCCCTGCCGCCCGTCACGCCGTCGTCTATTATGGACGCCACGACGATGGGCACGAACAGCTCAAAACACGCCTCGAGCAGCTTGAATAGGGGCGCGAGGACGGAATCGAGCTTATAGTGCGTTAAATATTTCAAAAGCTTCCGCATACTCCCAAATTATACCATTTATATAAATAAAAATCAAATTATATTAAATGCGTTTGCAATTATTATTGTAAAATGATAAAATCGAAGCATGGCTTACGAAATTTATCTCAAAAAGAACGAAGAAAAGCGCATTGTGGCGGGACACAGCTGGGTGTACGCCAACGAAGTTTATAAAATTTCGGGCGAGGGCAAGAACGGCGAACTCGCCTCCGTCTTTTCCAACGACGGAAGATTTATCGGCAAGGGGTATATTAATCACGCTTCCAAAATTCTCGTCCGCATATTTATCCGCGACAGCTCGGAGGACGGCGAAGAACTGTATCTAAGCCGCCTTAAAGCCGCAGACGATTACAGGAAAGGGCTGAATTTTTCCTCCGCCTACCGCATGGTGTTTGCCGAAGCCGACAATCTGCCCGCACTCATCGTTGACAGATACGGCGACTACCTCGTCATGCAGTGCCTTTCCCTCGGCATCGACAAACGCAAAAAGATGATAGCCGACTGTCTTGTCAAGCTCTTCTCCCCCAAGGGAATTTACGAGCGGAGCGACGTCTCCGTCCGCAAAAAAGAGGGGTTGAGCGACGTCAAGGGGGTGCTTTACGGCGAGGTGCCCGACTATATAGAGATTGAAGAAAATAATATAAAGATGCTCGTCGACGTCAAGAACGGGCAAAAGACGGGCTACTTTCTCGACCAGAAGGAGAACAGGTTTGCCGTAAGGCGATATGCCCGCGGCGAGGTTTTGGATTGCTTTTGCAACAGCGGCGGCTTCTCTTTAAACGCCGCAATGAGCGCAGAAAAGGTGCTCTCTCTCGATATCTCTCCCCTCGCCCTCAAAAACGTCGAGGACAACGCCAAGTTAAACGGCTTTGAAAATATCGAGACTATGCAGGCGGACGTGTTCGAAGCTTTGAGAAATTTCAGACGGGAGAAAAGATTTTTCGACTGCGTCGTCCTCGACCCTCCCGCCTTTTGCAAGACGGCGGACGAAGTCAAGGACGCATATCGCGGCTACAAGGACGTCAACCTCAACGCTATGAAGATTGTAAAGAGCGGCGGCTTCCTTATTACCTGTTCCTGCTCGCACTACATGAGCGCACAGCTCTTTGAAAAGATGTTGAAAGACGCCGCAAAGGAGAGCGGAAAGATTGTGCGCACCGTCGAGATAAAGACGCAGTCGCCCGACCATCCGTCGCTTTTATCCGCCGAGGAAACGCAGTACTTGAAATTCTACGTTTTAAACGTAATTTAACCCGAAAACGGGCTATTATGTGTGACGTAGTACTATATAAAAGGCTTAAAATAGCAAAAAAACACGGCGTTTGCCGTGCTTTTTTGCTAAATTCATTTAAATGACCCAATCTCCGTTTTTGAACACGGGCACCCTTTTTCCGTCCTTCGTGACGCCCGTAATCTCCAAATCCCTACTCCCTATCATGAAATCGACGTGTATCATCGAGTCGTTTATTCCCAGCTCCTTGCACTGCTCGTAGCTGTAATTTTCGAACCCCTCAAGGCAGTTGTTGAATCCCCTGCCGAGGGCGAGGTGACAGCTCGCGTTCTCGTCGAAAAGGGTATTATAGAAGAGTATGCCCGTGTTGTTTATGGGGCTGTCGTAACCTATTAATGCGACCTCGCCGAGATAGCTTGCGCCCTCGTCCATGGTCACCATCTTTTCAAGCAATTCCTGATTTTTTTCGGCGTGGACCTCCACCACCTTTCCGTCCTTGAATTTCACGCTGAAATTCTCAATTAGCTTGCCCTGATAGGATAAAGGCTTTGTGGCAACCACCACGCCCTCCGCCTTTCCGCGCATGGGCGAGGTGAACACCTCTTCGGAGGGAATGTTGGGATTGAAGTAAACCTTCGTCCCCAGCGTCTCCTCTCCGCCGCCCAAAAATAAGCCCTTGGGGTTCAAGCCCACCTTAAAGTCGGTGCCGTTTTTGCTCTTGTATTCAAGGCTCTCGAATTTATAGCTGTTCAACAGCTTACAGTGCTTCAAAAGTTCGGCGTTGTGCCTATCCCACGCCTTTATGGGGTCGTCGTCCACGCGCGCGGTGTATAAAATCGCTTCCCAAAGTTTTTCGATAGCGTCCGCGCCCTTCAACTCGGGGAACACCTTTTCCGCCCACTCCCTCCCGGGAACGGCGGCTATACACCACTGATATTTGTTCTCCAATGCGTCGCGATAGGGCTTTACGAAGGGGAATTTCGCCTTATTCGCCGCCGCCATCTTCTCGTCGTCCACGCCTGTCATTCCGTCGGGGTCCTCCGAGTCAAGCCAGATTATCGCCGTATCCTTTTTAAGCCGCCTTTTGAATTCCTCTTCCTCGATTGCCGAAAATTCAGACAGCGTTTCAAGCGAGCGATATATTGCGTTCAGCCGCGACACGGGCATGTACGACCACTCCACCTTGACGCGCGAAGCCCCGCGCTTGTAGCACTCCTCAACCACCATCGCCGTAAAATCGGGCTGGTCAAGCCCGCAGCGGACGATGACCTCCTGCCCCTTCTGCACGTTCAGCCCGACGTCAACGAGCAGCCGCGCATATTTTTCCAATCTTTCCTGTTGCATAACACGTCCTCAAAAAAAATTTTTCCACTTTAATTGTAAACGCTATTTGCCCTCTTTAAGCGTCCGCACCCCCTGAAAATCCAAAAAATTTTCATTTATGCGCATAAAATTTTTGTCGATAGCCTCCGCTCTTTAAAAATCTCACCTCTTTTTCCCGTTCTTTACAACTACAATGGATATATATGCCGCCAAAAGCAGGGCGCAAGTGCCGAATAAAATTAAATACATTGCCCAAACGGGCACCTCAATTCCGCCCGAGTAGCTTATCTTATCGAATGTTCCGCCTATCCTCAAGTTGCAGTCAAACCCGTCCAAAAGACCTTTCGCGCCCGCCTCGCTCAGCCCGAGCGATTCAAGCTCTTCGACGTACGGCGTCATCATATGATTTCTCAGAATTCCCACGCTGTACGTGCCCGGCAGACAACATATTATATTTCGCATTGCGTCGGCAAATTGCGACAGCGGCATGTACGCGCCGCATATAAAGCCGTACATGCTCGAAACAAGGGTGGAAATCGCCGACATTCCCCCCTGCGAGGAGATAAAGCTCTCAATGACCCCCGCAAGCAGCGTCCCGAACAGCACGCAGCAGATAATATCGGCAAACACGAGCATGACGTCGGCAAACGAAAGGCACCACCCCACCGCCGCAAGGTAAATAAGCCCCAAAAAATACACGCAAATCATCACGATAAAGGTCACTATGAAGTTTGCGACAAAGTAGCTTATCGAAAGGGTTGTTCCCTTCACGGGCGTTATCATAATATCGTTCAATGTTCCCTCTATCTTGTCCGATATCATCACGGCGTTGGAACAGATTGCCACCGTCACCGAACTGACCGCGAGTATGGAAGATAGCAGCCAACTTCCCGCAAGCCCCTCTTTGACCCTCGGCTGGGTGAGGGTGAAGCCGCTCGCCTTGAAGATATCGTCAAACGACTGAATGTAGACCCCGCGAAGAAAGGTCATAAACAGCACCAAAAGTATAATGGGCGTTATAAGCGAGACGAAAAAGAGGAATTTATCCTTAAAATAGCACTTCATGTTGCGCAGAACGAGCGCGCCGAGCTTTTTCAATTCAACCATCTCAGACCTCCCTTATGTCCTTGCCCGTCACCTTTAAAAACACGTTGTCCATGTTGCCCTTCAACACCTCGAAATCGTTGAAAATTTGAGGTTCCTTTGCAAAAAGGTTGGCAACTTCCGCCGTATTTTTGAGCTCGGCTTCTAGAAAATCGCGCTCTCTTTTTAGTGTATAGCCATACTGCTTCAACCGCCCTTCCGCCTCGTCGAGGCGGTCGTAAAAGCGGATAAAATCGCTTGCATATTTGGTTTTAAGGTCGTGCGGTGTTCCCTCCGCCGCCTTTTTTCCGCCGTCGATTATCAAGACATAGTCGGAAACCGCAGATTCCTCCATGTAATGGGTGGTCAACAGCACCGAAAGCCCCCGCTCTTTGCGATATTTTTCAATGACGTTCCACACGGCGCGGCGGGTGTTGGGGTCAAGCCCCGTCGTCGGCTCGTCCAAAATGAGAAGTTCGGGGCTGTGAATAAGGGCGCGCGCTATGTCAACCCTCCTCTTTTGCCCGCCCGAAAGCTTGATAATTGGTCTTTTCAAGATGTCCTTCAAGTCCAACAGCCCGTCCAACTCTTCAAGCTTTTTTCCGAACTCCGCGCCGAAAATGCCGTACATCGCCGCCCTGCTCTTCAGGTTATCCAACGCCGTCAACCTCTTGTCAAGCGCCGAATTTTGGAAAACAACGCCAAGTTTCGCCCGCACGCGCTCGGGGTGTTCGTCGATATTCTCGCCGCACACCTCCACTTTTCCGCCATCGCGCTTTAAAATGCCGCTTATTATATTTATGGTAGTGGACTTGCCCGCGCCGTTCACGCCGAGAAAGGCAAACAGCTCGCCCTCCCTCACCGAAAAGGATAGGTCGTCCACCGCCTTCACGTCCTTAAACGACTTTTTCAGATTTTCAATGTTTATCACCATTTCAAACTTCTCTCTTAAAATTTTTTTGATTTTTCGGGGTATAGCGTCCGCGCTTATTCGTTCTTATCCGTTCTTATCCGTTCTTATCCGCCCGCCGCTCTTTTAAGCTTAAAGTTCGGCATCAATATTTTATCATATTTGACGGCGATTGCCAAGGATTGAGTGCAAAAAATCGGGGCGGGGAATTTTTCAAAAAATTCCCCGCCCCGCCATATTCAAAAAGGCGATTTGAGATTGATCTGTAAGCCGAGTTCTGTCGTGTACGGTCATCTATCTACCCGCGCGGTCGCCCGCGCGATCAAGCGATATTCACG
>CANRKX010000011.1 GCA_947631325.1 uncultured Clostridia bacterium | reverse complement strand
GCCGCCGAAGGGCTGTAAGGCGCGCTTGAAGGGCTCGTCCGTCTGCAAGCCGACTATCTTTTCAAGCTCCTTGTCTATATACCCCGCCCCGTGCGAGGTGAGGGTTGAAACTGTCTTCGTGTCGGCTTTCAGGACGCCGCCCGCCGCCCTCTCCTTTTCGGAGAGCTTCATAATTTCCGCCCACAATTTTTTCGTGGCTTCGGTAGGGGGCGCAAGGAAAGAGCCGTCTCCCTCATAAGGGGTATAATTGCGCTGAATAAAATCGCGGACGTCCACCTCTTCGCTCCATTTTCCGGGAACAAATCCCTCCCATGCTTTGGTAATCATAGCAAACTCTCCTTTTTTTATTTTGTCAATATTCGTTTGGCGTTCAGCACCCTCTCCCTCTCGGGCGGCTTTACGCCCTTTAAAGGATAATCTATGCCGAGCTTTTCATACTTTATCTCGCCCATCGTGTGATAGGGCAAAACTTCTATCTTTTCAATATTATTTAATTGCGACAGAAATTTATGCAGCCTTTCAAGCGCGCCGTCGTCGTCGGTTATCCCCGTCACGAGCACATGCCTTATCCACATAGGCTTATTTATACTGTTTAAGTATTTTGCAAGGGCGATTGGCGCGGCGTTGGAGTGCCCCGTGAGCTTTCTGTGCTCTTCGTCGTCTATGTGCTTTATGTCGAGCAGAACGAGGTCGGTGACTTCAAGAAGATCATTAAAGATTTTCATCCTATTTTCGTCGTTCCGATTAAAGGTTATCCCCGAGGTGTCGAGGGCGGTGTGTATTCCCTCGCCCTTTAAAATCTTAAATAGTTCTGTTACGAACTCCGCCTGTGCCGTCGGCTCGCCGCCCGATACGGTAACCCCGCCGTTCTTTATATAATTTCTGTATTTCAAGGCTTCGCGGGCTACCTCTTCGGGGGTATATTGCTTGCCGCCGTCAAACGTCCACGTGTCGGGATTATGGCAGTACTTGCACCGCATGGGGCAGCCCTGCATGAACACGACGAACCTTATCCCCGGTCCGTCTACCGTGCCGAACGATTCAAACGAATGGACGCGACCTACCATTTCCCCCTCCGAATAAAATATGGGCTATTTGTGAAAAAATAGCCCAGACGAACGACTGATAATACCGCGCGGCTTCCCTGCGTTAAATCGCACACTCGTCAGTCACCGCGCTACCTCTATGTTGGAATTACATTATATCAGCCTTTATTGAGTTTGTCAATAGAAAAATACAAAATATTGTAGAAATTTTTTTAATTGAAAACCATATGTTGTATCGTTTTGTCCTCAAACCACCATCAGCAGTATGGATAGAAATTGAAGAATAGTGCCCGCAAGGTCGAAAAGGTGCCAAATCGAGTGGAAATACTTGACTTTTTTGCCCAAAGCATAGAAAACTATGCCCGCCGTGTACGCCACGCCGCCCGCAAGCAGCAGCCAGAAGCTCGCCACCGACAGCGCCGCAACAAGCGGCTTTACGGCAATTAATATCAGCCAACCCATGAAAAAGTATAAGACCATCGACAGGCTCTTTATTACTATATTGTTCATGGCGATGGCGTTGCCGACGATTCCGATAACCGCCATGACCCACTCGGCAATGAGAATATAGAGCCCGAACGCCGTTCCGCCGAGGGCGATGACGCAGTACGGGGTATAGGTGCCCGCAATCAGCAAGAATATCGTGCAGTGGTCGAACACCCTGAACACCGCCTTGCCGCCGCCGAGGGGCAAAAAGTGATAGAGCGCGCTCATGGTGTACAATATAATTATGCTCAGCCCGAAGACAGAAATTGCAATCATTGCGGAGACGTCGGGGCTTGCAAACAGCACGCCCACAATCCACGCGGCGAGCCCTATCGCCCCGCCGACTATGTGCGACACGGCGTTGAATATCTCCTCGCCCTTGGTGTAATATACGGGGTAAACCCTCTTCTTCCCCTTGGGGGTATAGCGGGTAATGGCAAGAACTTCTTTCATGATTTTCACCTCGTCTATTATTATAGCTGTTTTCCGCCCATAGTAAACCTACGCCTTGCCCTCCGCCGTCTACACTATTTTATCTATCGGGGAACCGCCCCGTATATCCACTCTACCGCCCCGAATTTTGACTCTACCGACGGTAGAAATGCCCTGATTTTGCCCTAAATCACCCAAAAATACATAAAAAAACGGGTCGGTTAAAAGGTATTACACGACAACCTCAAGGTTTGAACCGACCCGCCCATACGTAAAAATTTTCGTATGTCGATTTGAAATTATAATTAGGCAATGCCTAAATGTCAAGCAATTTTTAGGCAATACCTAATAAAATGAGAGTATGGAAAAGAGCTTATCACAAATAATTTCTGAAAATATCAGGCGCGAAATCGAGCAATCTGGCAAATCCAAGTCGGAGATAGCAAGGGCAATCGGCGTATCCAATTCCACCGTCACGCAGTATTGCACGGGTCGGGCGCAACCCACCCTTGCCACACTTTCAAGGCTGTGCGTCTTTTTGGATTGTTCGGCGGACGACATTTTAAATATCAAGCTGTAAAAAAGGCAGGGTCACAGACCTTGCCTTTTTAATTTTTATTTGAGTTCGGAGCGAAAGGCTAGCTCGCCGTCTTTCACTTCCACCGTCACCGTCTCCCCGGGCAAAACGTGCCCCGCCAAGATCTCGTCGGACAGTCTGTCCTCAATCTTCTTCTGCACCGCCCTCTTTAAGGGTCTTGCGCCGAACATATCGTTATAGCCGTCGTCAAGCAACTTTTCTATCGCCTCGTCGGAGACTATGAGCTTTATGTTCCTGTCCTGCAATCTGCCCGCAAGCGAGGAGATAATCTTCTTGCAAATGCTTCCCGCCTCCTCGCGGGTGAGCTTTCTGAAGATTATCACGTCGTCAAGCCTGTTCAAAAACTCGGGCTTGAACTGCTCGCGCAATGCTTCGTTAATGTTGTCCTTCATCTCTTCGTAGCCGTCCACCGCGCCGCCGTCCGACGCCGTGAACCCGAAGGACGACATCTTCTTTATCTGGCTTGCGCCGACGTTGGATGTCAATATTATTATCGTATTCTTGAAGTTGACGACCCTGCCCTTGGAGTCTGTCAGTCTGCCGTCGTCGAGTATCTGCAACAGCACGTTGAACACGTCGGGGTGCGCCTTTTCGATTTCGTCGAAGAGGATGACGCTGTAAGGTTTTCTGCGCACCTTTTCGGTGAGCTGTCCGCCGTTGTTGTCGTCATAGCCGACATATCCCGGGGGCGCGCCGATGAGCTTGGAGACAGAGTGCTTTTCCATGTACTCCGACATATCCAATCTTATCAAGAGCTTTTCGTCGCCGAACATGGCTTCGGACAACGCCTTTGCAAGGTCTGTCTTGCCCACGCCCGTGGGTCCGACGAATATAAAGGAGCCGATGGGCTTGTTGGGCTCGTTTAGCCCCGCTCTCGCCCTTCTTATCGCCCTTGCCACGGCGGAGACGGCTTCGTCCTGCCCTATAATCCGCTTATGCAGATTTTCTTCGAGGTGCAAGAGCTTTTCGCTCTCCTGCTCGGTGAGCTTGACGACGGGCACTCCCGTCCACCCGCTCACAATCTCTGCAATCTCGTTGCTGCCTATGTTGGGAGTGGAAGTGTTCCCCCCCTTCCAGTCGCTCTTTAACTGCTTTATCTTCTCCTGCGTCTCGTTTATCTCGTCGAGGAGCTGCTGTGCCTGCGAATAGTTTTCACCCTTCGCCGCCTTGTTCTTTTCGAGATTGAGTCTCTTCAACCTCTCCTCGAGTTCCTTCACCTCGTCGGGGCTGTTGAAGCTGTCGAGCTTTGCGCGCGACGCCGCCTCGTCAATTAGGTCGATAGCTTTGTCGGGTAAAAATCTGTCCGTTATATATCTGTCCGAAAGGGTTGCGGCGGCAATTATGGCTTCGTCGGTTATGACCACCTTGTGGTGCGCCTCGTACTTGTCGCGAAGACCGCGAAGTATTTCCACCGTATCCTCAACGCTGGGCTCGTCCACCTGAACGGGCGTAAATCTGCGCTCCAACGCCGCGTCCTTTTCAATATATTTTCTGTATTCTTCGAGGGTGGTCGCGCCAATCGTCTGCAACTCGCCGCGGGCAAGCATGGGCTTTAAGATATTCGCCGCGTCCATACTTCCGTCCGCCGAAGCCCCCGCGCCCACTATCTGGTGAATTTCATCTATAAATAATATTACATTGCCGTTGCTCTTAATGGAGTCAATGGCGTTTTTCAATCTCTCCTCAAAGTCGCCGCGGTATTTCGCCCCCGCAACCATTCCCGCAAGGTCGAGCGAGAACACCGTCTTACCCTTCAAAAGGTCGGGCACTTCGTTCTTGACTATCGACTGCGCCAGCCCCTCTACCACCGCCGACTTGCCCACGCCGGGCTCACCGATAAGGACGGGGTTATTCTTCGTGCGGCGCGACAGCACCTGTATGACCTTGTCAATCTCCTTTTTTCTGCCTATAACGGGGTCTATCTTGCCCTCGCGCGCCTTTTGGGTTAAGTCTATGCCGTAATCCAATACAGACTTGTCGAGGGTGGAACGCGTCGTCTTTGAGGGGTCGCTCTTGTTCTGTTGAGAAGAGGGCATAAAGCCCGAAAAGTATGACACGATTGTGTCGTCATCGTCGCCGTCCTCATTGCCCGCGCCCCCGTCGATTGCAAGCTCTATCTTGGAAATGAGGTAGGGGAAATTTACGCCGAGCGCCTGCAAAATCTTGACCGCAAAGCACTCGTTTGAGGACATTATCGCCGCCAACATATGCTCCGTGCCGACAAGCGAATCCTCGCCGTTGGTGCCAATCGATATTTCGACGGCGCGCTCAATCATGTGCTTCGTGCGGGGCGTGAAGCCCTTAATATTGCAAGTGGGGTCGCTCACGTTGTTCAGATAAAATCTGTACTTCGCCTCCGAGATATTGCACTCCGACAGCAGTTTATAGGCTGTGCAGCTCGGGCAGTTGAGCATTGCCCAAACTATGTGTTCGCTGCCAATATAGCTGACGTTGTACATTTCGGCTGCCTGTTCTGACAGCTCGAATACCTTTTGAAGGTTATCTGTGAATTTACTGCGATATTCCATTTTTCATTTCCTCCTTTTTTAAGGATTATCAGTATTATTATTGCTCTTTTGCCGCCCAAATCGCAAAACCCGACCCGACGGCGATATTATGATTTATTCCTATTATTATATCCCCGCCCCTGTCTATCCTCGGCTCTCCTTTTTGAGGAATTCCGACACGTAGTGGGCGCGATATACGTCGCGCTCCATGGGCGTAAGTTTTCTCGCCGCCGCCGCGTTTATGTTGGAAGGTCTCATCTTGACGACGAGGTCGTCTATTTTGGATACGTCATTTATATTGAGATAGTTAAGGCACGCCCCGAGCTTGACGTTTGCCGCAAGCTTTATGAGTTCGCCCGTCGTGAGCTTTGCGCAGTTTGTCAAAATTCCGTATGAGCGGAGACAGTCGTCCTTGACGTCGAGGGCTGTCGACCCCTTTTTGAGGTTCTCCCTCTCCGCCTCCTCGAGCTCGCAAACCTTTCTCACTACCTCTTCCACCTGCGAGAGTATCTCGTCCTCTGTAACTCCCAAGGTGACTTCGTTGCTTATCTGATATATATAACCCTCGGCTTCGCTTCCCTCGCCGTAAATTCCGCGGACGGTCAGCCCCAGCCGCGAGACGCTCCTTATGACTTTGGGCATTAGCCCGCTCATCGTCAGCGCGGGCAGAAAGAACATGACCGAAGCCCTCAGCCCCGTTCCGAGATTGGTGGGGCAAGCCGTCAGATAGCCGAGCTGCTCGTCATATGCAAATTTAATGGAGTCTGCAATGCGGTTGTCTATTTCGGACATCACGTCGTACGCCCTGCGCAAATCCAGCCCCTTCAAAATGCACTGCTCCCTCAAATGGTCCTCCTCGTTTATCATAATCGAAACGCTCTCCTCGCGGCGGTTGATGAGTGCCGCCGACTTGCGCTTTGACTTGATGAGGTTGGGGCTTATGAGGTGATTTTCCATGAGCGACGTCGCCTCCTCCTCGGAGATGGCGTCCATATTATATAATTTGAATTCGTATAATCTCGAAGCCGCGGCGGACACAAGCCTTATTATCTCCTTCGCCTGCCGCTCGTCCTTCAAGTGCGAGGGAAAGGGATAGCCTTCGAGGTTGCGCGCAAGCCTTATCCTCGTCGATACAACGGTATTTTCCACGTCAGCCATTCATATCCCCTCCGTTGAAAAGTTTTTTGCTTATTTCCTTTATCTGCCTGTTGAGCCTGTCCGCTTCAAGATAATTTCTGTTGCGGAGGGCTACTTCGAGGTCCTCCTGCAAGGTCTTTAACTTGCTCTGAAGAGTGTGCGCCTCGTTATTCACGTTCTCCTTGCCGACGTGCGTCACCTTTCCCTGTATTCTGCTTATCGAGGGAAGAAGTTCCTCTTTAAACACGTCGTAACAGCTCGCACAGCCCAAAAGTCCCGTCTTTTCATATTCCGAATAGCTCATTCCGCAGACGGGGCACACCTTCACTTCCTGAACGCTCTCCCCGAAGAGCCCCGCCCATAAGTCGTTTGCCGACTTCGACGCGAGGTCGCCGCACAGCTCGGCATAGCACAGGGCGCAGAGATGACTTTCGTATTTGTCGCCGTTGATTATCTCGACGTAATTGACCGTTGCGGTGTTCTTTTTACAGCGTTGACAGAGCATTTTTTCTACCTCACAATAATTATACAACAAATTTTACGCCCGTAAACACAAATATAACGGGCTGTCACGAAAATTTTTGAAAAATTTACCGCCGCTACTATTGAATTAATCGGGCGGATATGGTATAATGACTTTCGGTAAAAAATTTCAATCGGAGGAATTGTAATGCAATATTCAAAAGACGTTGAAAATATGATTTGCGTTGCCAAGGGCGTCTCCGGCAGGTTCGAGCACGGTCCCGCCCCCATTCCCGAAGAGGGCTTGTGGATACAGGCAAAGGAAATCAAGGACATCAAGGGCTTTACGCACGGCATCGGCTGGTGCGCTCCCCAACAGGGCGCGTGCAAGCTGTCGCTCAACGTTAAGGACGGTATTATCGAGGAAGCTCTCATCGAGACTATCGGCTGTTCGGGTATGACCCACTCCGCGGCTATGGCGGCGGAAATTCTCCCCGGCAAGACCATTCTCGAAGCCCTCAACACCGACCTCGTGTGCGACGCTATCAACACGGCAATGCGCGAGCTCTTCTTGCAGATTGTATACGGCAGATCGCAGTCGGCATTTTCCGAGGACGGGCTGGCAATCGGCGCAGGACTCGAAGACCTCGGCAAGGGGCTTCGCTCGCAGGTGGGCACCATGTACGGCACCAAATTGAAGGGCGTTCGCTATCTCGAAATGGCTGAGGGCTACGTAATCGCAATCGCCCTCGACAAGAACAACGAGGTGTGCGGCTACAAGTTCGTCTCCCTCGGCAAGATGACCGACTTCATAAAGAAGGGTCTCACCCCCAACGAAGCGTACGAAAAAGCTATCGGTACTTACGGCAGATACTCCAAAGAAGCGGGCGCCGTCAAGCATATCGACCCCAGAACGGACAAGGAGGTTGACTGATTATGGCACTTTTTGAAGGTTATGAAAGGCGCGAAAAGAAAATTCTCGGCGTCCTCAAAGAATACGGCATCAATTCCATCGAAGAATGTAAGGATATAACCCTTTCCAAGGGTATAGACGTTGACAAGATTGTCCGCGGCACCCAGCCCATCTGCTTTGAAAACGCGGTCTGGGCGTATACCGTGGGCGCGGCTATCGCAATCAAGAGCGGTTGCAAAAAGGCAAACGCCGCGGCTGAAAAGATAGGCGTCGGACTTCAATCCTTCTGTATTCCCGGCTCCGTCGCCGAGAACAGAAAGGTCGGCTTGGGTCACGGCAATTTGGGCGCAATGCTCCTCTCGGAGGAGACCGACTGCTTCTGCTTCCTCGCGGGGCATGAATCCTTCGCCGCTGCCGAGGGCGCAATAAAGATAGCCGAAAACGCAAATAAAGTTAGGGTTAAGCCCCTGCGCGTCATTTTGAACGGCTTGGGCAAGGACGCCGCTTATATAATTTCAAGGATTAACGGCTTCACCTATTGCAAGACGCAGTTCGACCCCTACACCGAGACCGTAAAGGTGGTTGATACCGTCGCCTTCTCGGACGGTCCCCGCGCAAAGGTAAAGTGCTATGGCGCGGACAACGTTCCCGAGGGCGTGGCGATAATGAAGATGGAGCACGTCTCCGTATCTATAACGGGCAACTCCACTAACCCCACCCGCTTCCAGCACCCCGTCGCAGGCACTTATAAAAAGTGGTGCAACGAGAACGGCGTTAAGTACTTCTCGGTTGCGTCGGGCGGCGGCACGGGCAGAACGCTGCACCCCGACAACATGGCGGCAGGTCCCTCGAGCTACGGCATGACCGACACGATGGGCAGAATGCACTCCGACGCACAGTTCGCAGGCTCCTCCTCCGTTCCCGCTCACGTCGAGATGATGGGACTTATCGGCATGGGCAATAACCCCATGGTCGGCGCAACGGTTGCCGTTGCGGTCGCCGTGCAAGAAGCTATGACGAAGTAAAACCACAATATATTGTATCTAAAAAGGGGCTTCCGTACAAAATACGGAAGCCCTTTTATCGTGTTTATGCAACCATCGGGTTGAAACGCCTCGCAGTTCAACATCAGTTCAACATTTTTTCTCAATGTTGAACTGACTTTTTGCCTGCTTTAAGCGTAAAATAACCCCCAGTACTACTGGGGGTTATTTTACGCTTAAAGCAGGCAATATAAAGCCGCGGCGCTTTACGGGTGCGCCGCGGCTTATTATATCATAAAGTTATCATTCATTTTCTACATTTTCTCGGCTTCTTGCTTGGGGGAGGGCTCTTCCGAGGATTCTTCTGCGGGTTGCTTGTCGGAATCTTCTGCGGGCTGCTGTTTTTTGCCCTTCAGTTTGCCCTTTATCGCGCCGAACGCCTTGGAGAACAAGCTGCCTTTCTTCTGTTCGATTATCGTAACGTTGTCCTCGTCGAGCGACTTGGTGACGACAATCTCTTCATACTCGCAATAATCGGGGGTAATTGCCTTTGTCGTGGTCTCGTTGAAGAAACGCTCATAGCCGTGCTCCACCGCCACTCTTATCACGTCGCCCTCTTTCACGGAGTACTTGTTGGGCATTTTGATTATAACGTCCGCGTCGCCCGTCTTGCCGTGTACGTTCAAAATATCGCCGAGAAGTTCGACTATGCCGACCTCCATTTCAAACGACGTATCCTTGAACTTTTCAAACCTCTCGTCCTTTTCATAGATGAGATTTTCGGGGCGGATGCCGTATACCATGCCGTGCCCGACATAATTTTTCAAAAGCTCCTTCTGATCGGGAAGCATTTTGAGTTTTTGGTCTGTTCCGTTGATAGCAAATACGTCCTCGCCCAGCTTTCCATAAAGGAAATTCATTGCGGGTGTGCCAATAAATCCCGCGACGAAGAGGTTTGCGGGGTGCTGATACACCTCGTTGGGCGTGCCTATCTGCTGGATAAAGCCGTCCTTCATGACGACTATGCGCGACGCCATCGTCATTGCTTCAATCTGGTCGTGGGTGACGTAGATTGTGGTTGCGCCGACTTCCTCGTGTATGCGCACTATTTCGCTTCTCATCGCCACGCGAAGCTTTGCGTCGAGGTTGGAGAGCGGCTCGTCCATAAGGAACACCTTGGGGCGGCGGACTATCGATCTGCCCAACGCAACCCTCTGCCTTTGACCGCCCGAGAGAGCGCGGGGCTTTCTGTCGAGGTAGGGCGTAAGTTTCAATATTGCCGCGGCTTCGCGGACGCGCCTGTCTATCTCTTCCTTGGGCACTTTGCGAAGTTTTAAAGCGTACGCCATGTTGTTATAGACGGTCATCTGCGGGTAGAGCGCATAGCTCTGGAATACCATTGCAATGTCCCTGTCCTTGGGTGCGGCGCTGTTCATAAGCACGTCGTCTATATAGAACTCGCCATATGATATCTCTTCGAGACCTGCTATCATGCGGAGAGTGGTAGACTTACCGCAGCCCGACGGTCCGACGAAAACGATGAATTCTCTGTCCTTTATATCAATAGAGAAGTCGTGTACCGCATGAACGCCGCCGTCATATACTTTGTTTACGTTTATAAGCTTAACAGATGCCATTTTATTTTACCGCCTTATCGACATTTTCTTTATTTCCCATTGCAGATATCGCGCCGAAGTGCATTGTGGTGTATGCGCCGCACTTGCAGGCGAAATCGAGCATATGCATGAAGGCAAGCTTGCCTTCGGACAAGTTTTCGGGCGTTGCGCCCCTCTCGATGAGTTGGGCTATGAACGCGCCGAAGAAGGAATCGCCCGCGCCCGTCGTGTCAACGACCTTGACCTTATAGCCGCTGCAGTCGGCGCGCCTGCCGTCCGCAAGTATCAAACGCGCGCCCTTGCCGCCGTTGGTGACAAGGAGAACTTTCAAGTTGCCCTTGAACATCGCCCTTTCAGCTTCGTTGCCTTTAAGCCCCGTTATGAATTCGAGCTCCTCTTCCCCGACCTTTATTACGTCGGCAAAGACTGCAAATTCATTGACGACCTTTTTCAATTCCTTCGCGTCCTCCCATAGATTGAAACGGAGATTGGGGTCGAAACATATGAGTGCGCCCGCTTCCCTCGCCTTGTCTATGAGATATTTATGCGTAGACCTTGCAACGAAGGTCTTTAACGCAACGCTGCCGTATTCGAGTACGTCGCCTGCGGAGAATTCGACGTCCTTGAAGTCGCCCGTGGTGAAGAACAGATCCGCCGCCGCCTTTCTGAAAAAGCTGAACTCACGCTCGCCGTCCTCAGTGAAACTTACAAAGGCAAGCGAGGTGTCGTGGTCACTGTCCTTGGAGATATAGCCCGTGTCCACCCCCTCTTTTTTGAGAGTTTCGATGAGGAAATCCCCAAAACCGTCGTTGCCGACTTTTGTCAGATACGCCGCCTCACACCCGAGTTTGACCGCCTGCACACAGACGTTTGCGGGGGCGCCGCCCGCCTTTTTGACGAACTGCGTTGTGTCCTTTATTAAACCCGTTCCCACCGATTGAAAGTCGATTAGAAGTTCGCCGATACAATAGAGTTTACTCATAAATCTTTATATCCCGTATATCCGCCTTGGTTTTGTTTGAGTAGAATGCAAAGTTGGCTTCTTCCATATCGGTAATTCTCGCCGTAAGCGCGACTTCACCGTTTAAATACAGCGATATGACTTCGCCGTCTATAATTACGTCTGCCGCATAGCTCTTGTCCTGTTCGAACTTGAAATCAACGGTGGCGAGCGGCGCGCCGTAACGCAATATGCTCGATACGCCATTATAGCAGGTCACCTTGCCGCTTTCGGGTTCGAACGCCATGACCGCGCTTCCGAGACGCTTATCATAGTCGCCGTCCAGCCCGAACGACAGCCCGAAGTTGCCCTTCAACTCCTTCGCCTCGATGGTAAAGCTCATTCTCGTAACCTTTTTCGAGAGCTTCTGAACGCCGTACGCCTCGAACTTTTCTCCGCCGAACGAGAAGGATGACAGCAAATCGCCGTTCACAAGCTTGTATTCCTGCTCCCCGACGAAACATTCTTTATAGGTCTGGGGCATGACCGCATACAGCTCGCCCGTCTCGGCATTTTGCCTTATTTCGTGGGTGACGAGGTTGCCGCCCCAGTCAAACGCGCCCGAAGTGCCGCCCGCAAGCCGCGCGCACCATGCAAAGGCATAGAGCTTGTCGCCCGCCTTTTCAAGTCTGCCCGCATAGAAGCCGCTCGCGTCTATGTGGTCGCGCTCGAATTTTTTCCATTCGGCGTCGTCTGCCGAAGTCTTATACAGATAATGAGTGACCCTGCTTTCGTTCGTGCTGCCCTGCTCGCTGAACATGAGATAGTAGAATCCGTTGTACTCAATATACGAGGGGCACTCCATGTTGTAGTCGCCGTCTGTATTCGTGTAGAAATTATCGACAAACTTCCAATCGTCCGAAGTGGCGTTGAGGGAGTCCGCCTTATATCTCTTTATGACGGCTTTGCCCGAATCGCGGGTAGTTATAAGCATATAGTAGACGTTGTTTTCAAGATATACATAGGGGTCGCGGAAGTCGTTTTCATAGCCGTAAAGCTTGAAGTCCTCGTCCTTCACCCAAGTCTTCTGACCGTCCGAACTTGTGGCGTGACGGACGACTTCGACATGGGGCAAGCCCTCGTCTATCGCCTTGTCGTTGTGCCCCGTGTAGAAGGCGTGATACGTGCCGTCTGCGCCCTTGATAAATGAACCAGTGCCGAGCGCGGTGTCGGTGGATTTGATTGCCCCCGGCTGACTTTCATCGGCGTAATTTATCGCAATACCCTCGTCGGTGTAGTGGATAAAATCGGTGGTGGTTATGCGCGCTATGGGGTGATAGAAAAGGCTGTTGGAGCCCGTGCTGTTGCGGAGATGATAGATATTCATCACGCCGTCGTCATAGAAAGGCATAACGTCGCCCATGGTGACGTCCAACCCCTCTTCGGACGTGGAGACGGGAAACACGTTGGCATTGTACCCATCTGCGGGTTTTGCACAGCCCGCCGCGCCCAGACATACCGCCGCAGCCAAAGCAACGATCGCACATATCTTTTTCATTGTCTTTTACCTATTTCCTTTATTTGGATTTCAGAGACGTTGCCGCCCCTCTCGAGACTGTAGTCGCCGTCAATGTAAATTCTGCTGCTTATTACTTCCCTGCCGCCGTCCACAAATACCTCTATTCCCGAGACGTCGAGAAGTATGCGGACGGTGCAATCTTTATATCTTCCGTCCGTCCTGCGGACGCAGCCGAACATGTTATTGGTGAGGTTGGTGTCGAGATATATATTGCCGTCGTTGCCGACAACCACTTCGCCGTCGCCGCCCTTTATCTTTATATATCCCTCGCCCGAAAAGCTAAGCATTATATCGGCACACTTCGGAACAACGCCTTGGGGGACGTCTGAAAGATAGTTTTCAAGGCTCTTTACGGGGGTCTGGAAAACCTCTCCTCCCCTTATTGAGATTTCGCGGGGGATTGTGAACGCGCCCACCCAGCCGTGATTTTTCTCCCTTGTGGGGTATTTTTTCTCCCACATTTCCAGCCAGCCTATCATTATGGGGCTTGCCGCTCCCCTTATGAACTGAGGGGCGTAAAAGGAGTCGCCCTTGTCTATCTCGCGTATAAAGTCAACCTTCATCTTTCCTGCCGAAAAATCTATGTCGCCGACTATAAATACGCTGGAATTTATGTTTTTGAAGTCGTTGCCGCGCGTCGGAACGTTGCAGCCCGAAACTATTATTACGTCCTTGCCGTTTATCCTGTAATAGGAAGGGCACTCGCCCATGTCGCCCAACTCGAAGTAGGGTCCCAAGGTGAAAGCATACTCGAATTTGTCGGTAAGTTTGCCGCGGAGAACGACGATTACTCCCTTATCGAGCTCCTTATCCTTGCCGCCGACGAAGAGATAAAAGGTGTTGCCTATCTTTACGGGGCAGGGGTCGCGGAAGTCGGTGCGGCTCAGATTTTCGGGCAAAGTCGCGTTTTCAAAGACCTTTATCCCCTGATCGAAGCTGTATCCCGCCGAGGATATCGCCCTGTACACCTCTTCAGTCTTCTTGCCGTCCTCATATTCCCTGTGCAGGGTGTAGTAGGCGTTTATCCTTCCGTCGCACTCTATCGCGCCGCCCGAATAGGCGCTTGCGTCTTCAATGTCGGGTTTCAACGCCACGCCGTCGTCAAAGTAATCGACGAGGTCGTCTGAGACGAAGTGCCCCCAACACATCTTGCCCGGTGCGCTTGCATAGGGATTAAACTGATAGTAAAGGTGATATTTGCCGTTAAAACGTATCAATCCGTTGGGGTCGTTGAGCCAACCGATTGGCGGCATCATGTGATATCTCAGCCTGTACTCGTTGTTGACCGTCTGCCGCGATTTTTCTATATAGTTATTTGCCGATTTGATTTTGTCTGTCATTTAGCTGTCTAGTTGAGAATTCTTCAAGCAAATCCTTACGTCCGTTATCTCGACGGTAACGCCGCTTTCAAGCGGGTTTATCTGCCACGCAACCTTATGCTGTCTGTCCGAATCATTGCCGTTGCACACGAATGAGAAGATTGTCTCTTCTTCGGTCACCGTTATCTGCTGCCATAAAATTGTGGGATCCCAACCGCCCGCAACGGGGATTGCCACTATCATGCTTATGGGTGCGCTTGATTTTGCCTTGAAAGTCAAAACATAGTTCGCGCCGCTACCCGCAACGGGGAAGGACGGGCTCATCACCTCGACGTCGCCGCCGTCACCGACAATCTTGAAGTTGCCGCCGCCCGTCGTCAAAGTTCCCGTTTTGCTTGAGGAATAGTCCTCTACCGCATATATGTCTACTCCCGTCGCGCCGAGCTCCTCTTCCACTTTGAGATTGGTGAGGGTTATTTCGTTTTTATTTGTCGCCGCCTGTACGTATATCCACAGCGATCCTCTGTTAGTGTCGTCGGGGGTGAACGTCTCCGAGAAGGAGCCCGTCAAAGCGTCGCCCTCAAACAGGTCTGCGGTATAACGCTGTACATACTTTATCTCATCCCATTGATGATTTTGAAGTATCACTTCCAAAACTCCGTCATTTTCCCTTGCGAGGTCGAACGATACTTTATACTGCACGCCTGACTTCATCTCTATTTCGGTGTTTATGAACATGCCGCCGCGCCAGATATCGCCGTCCGATGCAGGGGTTTCAACCCTGAAATGGGCGTCCGTGCCGTCATTTGACCAGCTGTTGCAATCAAGCCCGTTCGTGCCGTCATGGGTGTCCATTCTGTTAATTACTTTGCCCGCCAACGAAAGTCCTTCGGCGCGGTCTACCCATGTGCCCGCTTCCTGCGGATATTCAAGCTCTACATTGCCCACGGTCCACTCTGCGTCGCCGAGACTGCCGAGACAGATATCTATCTTTACGTCGCGCCCCGTCTCCTTGTCGAGCGCCTTTGCGGTATGGATGAATGAGAGTACGTTTGCGCCCACGTTTACCGTTGCTTCGCCGCAATCCACGCCGTCCGCCATAAATTTAACCTTGCCCGCGACGTTGGAATTGACGTTGAAGCGGAAAATGTATTGAAGTCCGCAAGTTACGGGATATGAGCGGCTCAATTTAACGTCTTCGGCGATAACACCGCCCTTTGCGGACAGTTTGAATTCGCCCGTCTCAAGCCCGCACTTCACTATATCGGCAGCCCCCGCCGCCTCCACTGTAAAGCCCTCGGGAATTAAAAAGGTCTTATAGGTTTCGCGGTCGACGACGTCCACATAGGCGCGCTTTGTAGCAACCCTTCCGCCGCTGTCCTTAATGGAATAGTTGACGGTATAGGAACCGACTTCGGAGAAAGTCGCAAATCCGTTTTCATCCACTTCGACTTCGGGAGAAATCGCGATATCTAGCAGGGGCGTTATATCGCCGTCCTCGATATCGAGCGCGGCAACTCCGTCGAGGAAGTCTATCGTGCTGTTTACAAGACACTCGAAGTCCTTTACCCCAACGACGGAGGGCGCCTTGTTAGTCTCCGCGGGTTGAGATGCGCATCCTGCAAGCAAGACAGCCGCAAGCGCGGGTATTGCCAATAATTTAGTCCTTTTCATCTTTATTCTCCATATTTTTGTCGCGCCTTATCGCGCCCCGTTCGTCGAGGTAGTCGTCCTCGTTTTGCTTCTTTTTTAATTCAAAGACGCTCGTGTTCATCGCCTTGGCTTTAAGCTTTAAAAAGTTTTCCGCCATGAGCCGAGATATTGCAAAGGGTGCGGCATACAGCGTGAGCGGCAGTACGTAGGGATAGAATATCACGAGCGCGACTATGCCGATTATTATCAGCACCGACACCGCGCTGCGCCAGAGCGAGCCGAAGAGCATCATTATTCCGTCATAGACGAGCTGTCGGAACTTGACGTCCATGTTGGCAATCACCGTGGGCGCTGTCGCGAGATATACGACGCCGACCAACAGGGCGATGACGCACACCGCGAGCACAAAGTAATTCACGTTTTCGGGATGGGTGTTGAAAAAGTAGATATTCAGTGTCGGAAAGACGATCATCACGAGCTGGAAGATGGTGTAAAATATCAATATTTTCCAATTCTTTCCGATAGTCGTGAAGACGTCCTTGAAGCGACGGGTATCTATGTCGTTTGAAAAATAACCCGTAACGCCGACTATCATAGGCACGAAGAATATCACCGATAGGGCAGAGACTGCAACGAGCAAGGTTATAACGAGAAATTCAAAGGCGTAATCACCCACTAATCGCAAACCTTTCATCGTCTCACCCCGTTTAGTCGGCTATTGCCGCAACATAACTGTCATATGCCTTCTGATTCAACTGTAAAACGGCGTCAATAGAAGCCCTGTTGGTGTCGAGAAGGCTCTTCCACGAATCTTCTGAAGGCACGGCTCCGCCCGTTATAGCCTTTGTGAACCAGCTCGCTATGTTGTTGGCAAGCGAGGATTCATAGGTATTTAAAGTTATCAGATCTTCCTGAGAATAGTTTAAGTTGGGAATGGGCGTCGCCCCCTCGAAGGTGAAAGGCTTGACGTAATTTTCGAGGTTTTCAAGCCTTAACTTTGCGCGCGACTCCATTTCGACCGACTTCTCCCACACCTCTGCGGTGAGATATACCACTCCGTATGGCGCGTTCTTCATTCTGAAGTCGTCCGCGCTCTGTACGCCGTGGTCGTCGTTGGGAACGAGCTTTCCGTTCACCTTCCCCGAGAGGAATGCGCCCGACTTTATCGAACCGTAGTTGAGCTGCGCCGAATATTCGGGCTCGAAGAATTTATCGAAGTAGGACAAAAGTCCCTTCTTATCCTGGCAGGCGTCGAGTATGACGCACTCGCCCTTTTCTATTTCAAGTTCGTTGCTCACGCCGACATATTGCTTGCCGTCGTCGTCCTTGAGGGGTTCGACGATTATATAGTCGTCCCTTATGTCCTTTGCAAGCACCGTGTCCTTTTCCCACCAATAGAAGGCGCCGTATCTTCCGTCCTGCCCCCTTGCGAGAAATTCGTTGTCCGTCTGTGAGAACGCCGAGCTGCCTATAAGCCCGCGGCTGTACCAATCCTGCAATTCCTTGACGGCGTTGAACCACTTTTCGTCCTCTATCGTGAACACTACCTTGCCGTTAACTATGGTCTTATGGTCCCTGTTCTCGGGAACGCCGAAGGAGGCGATGAGGTCGCTGACGTTGCCCTGCCAGTTGCCGTTTACAAACGAAAGGGGCACTTTGTTGCTGTCGCCGATATAGCTATTGTCTTTAAACGCCTGCAAAATGGCTTTAAAGTCCTTTCTGTACAGTACGAGCCCGTCTTTAAGGTCGTCCTTGGTCAAGGGCTCAGTCAATGCGGGCAGACCGCCTTCATCCATTAATTTCTCCACCCATTTCTTGTTGAGATAGAGTATATTGGGATAGCTTTTAAGCCCCATCTCCTCCACTCTCGGGAGAGAATATATGTGTCCGTCGGGGGATATGAGCGCCTGCTTTATGTCGGGGCGATCCTTCAATATCTTTGAGAAGTTGGGCATGCTGTCGAGATATTGGTCTATCGCGACAATCCTGCCCCTTCTGCCGTAGTCATAGAGCTTGAGGTTGGAAAAGCCCGAATGATATATTGCGTCTATCCCCTTTGTGCCGACGGGGTCGATATTGTTGCTGTACTGCGCAGACGTGTTGTACGTCCAATTCACCTCTATGCCCGTGTCCTCGGCGAGTTGCTGAAAGACGGGCATGGTGTTGTAATTCATCACCGAGTCCTCTTTCACCGCCAGAACAGTAAACTGATGCTCCGAGCCCTTTGTATCGGCGGACGCCACTGCAAAAGCTATTACGCACACGAGCCATATTACGGCAGCCGTTATTCCGATTATTGCCTTTTTCATAATATCCCCCGTTTATTACTTGAAAGAACCGACCAAAACGCCCTGTCCGAAGTGCTTTTCTATCATGGGATAGATAATGAGGATGGGCACCGTGGCTACGATTATAGACGTGAACTTTATCTGAGTGGCTATCCTCATCTGCTCCATTATTACCTCGCCCTCGCCGCTTGACGTCGCCGACAAAAGCTCGTTTATTACAGTCTGAAGAGGATAGAAATTCTTGTCTATACTGAATATATATGCGTCGATATAGTTATTCCAATGTCCGACCGCATAGAAGAGCACCATGACGCTGATTATCGACTTTGCTATGGGGAGAATGAGGTCGAAGAAAGTCCTTATCTCGCCCGCGCCGTCGATTGCAGCCGCTTCAAGCACTTCTTGCGGGACGTTGGATTGGAAGAATGACTTGCACATGAATACGTTGTAGACGCTCACGCCGCCGCCGATTATCAGAATGAGCGGGTTCTGATAGAGACCCAATGCGCGGCAGACTATGACATAGGGCACGAGACCGCCGCCGAAGAACATTGTGATTATCAGAAGCGCCATTATGAGCTTTCTGCAGGGGAGATAATCCCTTGAAAGCGCCCAGCCCGCGGGAATGGTAAGGGCGACGTTGAACACCGTGCCCAGCCCCGTGTAGGCGAGAGTGTTGAAGTAACCCCTCCACACCTCTTCGCGCTTGAAGAGGTTGGCATATCCCGAGAAGGTGACCTTTACGGGATAGAGCCATACTTCGCCCGTCATTACCGCATCCGCGTCCGATATGGAAGCCATGATTATATACCACAGGGGATATATAACTATTACCGCAAGGAGGAAGAGTATGAATCCGCAGATTGCGTAATATACGTAGTCCGTCTTGCTCTCTTTTATCTTATTTTTCTTTTTTGCAGCCTTTAATTCCTGAACATCCATTTGATTACCCCGCTTACCACATGCTGTTGCCCGAAAGTTTCTTCGAAGTGAAGTTTGCGATGACGAGCAGAGCAACGTTTATCACCGAATTGAAGAGACCTGCCGCCGTACCTAAACCGTACTGTCCGCCGATGAGACCGAAGTTGTATACATATGTGGACAATATCTCGCTCTTTTCGATATTGCCGTCGGTCTGCATAAGCAGAACTTTTTCATAGCCGCAGCTCATAAGGTTGCCGACGGAGAGTATCATAAGCATAACTATCGTCGGAAGAATTGCAGGCAGATCGACGCTGAAAATTCTTCTGAACCTCGACGCGCCGTCCACCTTTGCCGCCTCGTGCAGGGCGGGGTCAACGCCCGAGAGAGCGGCGAGATAAATAATTGCCGACCAGCCGAAATCCTGCCAGTTGCCCGAGAAGATGAACAGGGGTCTGAACGCTCCCTCTTTTAAGAAGAGATCCACTCCTCCGCCGCCCAAATTCTTGCTGAGGTTATCCAAAAGTCCGTCCGAGCCGAACATGAACTTCATCATACCGACGAGGACGACCAGCGATATGAAGTGGGGCGCATAGTAGAGAATCTGCAATCCCTTTTTGACTTTCTTGGGGCGCACCGAATTTAAAAGGAGCGCGACGATTATCGGCAGGGGGAAACCCACGATAAATCCCAAAATACACAGAAGGAAGGTGTTGACGAAGTAATTGGGGAAGTTGGGGTTTGAGAAGAATGTCTTGAAGTTATCCCAACCTACCCACTGCGTTTCGCTACCTATTATGGGGTCGCCCGGCATATAGTCCTGAAATGCCGCCAAAATGCCGTACATGGGCACGTAGCAGAAGATGATTACGTAGATGAGCGCGGGCAGGATAAACACGAGTATCCACCCCCTGCGCTTGAAATTCTCCTTCCACCTCTGCCACTTGGACTTTTGGGGCGCATCGGGACCGCCGTTTTCAATCATGTCGAAGTCCACGTCCGAGGGCGCAACGCCTTCGGCAGAGCCGCCGAGCGCTTCATAAGCCTTTTCTATAAGATCTTGGTCTTCGGCTGACAATGCCGCGGAAATATCTTCGTTTGCCATATTGCCTTTCCTCCTTTCAGAGCGTTGTTTTCTTAGATTTTTATTATTTTTGCGGGGATAATTACTTTTTGCCCCTTACCCTCTTTACTATCGCGAACGCCGCATATCCCAATATAGCCGCGCCGAATATCGCCAAATCCACCCAAAGGAAGACGTGGGTCACCTTTTCGACGGGTTCGGTCAACGTCTCAACCGATTCGGATATGTTTATCGAAGTTTCGGGGCGCCCCTTGTCGGTATACAGCTTGACGGTGTGATTGCCCGTCGCAAGCCCCGCTATCTCCTCCGAAGTGATGACCACCCTGCTGCCGCTCTGCGTAAAGGTGCAATCCTTGCCGTCGATTTGCAGTTTTTTGACAGACGCCGTGCTGCTAAGAATTATCGTTACGTCGTTGTCCTTATAGTATTTGGATATCGCGGACGACGCGTTGACCGCCGTGAAATCCGTCGTCACCGAGAAGTCCAAATCGGTCAAAGAGGTGACAGCCCTGAACCTGTATTCGGCGTCGGCTTCGAGAGTTCTTAAATATGCGTCTGATATGGTGACAACTCCGCCCTCCAACTCATACTCGCCATCCTTTAAAAGGCTGTTGCCGTCGGTTATGTTGACCACCTTGAAGCCGTCGTAATTGCCAAAGCCGCCGACATAGATATCTCCGTCGGGAGTGTCCGTTTTGATAAACAGGGGATTGGCTACTGTATACGAGCCGCCGTCGATACGGACGCCGCCGCCCGCATAGCCCTCCGCCGCGCAGACGATTGCGGCTATCTTAGAGTCGCCCACAAAGAGTTTTGCAACCCCTTCGTTAACGACGAGGGTGAGTTTGAATTGTTCCGAAAGGTCGCAGTCGCATACCTTTAAAAGGTCGTCCGTCTCGCCGTTGCGGGTAAGCGAAACCTGTTCGCTGTCGGCATCGACCGCAATCGACAGATAATTGTCGTCCGTCTCGCCGAATATAAAGCCGCACTTGCCGCTTCCCGACGAGAACTCGGCGGAATAGATGAAGTTTATACCTTCCTCGGACTGCGCCGCACGCGCGCGCAAGCCGCCCGCAAACACCAACGGAAGGGCGACCGACGCAATAATCATGGCGGCAGCGACTATAAGGATTAGCTCTTTTATTTTGACCGACTTCATAATGTACCCCCGAGCCGAAAAGCAATGTGATATTTTCACAGAATATTTAAGCTAAAGTCATTTTATAGTTATTGTATTACACTGTCAACCGTCATATAAAATTTTGTGCAAACGCAAAACTTATAGCCGCCGTTTATTGTGCATATGTAAAAAGCGGCGGGTTTTGCCCGCCGCCCTTTTAAAGGAGAAAATGAGAGAAGATTATATTTTAGTTTTAGAATATTGTGAATTTGAAATCTTTCTGATCGTTGCTCTTGTCGTCGCCTTCTATGGTATCCTCATAGTTGACGAGAATATACAGTGTGTCTCCCTCTTCAAGCGTAATGTCGCGAATAAGGGTTACGTCTTTACCGTCGCCGCCCCAATCTATTTTGCCGTCGTTGGTCTTAATGGTGTTGTTGCTGTCTATTATCGCCCATCTTATCGAGCACTTGCCATCATCGCCTAAGCAGTTCACAGTAACATTGAATTTAACCTGCATTGCTTCGACGGAAGTGTAAGACAGTCCTACCATGGCTTCCGACGCCATCCAACCACCCTTGACTTCGGCGAAAGGATCGCCCATAAAGCCGTCTTGTGCTCCATTCTTGTTCGTTACCCGAGTGGCGGTAAACGTATCCTTATCGGGACCTTCTTCCCATTTAAAGTCTATATTGTTTACGCCCCAGCCCGTATCTTCGCCCGCAAGCGTTTTAGCGAAGTCCTTGCCGAAATCCGCTAATTCGGGACAGATAGCTATATCGAATTTGCATTGGTCGGTATTCCCACCCTCTTCTTTATTCACAAGCAAATAGAGCGTATCGTCAACATCGACGGAGATACTCTTCAAGAAGTCGAGCGTGTTTGCACTGCCGCCCCATTCCGCCTTTCCATTGGCGTTTTTGATTTCGCCAGTGCTGTTCTTGACAGCCCACCTCAACGAGAAGTCACCGTTCTCGGTTTCAAGTTTGTCGTCTTTGAAGGCTTGCAAATGAAAATCAACGAAGTAATCGCCCGCCGCAACAAACTTATAGGCAAAGCCCATCATGCCGTTGACAGACATCCAATCGCCCTTTACTTCCTTAATGCCGTTCGAATCAACTTTATACGCGTCGTCTGCGTCGTTCTTCGCCGTTATCTTTTCAAATGTAAACGTCTCTTCCTCGTAAGTATAATTAACTACACCCACGCTCCAATTGCTGAACTCGCCCGTCTCGTTAATTTCGAAATCTTTACCAAATACAATACTACCCAATTTGGGTATTGCTTCTGTCTTTATCTCGCTACAGCCCTCATTTTGACATTCATATTTCATTACGCCCGGCAACAACTTGGTTGCAGGCGTTTGTACTTCGCCGTCACCCCAATTATGGTTGTTATTCTGCGGCAATGTTTCAGTGCGAGTAACTTCGCAATCTGCATTTATACAATGATATGTCTTTACTCCGACTGAGTGACATGTGGGCTCGGCTGTCACTTCGCCGTCGTCCCAAACGTGTACGCAGGGCGGGGTCAGGGTGAATGTGAGCTTGCCGCTCGCCTTTGCGCCGCTGTCGTTGACCAATATTATATAATAGGTTCCCTCTTCGAGGTCTATGGGCTCTTCGGACTCATATTTGAAGTCCTTTTCGCCGTCGGGGTTAAGATTTGCCGTCTGCGCGCCCGACTCGGGATAGACGAGATACGCCTTGACTGCGTTCTCCCCGTCATTTACGAAAGAAATATTTACGTCGGTCTGCACCTCTTCGCGGGGGGCGACAAATTGATAGCCGATAGCCGCGGTCTTTCCGTTTTCGATTGAGACCGTGCCCTTGGCTATTTCAATTCCCTCAGCCGTCCACTTGCCTTCGGAGAGGGTCGCCGCGGTGAAGTCAACCGTGCCCGCCGACTCGTCGAACGCGGCAGAGCCGTATTTCCAATCGTTTGCCGCCGTCGCTTCGCCATAATATTGATTTTCGAAGTCTGCGCAAGCCGCTATTGACTGAGTATCCTTTGAGCCGCAATCGGCACAGTTCTTGGTCAAAACACCCTTGTTGTAGAAGTCGGGCACGGTAGTAACAACGCCGCCGTCCCAATGATGGGCGGTCTTTTCAACGTCGTCCACCCTTGTCGCCGTGCAGCCCACGTTGGTACACTTGAAAGTCTTTTCGCCCTTTTCGTTGCACTTGGGCTCCTTTGTCACTTCGCCCTCGTTCCAACTGTGTTCGGTCATCGCAACGGGCATCGTCTTTGTCCTGCCGCAGCCCTCGACGGTACAGGTGAAAGTCTTTATTCCCTCGGTATGACATGTGGGCTGGGTTGTAACTTCGCCGTCGTTCCAGATATGGTCGTGTTCGGAAACCTCCTTCTCCCCGCATGCGGTGAAGCACATTGTCGCGCCTATCACAGCCGCAGACAGTATGCTCAAAAGTCTTGCTCTCTTCTTCATTGTAAGCCCCCTCGGTTATTTTTTTGTATAGCGTTGAGCCCTCGCCGCCTTTTGGCAGGCTCCGCCTTTTCCGTAATAATATTTTGTTTAATGTGTCAAGTCAATATCCGCAAAAAAGTTTGTGCATTTGTAAAAAAGACGGGGCCGATAATTTGTGCATATGAAAAACTTGATTTATCTTTCAATATAGTTTATAATATATTTAGTAAGGGGGAAAATTTATGAAGAGAGCGGTGACGATAAAGGACATTGCCGAACGGCTTAACCTGTCGCGAAACACTGTCGCAAAGGCGCTGAACGGTCAGTATGTGCCCGAGGAGACGAGAGAGCGCGTTCTGAAAACGGCGAGGGAAATGAACTATAAATCCCTGAACGTAGGCAAATCGGAAGGCGAAATAAAAAAGCGCAGAATACTCCTCGTCTCGGGCAAGCCCTTAAACAGCATTAACTACTTCGTGCCCATAGTGCGCGGTATAGAAAATTTCTGCTATGAGAACGGTCACGAATTCTTTCACCATACCTACAACGTAAACAAGACCCCCTTCTCGGCGTTTACGGAGTATGTAAAAGAACTGCGCCCCGACGGGATATGCGCCATAGAGTGTTTCGACAAACAGCTTATCGAAAAACTATTGAATCTCGACAAACCCCTCTGCTTCGTCGATTTCACCGCGCAGGACTTATAATCAGATAAAAATTACGACATAATTAGCACCGACGACGAGAAATCGGTGTGCGATATCGTCAAGATATTGAACGCAAAATATAAGCTCGGCAATTTCACTTTCGTCGGCGACCGCAGACACTGTTTGAGCTTTCAGGAACGCTATATGGGCATGCTGAAAGGGCTTGTCAATTCCAAGACCGAGCACTCGCGTAAAGACGACATTCTCTGCAATGACGAGAGCTTTGACTATGGCAACGCAGACGCTATAAAATCGGAAATATTGAAGCTAAAATATAAGCCCGACTGCTTTATCTGCTGCAACGACTTCGTCGCCCGCAACGTCTGCAACGCCCTCAAAAGTCTAAATATAAACGTCCCTAAAGACGCCATCGTCGTCGGCTTCGACAACGTTTCGGACGCAACGGCTATCCAACCCGAGCTGACCACCTTCTCAGTCGATAAGGAGTTTTTGGGAAGGGAGGCTCTGCGCACCCTCGTCCACAGGATTGAAAATCCCGATATCCCCTCGCGCACCATAACCATAGGCACTTATATGATTTTCAGAAAATCCACCGATAAATCTGTCTATTTGTCTCCTACCCACACGTGAAAATATTTAATACTTCAATGATAAGATTTAGCAATTTGGCTGCGTAAAACATTTTTTGTTTCACAAACGGGTAATATCATTGATGTTAATTTGTGAAAAATTCTCAAAATTAACAAAATAAAATTTTTTTGCAAAAAGTTTGACAGTGCGCTCCTTTTATACTATACTGCAATCGAAAAAAGCGAGGCGGCAAGGCGATTTGAAAGCCGACAAGAAGCCGACAGTGCCCTTGCAAGCCGCGCCCCGATTCAGAAAATATCTTAAAAGGAGAATAAATATATGCTTTACGAACTTTTTGACGACATCAGGGACTGCGAGGAAAAAGGCGGCTACTCCTGCGCGTTCCTAAATGCATTCATCCGCACATTCTGATTAATTTAAATATTGTTAATAAAAATCCACCCGCTTAAAGGTTGGATTTTTATTATTGTTAAAAGCAAAAGTTGATTTACAAAACAAGTGCCGACGCGGAATGGCATCGGCACTTGTTTTGTTTATGATTATCGGGCGGAAATTTGCCGCCCGATAAAATTATTCATTTTCTTCGGAATCTGCCTTTTTTTCGGGCTCAACCTCGGTTGCGGCGACTTCGGCTTCAGACTTCACCTCATCGGGCGCGGTCTCGACCTCGGGCTCATTTGCCGTCTCCGCTTCTTCGGGCTCCTCCGCCTTTTCCTCGGCGGGCGCAACGGTCGGATTTGCGTCGGTTGCGGCGGCTTCATTCTTGGCAAGACTTATGTATTCCTCATAGGACATGCCCTGCTTTTCGGCAAGCAACATCTCCTTTATGAGCTTCTTGACGTCGGGCACCCTGCCGCGATAGAGCGTTCCCGTCAGATCGACGGCGTAAATGCGCAAGCTCTTCAAAACGTGCTTGCCGTTCAACTCGACGACGAGCGAACGCAGTTCCTCGCACGAAAGCTTGAAAGATATCGAGCTTCTCTGCTCAATCACAATCCTCGCGTCGGGCAACATATTGCTGTCGCGCTTGTATTTATCGGTGAGGGGGAACTTGATTTTGCCGTTCTGAATTCCCAGCTCGCTAATACCAATGTCGTTGAGCGACTTGTTGCCGATCGTCATGTCGGCATAACGCGTCTTTGTGTCCTTGTCTATCGAATAGAAGCCGAGGAAATTCAACCTCTGCACCGCTATCTTGCTGTGCAATCTGTACAGCATGCAGATAGCCACCGCCACCAAAATGACGATGATTATCGAGCCGACCAACATTATAAGTCCGCTGTGCTCATTCAACCACTCCATAATATGACCTACCTTTACTTTTATTAATACATATTGTAATTGTTTTGGAATGCATAGTCAATTATATGCAACAAAAAATTTATAAATTATCTCAATATTTAAATTGATAATGACTTTATTTGACGGTTTTTAGGACTTTGCCGCCCGTTAAAAGTATCATCTTGACGGCTTCGATTGAGAAATCGTCGGCTTCGACGGTCAGACTCTTGTCGAGCGTGCCGCGGGCGAGCACCTTTAAATAGGTCGCCCTGTCATAGCCCTTCGTGCGCTTTGCAATCTCCTGCAGGGTGACGACTTCGCCGTCCTTGAAGAGTTTGCCTATTGTGTCAACGTTGATTATAGCGGTGCGCGTCTTGTCGGCGCGGCGACCCGAGCTTTCGATGAGAGCCTTTGCCTCCTCGTCCTCCATTATGTCGTCCACCTCGCTTGCCACGGCGACCACCTTTTCCGCGTCGGCGGCGGCAACTTCGTCCTCTTCGCCATTCTTTTTATAGCGTATCTCGCGAACGAGATCCTTTTTCAAGAGTGCGGGAGTACTCTCATATGCGGGAGCCGAACACTTGGGAATGTCGCCCTTGGATAATCCGCTGTCGATTGCGACCTGAGCTATTAGTTCCTTTGCAAACTTGCACCTGCGCGCGTTAAAAATTCTGTAAAGGCAGGGCGTGTCGTCATAGCCGAGCAAAGTCGCGTCCTCAACCTTGTACTTGGTGTCGGCATAGTCCGCCGCAGACAGCGCAAAGTAAAGGCAAAGAGTTTTGCCGCGCATCTTCATCTTCATCAAGAGCTTTCTGCCGAACTTGAAAGTCTCGTGCTTCCAGCTTATCCTGCTCTTCGCGCCGTAAGACAGCATTTCGGCTTTGAGCTCTTCATAATATTTCTTAGTCTCGGCGTCGGCTTGGCAGAGACGGGCGTAATAGCTCTTGTCATACCTTATCGCCACAAGTCCGAGGGTGCGAAGGCGCGCGCCCGCTGGAATAATTTCGCCGTCTTGCTGCATATTTGCCGCCTTGGGCTGCGATTTTTGGGCGATTTCGGTGACGATAGTTGCCTGTGCAACTGTTTTTTCGCCCGATTGTGCGGCATTTAAAGGCTCAACATTAACGGGCGCAGATTGGATATTTTGAGACGCCGTTTGAGGTGCAGATTGGGGTGCGGATTGGGCTTCGCGCGGCGCAATCTTTTCGGATTTTTGCACGGGCAAAGTTTCGGGCTTTGAAGTCTTTGCAGACTTGCCCCGTCTGTGCTTTCGGTGACTTTCGTCCCTATGTACTACCGCCGTCAGAACTATGCCGACAATGAGCACGACGATGACAGCCGAAGCGACGGAAAGACCGATTATCATATTGGTCGGCGTATCCGACGCGAGCAGTGAAGATAACTTTGAAATTGCTGAACTTGCAAACACTGATTTTTTCCTGCCTTATCATTTTTTTGGTAAAAGTGGGAACAACCTTCTCTCCCCCGAACCTTTGGGTTCGGGTACTCTCCCCCTTTCCGTTGGAAGGGGGAAAGGTATAATGAGGTGGGATTATTAGAAGTGCAGACCGAGACCACGAGGTATGCGGTAGGCGTTTCAGAATTGCACCCCGAGACCACGAGGGGATCCCTCCACTCAATCGAACCTGCTTCGCAGGCTTCTCATTCGGTCGGGATGACAATCTTTAAATTGCTCATCATAAGCCGCGGTGCAGAGATGCGAGCAGAACAAGAAGCGCGAGCGACGACCGCAGGGAGTGTACAATGAAGTACACGACCAAGGCGGAGCGAAGCGCGACAAAGTTATGCGACGCATATATGCGCCGCGCCGCGTTAGCGCGGGAGCGAGCGTTAGCGGTAGACTCCGCAGGCGAACAACCACTGACTCTCCTCATCCGAGCTCAAGCCGCTCGCGCCGTTGCCGCTCAAGCCCGTAATCGACTCAACATTACCTATTCCGTCGAGGAACATTCTGTAATAGAGGGCGAGCCTTTGAAGGAAGGTCTGCAATTCGACATTCACGGGGTGAACGCCGTCGAACTTTATATAGCTCTGATAGCTGTCGAAGAAGCCCACATAGTTGTAATCGCCGAATACCATATTGAGATTTTGGATTATCGACGGACTTGCCGTGCCCGTCTGCATATGCTCGAACAGCTCGCAAGGCTGAGAAATCTTCATAAAGACGAGCGGTCCGAAGCCGTTTGTCGATTGATAGAGAGTTTGGTCATAGACATGATAGAAGCCGTCTCCCTCTCCTTCCTGCCATACGCCGTCTTCATTCAAGTCAGTCCAATCGAGTTTGACCTTGCTTGCGTCGAGTAAGCCGCCGGGTGAATTTTCATACATATAGTGGAAATTGCCCGAAGGTTTTGCGCCGCTATAATAGGGTCCGACGGACTTAACGAATTCAACGGGGGGAACGTCGCCCGCATACACAACCATGAGGTCAACCGTGACGGGATAGCCGCGGTTGCTCTCCGCCCACACCGCAAAGCAGATGGGGCTACCCTCTTCATAGTTGCCTATCATTCTCTCGAATTTGAAGTTCTTGGTGTATGACGAGGACGAGCCGCCGCCGTCAACCTCGGGGTCGGGGTGCTTATACTGCGTTGTGCCCGTGTAGGGCTGAAGTTTGGGGTTTATCTCGTTTGCGGAGATATCGGCGCACGATTCGACCGAATATATGCCCGTAGTTCGAGGTGTAAATTCAAAGTACAGCCTTTGCGACTTGCTGTTGAGAGTTATCCTGTACATTCCCGATTCGCTGAACGAGAGACAGTTCATATACAGATTGTCGCCCACGCCGCTCAGTTCCTTTAATCTGAATATGGTTATGGAAATGTTGGGGGTATCCTCGGTGGCGATATACTGTGCGCCGCCGTTGTTGGGGTCGTACGCATAGCCATCGGGCAGGTTGGAAAGGGTGACGCGATAGTCGCCCTCAAGCCCCGTCGCCCGCGCTATGCCCGCCGCGTTGAACTGAGACGTGAACACGCTGTTGTTGTCCTCGTCCACATTCATCCACTGTGCGTAAATGGGCACGGGCGGGATATACGACCTGCCGTTTTCCTGCCGCAATGAGACGGTGTATACAAGCCCCTCATCCTCGCCCTCATCGCCTTCGGGGGGATTGGGCGAGGTCTGATTTTCGTCGGGGGAGAGAATTATGGGCGGAGTATATGAGCCGCATCCCGCGCAGAAAAGGGCGATAATGCAAGCCAATACAATGAAAATCAACTTCCTCATGAATTGCCGCCCTCCTCTTTACGCGATTTGCCGAACGAGGCGAAGAAGCTCTTGACGTCCTCCCACTTCAGCTTTCGTATGATGATATCGACGACGTACAGCACGGCGCAGATTATCAAAAGGGGCATTGTGAGTTCAACGGTATATGTGCCCGCTTCGTTGGGCGCGTTTTCAAGAGAGAGACTGCCGTCCAAACTCAATTGACCGCCGTCGCCTATCGCCTTGGAGAGCACGGAAGGCTCATACAGCGTAAACTCGTTATACTCGCTCTTATAGGACACCGTGAGCGGCGATATCGCCGTATACTGTGTGCCGTTGTATTCGTATGAAACTGTTATCGTATACTTGCCGACGTCGACCGCGGTAAATTCATAGCTGTACTCCGCGCCGTCGAAAACCATGACGTTCTCCGAAACCGTGCCGTCGGGCAGAGTTATAGAAATGTTTGCGGTGGAAGTGAAGCGGAGGGTTGCGGGCGCAACCTTTACCGTCGTTAAGGAGCCGTCCTGCAATACGTCGAACACATAGGGATAGTCCGTCTTTTGCTCGGGCGTGTTGACGTCGAGAATATTTGAGATAAATTGACCGCTCAGCTCGCTATCGTCCCACTGCGTGAGCCAATCCCTGCTAAGCGCGCTTGTAAACGACGCTACTTTGCCGTTGGTGCGCGACCAATAGGCGTACAGCGGGATTTTTTCAAACTCGTCGGAGTTCTGCTTTTTGTGATTTAGTTCGAGCACGTTTGTCGCGTTGGGCTTTGACGAGGAATAGATATATCCCGTAATATCGGGCAATCCGGACTGCGGAAGCCCTTCGAGAACTTCGTCCGAACGGCGGGTTATATTGACCGAAGTCGTCCTTTCGACAACAGTTTCATACATCTTATCGGATATCTGTTGGAATACGTCGTCGGGGAGATCCTCGGTGTCGCCCAAATAAAGATATGCGTCGTCAACCGAACCGCCGCCCGCCGCGGCAATGGCTTTGAGAAGGCGTTCCGCCTTGCTTGAAACGGTGGTCTGATCGCTGCTCGGGTTGCGCTGTCTGCCCATGTCGAGGACGGTTGTCACAACCCCGTCGTCATAAGCCGAGGAAGCAATTGAGGTAATTTCGCTGTCGGTATCGTCAACATAATTTATGCCGTCCGAAATGAACACGACGCGGCGTTCGGAAAATCTCTGATAGGGGTCGTCGCACAGGTCGTATGCCGCGCTTAAAGCCGTCTTTATGTCGGTGCCCTGCACGGGGGATAGGCTGTTTATGGCGGCGATTATATCATCTCTCCTCTTCGCGGGGCTCTGGTTGAGCCTTATGTGCGCATTTTCGTCAAAGGAGACGAGATTTACAAAGTCGTTATCGCCCATGAGGTCGAGAAGTTTTATGGCGGAGGACTTTGCCTTCTGAAGGTTGCCCATCGTCGTCATACTGCGCGAGCTGTCAACGACCAAGGTGAAGAGCTTGGGAAGATTGTCGCTTCTGCCGTATCTCACGGGGAGCATTTCGCCCAATTCTTCGAGTTCCTCAATTCCCGAATTCTGTATATGCAGGTTGCCGAAGGTCAAAAGGCTCTTGCCGAAGAAGGACACTGCGGTGTTGAGGTTGGAAACGAACTCCGTCCTGTTGGGGAGGGCGGTTATATCTATATCCGAAATAATAATCTCGTCATACTTGCACAGTTGCTCTATGCTCCACGGCTGGACAATGTCCAGATTGACGTCGGACATGAGGTTTATATTTATCCTCTCGTTGCCCTCGAACTGCGCTTTATAGGCGCGCTTTACGCTTATCGGCGTGGGCGTATGGTCGGTGTCGCCCGAAAATTCCTTTTCATACACGTCGATATATGCGCCGCTGTCGCCGTACTGTTCGATGATTTCGGGGCAGTCGTTCCAATTGCCCGTGATTAAGAGTATGCGCTTTATGGGCGAGACAATCTGAGTGAAAGTCACTTCGTTGTTGTGGTCGCTGGCGTCCTCGCCTACCGAGACGGTGACGCGATAGTCGAAAGAGCCCGCCTCCGACGTGTCGAGGTCGAAGGTGACGGGCGTTGCGCCGTCCATGAGCCTTATCGCCCTGTCCGAAAGCTTTGTATCGCCCTTATAGAGGGTTAAGATTGCGTCTGTCTCATAGCTCGACTGCACGTAAACGGTTGCCGTCTCGCTATGGTCGATAAACACCGAACGGGTGTAATCGACGCTTGAAATCTGCACTTCGCGCGCGTCTTCCGAAAGGTTATCGTCGAGATATATCGCGTCCACCTTTATGTCGCGCGCCTGCAACGCGTTTATGGCGCGGTGAATTGCATACGTGTCGGCTTCGTCCGTCTGTTTGCCGTCGGTTATGAGGACGATGCGCTTTATGACGTCCTCTTCAAAGAGGGTGCCGGCATAATTGAGGGCTTCGGCTATATTGGTCTCCGTCTCGTCCACGCCCGAATTTTTGACGCTTGCAATCTTATTTTTATCGCCCAACTCGCTGACGAGCTTGTAGTCTTTGCCGAAGCACACAAGCCCCATCTTGGCGTTTCTCGGCAATTTAATGCCGCGGATATAGCTATCTACGTTATCAAGATTTTTGGAAGCAGAATAAGACACGTCGGCGACGACGTACACGTCTGTTTCGGTGAGGACTGCCGTAATGCTCGTCCCCGCCGCGGCAAAGGCAATAATGAGCGCCATGACGACGTGAAGTATCTGCGACGTGACGTTGTGGGCGTTCCTGTTGTCCTTTCTGACGGCGATAAGGAAGGGAACCGTGAACAGAATGACAAGCGGAACGGCTATCAACAATAAATATGCGTTATCGAAGCTGATATTGCTCATAACAATACACTCCGTAATCTGCCACGGCAAGGACAGCCAATACTATAAACAAAATGAGTAAGTCGTCTATAATGCCGTCAAGGTTGCTCGCCGCGGGCGTTCCCTGAATTATAAACTCCTTTTCTGTTACCGTGAGGACGCGCTCCGCCTCGGGCAACGAACTGTATACGTTGACCGACATCTCGGAATTGTCCTTCATGGCGAGCGTTATCTTATATACGCCCACCTCTTCAAGCTCGTACTCCGCCGCCGACGAACTTACGTCGGGATAGACGTTTTTGCCCGACGGGGTGACGATGCTTATGCTCGTGCTGTTGGGGATGCGGTTTATCTGTATGACGTCGCCGCATATATATGAAGTATTATCCACGACGGGCGGGAATGAATACGTCAATATATTTGACGACATAACCGAAAAATTGGCGCCCAAAGTGAACAGAGCGAAATCCTTGACGTCAAAGGCAAAGACTGTTTCGCGGTTGCCGTAAATATTCGTGCCCGCAAAGATTATGGGGCTGCCGTCGCAGGATAAGAGAGTGTTGAACTTGCCGCCGCTGCTTAATCCGCACTTCATGTACTGCCTCGGTTTGAAGTCTTCGCTCTCGTTGCGGATTATGCCCTTCAAGAGGTTGCGGGTGGTGGTTGCCGAAGATTGGGAGAACTCCGCCCTGTCGACGGGGAAGTACCAATCGCCCGTGCTGAAATTGGTGCCCTTGACGCTTTCGGGAGGGTTGATGAACCACGTTGCGCCCTCGCGCGGGAGCTCTTCGGGGACGAAATTTTCATATATATACAGACCATAGCCCGACTGCTCGGCGTACTTTTCGCTTTCGACGATATCCAACCTGTCGTCGGGAATTCCCAAGGCGGAAAGGGCGGCATGCATGAAAAAGGGCGTGTCGCTGACGAGCATAATCTTGGATATATTCTCGAATTTGGCGTTGAAAAGGGTCTGTTCGTTGTCCAGCGGGAGGGCGTCCTGTTGGGCGACGCGCACCTTTAAAGCGGTGTAATCGGACCTTTCGCTCTTGAACGAAAAGGCTGTTTGGGCGAGCTTTGCGGCGGTTACGGTGATATCGCCGTCCTTGACAAATTCGCCGCCCTCGCCCGCAAAGTAGAGTTCGAGGGTGAGTTCTGCGTCGCTTTCATATGACGACACGTTGCCGCTGACGTTGAGCTTGCCGTCCGAAAGGGTGGCTTCCACCCCCGATACGGCATAATTTTCGCCGCCGTCGGAAACGTTGACGAGATTTATGTTGTTGGTCGTTTCAAAATTTTTATCGGTTATGAGATAGGTCTTTGCCGAGGGGTTGGAAGTGAAATACTTCTGCGCGGCAGACAGCGCGGCGGTCAAAGGCGTCGCCGAATATGCGGCGGTTAAGTCGCGGACGACCTCCATGGCGTTGTCCTTATCGGCATAATTTTCGAAGATGGTTTCCGTCGAAGTTCCCGCATATATTAGGGTGTATTGGCTTCCCTTGACGGAATCGTCTATGATTTTCAATATCTCGTCCTTGCCCTTTTCGAAGCGGGATTTGTCGTCCGTGCAGAGGGCGTTCATACTGCCCGAGCCGTCGAGGATAAAGCAATAAGTTTGGGCTCCACCCTTCATAATAAGAAAAGGACGGGAGAGAATTATCGCAATCGCTATAACGGCGAGAATCTGCAAGATGAGGTTTATAATACCCGTGATTCTGTTGATGGGAATACGGCGTTTTATAAACCTTTCGCTGAGGTTCCAAAGATAGGTTGACGAGACGGTCTGCTCGGTGTATCTGTTTTTGATAATATAGATTAAAATGAGGACGGGGATTGCGATGAGGGCGAGAAAGCCGAGAGGATATGCCAAACTCATTTAAGCACCCCCTCTTCCTCGAGCTTTTCGAAGAAAATTTCGTTGAGTTTGTCGGTCGAGGAGACGAGCATGTATGAAGCCCCCCTCGAATGACAGTGTTCGCGTATTCTGCCCGTGGCGTATTCGAGGGCGAGTTTGTACGCCTTGATAATCTCCCTGTTTATGTTTTTGCGATAGACCTTTTCGGAATTTTCGCAGTCGAAATAGTGAAGTTTGCCGCGGGCTTTGGGATTCAACTCTTCCTTTGAGAGAATCTGGACGCACAATACGTCGCGCTTTTTGGCGCAGAGGTGGTCGATAGCCGTCTCATAGTCGTTATCGGTCAGAAAGTCTGAAATAATAATCGAAAGCCCGTCGCCATAGCCCACCGTCGTAGGCAAAATGGCTTCGGATATGCGGCAATCGCCGCCGAACTGCACGTCGTTCAACGCGCCTATGTTGTTTAAGTAGGCTTCGCGCCCCAACATATTTTCTATTATCCCCTCCACTTTGTCGTCGCGGAGAAGATAAATAGACACCCTGTCCATTTCGCATACCGAGATATAGGCAAAGGCGGCGGCGAGCTTTAAAGCCTGCTCGCCCTTATGACCCTTGCCATAGCCCATGGAACGGCTGACGTCGATATATATGCGGGTGTGAACCTGTCTTTCGTCGAGATAGAGCTTTAAATAGAGCTTTTCAAAGCGCGCGAAAGCGTTCCAGTCGATCTTGGTTATATCGTCGCCCGGAATATAGTCGCGGTAATCCGCAAATTCGCAGGAAGAGCCGAAGGTCTTACTCTGATGGTTGCCCCCGAATCTGCCCGCAACGTTGTTTTTGAGGAGGGTTTGAAGGAGCTCTATCTCCCCCAAAAACTCCTCGCTTATGACTAAATCGCTCATTTGTTACTTTGTTTCGTCTATCACTTTGCCGATTACGTCGTCAACCGAGAGTTTGTCGCTGACGGCGGAATAGTTGAGTTTTATCCTGTGCCTTAAAACGGGATAGGCAAGGGCTTTGATGTCCGAATAGGAGACGTTGTACTTGCCGTTCATGAGGGCGCGTACCTTTGCGCAGGTTATTAAAGCCTGTGCCGCACGGGGAGACGCGCCGTATCTTATGTACTTTTTAGCCGTGTCCGAAGTCTTTTCGAGTTCGGGGTGGGTGTTGGAGACGAGGTTTACCGTGTAATTCAAAACGTCCTCGATAACGGGCACGGTCTTAGCGAGCTCGCGCATTTCGAGAATGGTCTTGCCGTCGATAACGGCGTTCGCCGTCTCGTCCATGGTTATCTGAGTCATATTTACTATGTCCGCGAGGTCGCTAACCGAGGGGAAGCCGACCAACAGCTTGAACATAAACCTGTCCATCTGCGCTTCGGGAAGGGGATATGTGCCGTCCTGCTCGATGGGGTTTTCGGTTGCGAGGACGAAGAAAGGCTCTTCGAGAACGTACGTCTTTTTGGCGACGGTCACCTTGTGCTCCTGCATGACCTCGAGCATTGCCGATTGCGTTTTGGGAGTCGCACGGTTGATTTCGTCGGCAAGCACGAGGTTGGCGAATATGGGACCGCGGCTGAACACCGTATTCATTCTGCCGTTCTCGTCCTTTTCGATTATGTTTGCGCCCGTGACGTCGGAGGGCATCAGGTCGGGCGTGAACTGTATACGCGAGAAAGGCAAGCTCATCGACTTGCCGAGGGCGCGCACGAGACGGGTCTTGCCGACCCCGGGAACGCCCTCCAAAAGGACGTTGCCGCCCGCGATAATGGCGCAGATAACGCTGTCGACGATATCCTCCATGCCGACGACGTCTTTCTTTAACTCCGTCTTTATGGTGGAGATAGCCTTACTGAAAGCGGTTATCTTTTCCGCCTTGTCCGCGTCAACGGGAACTTCGGGGACTTCATTCAAACTGTCTGCGGGGGTCGAAGTCTCTTCGGGAGCCGTCTCTTCGGGGGCGGGAGAGACAACCTCTTCTTCCGTCACTCCGTTAAAGACGTTCTCCTCTGCCGTTCCGACGTTATTTTCCGCAACTGCCGCCTTTTTAGATTTTTTCATTTTTTATCCTCGTTTTGCTTATTTTTTATTTTAATTTTGCCCGCCGCCGAAGCCGCCGGTCAATATATCGTAATAGGTGTTGACAATCTTGCGCTGTTCCTCGGTGAGGGAGTCGAGATTGTTCAACTCATTGTACTTGGCGAAGAGTTCGCCGTACTTTACGTATCTGCCCTCGATGGGGTCGTAAACTTCGTCGTTCGAGCCGTACTGCACCTCGCCAGAGTCTATACTTCCCCCGGGGCTGTTGGGGTTCCGGTCGTCGCCGCCCTGCTCTTCATCGTCGTTGCCGCCCTGCTCGCCGCTGCCGCCCTCGTCCGTGGGAAGGTCGGGCAGTTCGAATTCATAGCCGAAAATTGTCTGCAATCTGCGGCTTATGAAGGTGTCCATTGCGTAATGATAGGACTGCGGGGTGAGTTCGATAACGATATTTTCGGCAAACTCGTCGATAAGCGTACTTATGTTAGACAAGAGGACGTCTTCTGCGACGGAGTTGCCCGCGGCGTCTGTCTGCATGAAAGAGAGGTCGATTGCAAAGCCGTCAAGCGCGGCATACAGCCCGTCGGATTGGGTCAATCCCGAAGCCGTGAGCGCGCTCCTTATAGAGTTGACGACCGAGCGGAGCACCGTTGCCAAGCCGTCCTCGCGGGAGACTGCGGTCTGTAATCTGAACTTTGAAAGCCCCCTCTCCATTGCGGCGGTCACGCTGTCGTGGCGGACGCCGTAGAAGGTGACAACCGAATTATAGTCGAGAAGTCCGAAGGTCTCGCCCGCCTGTGCGCCGTCCGAGATGAAGTCGCAGACGTTCTGCCCGTCGCCCGAAAGCGAGGCGGTTATCTTGCGATAGCTGTCGATTGCGGCAAACAGGGCGTCGATATCGTCGATTGTGCCGTACACCGCCCTCTTCAACGCGCCCTCGGTGTGGACGTCGGCAAGGTCTGTGACCAATCCTTCGAGTTCTCCGACCGCGTCCTCCCTTATATCGTCCTCGAGCTTTGAGGAGCGGACGTTTTCAATCAATTCGTTAAGTTGGACGAGTTCGAACTGGGTTACTTCGCGGGGGGTATTGTCGTCATACACGGGCTTTGCGCCGACAGGGTCGCCGGGGACAAAGATGCCCGCAAGGGCGACGGCGACGGCAATAATAACGACGACAAAATACTGCCATATTTTTGAAAACGCGGGCTTGGACATTGTGAGGTCTGCAAGCTTGCTCTCGGTGTCCTTCCTCTGCATTTCGACGACCGCGCCGCTTGCACCCGCATATTCGAGAGAGGTCTGTACCCTCTCCTCAAGGTTATAGTCGCCGTCGAGACGGCGGGCGGCGTACTTGTCGTCGGGCTTCAAAAAGACAAAAGAGAGGACGCCGCCGACCAACAGGGCGCCGACGCCAATCAATACATACCATAATATGCCGAAAGAAGCGCTTGAAAGCTTTACGGAAAGCAAGGCGACGCCGACGGCGACAAGCCCGCATGACAGCCCTATCGCCGCGCTCTTCAATATGGCATACACAAGGTATTTCTTTTTCAGCCTTTTAAAATTCTCGTCCATTATATTCTCTTAAAATTATAAACTATTCAAATGATTATTGCGCTACATAGTCGACGACGGTCAAGTAGAGTTTCAACTCGGCGCGAACCTTGTGCTCGCCGCTTATGATGCCCGTTTCATATCTGAAAACAATTTCATATTCGCCGTTCGTCAGATACATCAAGGTGTTTGAGAAGCACTTGACGTCGTGTATTTCATCTTCTTGGTCGTTTGTATCGCCGATATACACTTCGTGACCGTCAATCGGGTCGCAATCATAGACCATTACCCCCTTATTATCGCCCATTCCGACGAAAGGAGCCGAAATAGTATCGCCCGCGGCGTTCTTGCCGACGAGACTGACGGAATAACGTCTCTGCGATTCCGAGCTGCCCGGAATGGAGGACTCGCTGCACAGGGTGGCGCGATATCCGTCGTTATACTCTTCCAATACTACCCTTTGGCTGTCGAGATTTCTGATGAGGGTGAGTTCGAGCGAAACGGGAACGTCGGCGGCGGGCACCGCTTCGGAGCGGATGACATAGCCGCATTCGGTGCAGCGATATTCCATTATGCCGTCGTTGCCGCCCGAAGCGTTATGAATGACAGGATCGCCCTCGGTGTGGGGGATAACTTCAGACCTTTCCGTGCAGCCGCTGTTTGTGCAGACGTGGAAGTGACCGCTTTCATCGGCTTCCCACTCCGTTCCGAAAACATGGTCTTGGGTTGCGGGAACGGGCTTTGTGGCGATTACGCCGCAGACCTTGCAGCGATAGACGCCGTTGCCCTCGGAATGGCAAGTGGGCTCGCTGACGGAGATGATGAGCTCATAGTCGTGCGCGTTCGTGGGGGGAATGACGTCCTCCTTATAGGCATTGCAGACAGAGCACTTGTAGACGCCGAAGCCCTCCGAGCCGCATGTGGGTTGGACGGACGTGGTGACCAAAGTCCAATCGTGGTCGGCGGTCTCGTTCCTGCCGTAGCATCCCTCGTCGGTGCAGACGTGGAAGTGAGAACTTATGTCGTGGCTCCAACCCTCAGACCAGCTGTGCGACTTGAAGCCCGAAGCGCAGGCGCACATAGACGCCACCGCTATCGATAAAAATATTGCGATAATCAGGGAAAGATATCTCTTCATCTTGTTCTTCCTTATTTTTCCCGAAAGGGGCGAAATTTACATTGTTGCCGCATTTTTGCAGGGCTATTATAAATTTTAATCATAGCTTTGATAAGCTCAGGTTATAATTGCCCAAATTTAATCGAATAATTATTCAAATTATATCATAAACGGCGGGCATTGGCAAGCGAATTATATATATTTGAATATTTTTTTGTTACGCGTGTTACGCGCGCGCAAGGGCGGGAGGATTGAGAATACCTATCTGAATTTTGAGATTGTATTGGGATTTGAGGGCGGCTATCCCAACGAATAAAACGACCCTTTAAACGCTTGATATAAATATTTTTTTATGATATAATGAATTAAAATTCATTGCAAGGTACGAAAATGAAGCGAAAGATATTGATATTTTTATTGACTGCGGTCATGGCAGCCTGCCTTGGGGCGGGCTTGGCGGCGTGTTCGCCCGACAACAGGGTGACAGAACCGCCCGCGCCGAGCGGCAGTGTAACGGGAACGGGCGAGGGAACTGAGGACAAGCCCTATCGCCCCGATACGTCGAGCGGCGCGTCCGTCGCGCTCGAGCTCAACGAAGCGGGAACGGAATACACCGTGACGGGTGCGGGAAGGCTTGCGGGCTCGGAAGCCGTCGTAATCCCCGCGAGCTACGACGGGAAACCCGTGACGGCTATCGCCGACGACGCTTTCAAGATGAACACGGCGATGACGAGCCTAACCATTCCTTCGAGCATAAAATCCATAGGCGTCGGGGCGTTCGTGTCCTGTTTATCGCTCACGGTCGCAATAATTCCCGATTCGGTGACCAGCCTTGGGGAGGAAGTTTTCAATAACTGCACCTCCCTCGTGTACGTTTCGCTGGGGAAGGGAATAAAGAGTATTCCCGCGCAGGCGTTTTTGAACTGCACCAGCCTTGAAGCCGTGAACGAGGCGGGCAAGGTAAAATTTTCAAACGACGTGAAGGAAATAGGCTCGCAGGCGTTTGAGGGGTGCACGGCGATAACCACTCTCGAGACGGGCGGAGTTGCGACGATCGGAGACCACGCCTTTTACAACTGCACGTCTTTGACCGACGTAAACCTTGCCCTGCCGATAAGGACGATTTGCTCGTTCGCGTTCGGCGGGTGCACGGCGATAACCGAGCTTGTAGTTCCCCAAAATACGACGAAAATAGAGATATCGGCATTTGAAAAGTGTTCGGCTATACAGAAGATAACCCTTCCCTTCGTGGGCGAGTCGGAATACAAGGCGCCCGACCCCGACGATGCGGGAGAGAGCAATTTCTTCTTCTCATATATCTTCGGCGCGCCCAACCGCGGCTCGAACTACGGCAACAACTCGCAAGACGGAACGGAATATACAGATAAATATCTTCCGAGCGTTCTGAAAACTGTTATCATTAACGGCGGCGGCGCCATTGACGGCGGGGCGTTCAACTACTGCTATAACATAGAGACGCTGATTTTGGGAAGCGGAGTCACCGAGCTTTCAGACCAATCGCTTTACAATATGATGGGGCTTAAAAGCATAGTGATACCGCGCACGGTGAGGAGCATAGGCTATGCAGCCTTTCTCAACTGCTCAAGGCTCAACAAAGTATATTTCCAAGGCACGCAAGCGCAGTGGAATACTTTGAACGCAAACACCGACTATGAAAACGGTGCGAACGACCACTTCTCGGGGGCGACAAAGTACTTTTACAGTCAAAACAATCCCTTTACGGGGACGGGGGCTGTGACAACGGGCAACTTCTGGCACTTCGACGAGGACGGCAATATCGCCGAGTGGTCGAGGACGGGAGCTTAACTTAAAATTCCAAAATGCGGCGAAGCAGAAATTTCTGCTTCGCCGCATTTTTCTTTAAAAATCAAATTGAAAAATTTACTTGTGATGGGCTTTTAGCGATGGGCTATCCCCCCACCCCTATTATTCTTCAGCCGCGGGAGCGGTATATACCCTTGCCGCAAGCTCCTGATTGAGCATATAGAGACCCTTGGGCTCGCTGCCGAAGAGCTGCATCTTCTTTATGAGGTCGTCGGCGTTCTTCTCCTCTTCGCCCTGTTCCTTTACGAACCAATCGAGGAACTGCATTGTCTTGAAGTCCTTGGCTTCGAAAGCGGCGGCATAGATCGTGGTGATGAGCGAGGTGACGTACTTTTCGTGTTCGAGACCTGCCTTTAAGGGGTCCATGTGGGTCTTGAATACCTTGTCGGGCTTTGCGATTGCTTCGAAGGTGACCCTGTGACCGCTGTCGATAAGATATCTTCTTATCATGAAAGCGTGGTCGCGCTCTTCCTGAGCCTGAATTTCGTACCAATGGGCGAAGCCGTCGAGACCCTCATCCTCGAAATAGTTGGAGAAATCGAGGTAGAGATAGGCAGAATACAGTTCCGCGTTCACCTGTGCGTTTAAGAGTTTTGCGATTTTTTCGTTAAGCATGATAAATCCTCCGTTTGAAATCATTATTTGAAATCAATGTCAATTATATAGCCAAAAGTGCGGAAAATCAATTGTTTTGAGGAAAATTTTTCAAGGAAAATTTAAAGATTTTCGGGGCGGCGCAGGGGTTGATATATAAGTTTACATATCGGTCGGCATATCGGTCGGCGTGGGGGTCGGCAAATGGGTTGACATAATATGCCAAGCGGTTGGCGGAATAATCGAAAATACATAGGGCAAAATAACTTGTGACGGAGGAAAGTTATGCAATTCGACCAAACCAAGACGTACAGAAATCTTGCAAGGAGCTTTGCGGGAGAGTGTCAGGCGGGAATGAGATATCAGTTGATTGCGCGCATGGCGACTCAACAGGGATATATCACCCTTGCCGAAACCGTAAAGACTCTTGCAAAAAACGAAACGGTGCACGCGAGAAGATTCTTTGAGGAATTGAACAAGCGGGGCGAAAAGCTTGATAATATCGAGCTTGAAGCGGGTTACCCCTATCACGGGGGCGACCTCGAGACCAGCCTTAAAAACGCCGCCGAGGACGAACACAAGGAACATGCTGAAGTTTATCCAGCATTCCAAAAGGACGCCGAGGACGAGGGCTTTAAAGATATTGCAAACCTTTTCAGACTTGTAGCGCAAGTTGAGGTCAGGCACGAAGCCGTATTCAATTACCTCTA